>CAMEGD010000064.1 GCA_945916025.1 uncultured Clostridia bacterium
CTAACCCCAATATCCACCCTATTAGAACTAGTGTCTATATTAAATTTCTTAAAGATTTGGCTCATCCACTTAGATCCAGACCTACCAGATGCAAGGACTAACTTGTCACATTCAAAGTCTCCCTTGTTGGTTTTCACTAAAAACTTATCATTTATTTTTTGAATATCACTAGCTGTAGTATTAAAAGTGTAGTGGATTTTGTCTTCAGTATATTTATAAATCTTTTTTAAGATTTCATAGTTTCTATCAGTACCAAAATGCCTAACCTTAGCATTTAGTAGGTGAAGGTTGTTTTTTAGACAAAGGGTCTTTAAGTTTGTAGAATCAGTTTCAAAAAGTTTAGACTCCTGTCCATCAAAATCAACCATAACACTGTCTACATATTCCATTAGGTCTATGGCCTTTTTTTGTCCTACTACCTTGTGAAGCTCTCCACCAAATTCAGTTGTAATATTGTATTTACCATCTGATAAGGTTCCAGCTCCACCATAACCTTGCATAATATTACAAGGCTTGCAGCCTATGCAGTTTTCTACTTTTCCAGCAGTAATAGGGCAAGACCTTCTGTAAATATCATTACCACCATCAATTACAAGTATCTTTTTATCTGTATTTAATTTTGTAAATTCGTAAGCGGCGAAAACGCCAGCTGCACCAGAGCCTACAAAGACTATATCATAACTTTTCATTTTGCCTCCCAAAACAATATTCTTCTACTTATAATTTTATCAATGATGGTGAAAATTAACAAGAAATTAAAATTTATCAGAGACTCTTCCTACTAAATTAAAAGACTTCGAACTTGTACCTTAAAGAAAACTATTGTGCTATGCTTATAATATAAATACATAAGGGGGTGGAAAGATTGAAAAATGATAGCTTAAACAAAACTACATATTACTTTCTTTTGACAATTTTGCCTATAATTTCTCTTGCCTTAGTAATATTACTTACTTATATGAAAGAAGAAATTAAAAGAAGTTTCGAATTTTCAATTATAACACACTACTATATACCTTTAATAATTTTTGGGATTATAGTAATCTCATACTTAATCCTTATATATTATTGTAGAGACTACAACCATACAAAGTATCTTAAGATTATTACAACACTTTACTTATTGGTATTTATAATTGTTGAAATTGCAAATGCAAATTTGTTACTTGGAATTAACCTATTTACTTATAAATATTTAGACCTATGTATAGTTTTCAATATTGCCGTCTATTTATTCTTGCGTACTTCTAGCAGGCTAGAAAATTAAATAGTATAATTTAAAAATAAAACTAACTAATATTTAGGAATTGATTTCTTATTTAGGAATTGATTTCTTATTTATGAGTTGGTTTTTTATTGCTTTAAACTTTTGATAACTCTTAATACAAAAAAGAAATATTAATTAGAGTTTAATAAAAGGCCTTAATTTATACATTAACGAAAATTATTATGTTATACTCAGAATATTGATAAATAAGAGGAGTGATATTACAATGATTAATCTAAAAATTGATGGTCACAACATTAGTGTCGCAAACGATACCACAATTATAGAAGCAGCAAAATCTCTTGGAATAGAAATACCCCAATTATGCTATATGAAAGAACTATCTCCTTTTGGGGGATGTAGAATGTGTATAGTAGAAATTAATGGAAAGAAAAAGCCAGAGATAGCCTGTTCGACTCTATGTAAAGAAGGTATGGATATAAAGACTAATACTCCAAGGCTTCAAAAATATAGAAGAGAAACCCTAAAATTACTTATGAGTAATCACAAGGAAGAATGTCTAGTATGTAGTGCTACAGGTTCTTGTGAGCTTCAAGACCTTTGCTTTAAACTTGGAGTTAGGGGCCTATACGAAGGCAAAAAGACTAAACACCTACTAGATGGGAACAACCCAGTAATAGTAAGGGACCAAGACAAGTGCATAAAGTGTGGAAAATGCGTAAGAGTCTGTAATGAAATCCAGGTAACTGGTACATATGATTTCACAAATAGGGGCTTTGAAACAACTGTAACTACAGCCTTTGACCAACCTTTTAACAAAGATATTTGTAGAATGTGTGGCCAATGTGTTTCTGTTTGCCCAACTGGTGCCCTAGAAAACAAACAACTCATAAGATACAGGAACCATGAATTAGAAAAAGTCAGAACAACTTGTCCGTTCTGTGGAACTGGTTGTGTCTATGACCTAAACATATACAAAGGAAAAGTTGTGGGAGTTACTCCAGTAGAAGACACAAAATATGCTCCAATAAATGGAACACAAATGTGTGTAAAGGGAAGATTTCATATTGATATGATAACTTCCAAGGACAGGGTAACCACACCTCTTATTAAAGAAAATGGTAAGTTTAGAGAGGCAACTTGGGAAGAAGCCCTTACTTATACTGCAAAAAGACTTACTGAAATAAAAGAAAAGTACGGCTCAAAGGCCCTAGCAGGAACCTCAAGCGCTAGGTGTACCAACGAAGAAAACTATGTTTTACAAAAATTTGTTAGGGCAGTTTTAGGGTCTAATAACGTAGACCACTGCGCTAGAATTTGTCATGCCCCTTCAGTTACAGGCCTTCAACAAACCTTTGGAAATGGTGCAATGACTAACTCTACAAACGAACTTTTAAGAGCAGACTTAGTCTTTATTATTGGTTCAAATACAACAGAAGCTCATCCAGTAATTGGTAACAAGGTAAAACAAGCCCTTCTTAAAGGAACAAAACTAATAGTTGCTGACCCTAGAAAAACAGAATTAGCTAGGATGTCCAATATTCACATGTCCCAAAAATCGGGTTCTGACATAGCACTTATGAATGGGATTTGTAACATAATTATTGAAAATGGTTGGGAAGACAAGGACTATGTAGAAAAAAATTCTAGGTTCTTTGAAGAATTTAAGGACCATGTTTCAAAATACACTCCAGAAGTTACTGAAGAAATTACTGGAATTGACAAGGAAACCTTATACAAGGTAGCAGAATCCTATGCTAAGGCTGATAGAGCTGCCATAATCTATGGTCTTGGAATAACTGAACACATAACTGGAACAAATAATGTAATATCAATATCTAACCTTGCCTTACTAACAGGACATGTAGGTAGAGAATCTACTGGCGTAAACCCACTTCGTGGACAAAACAATGTTCAAGGAGCATGTGATATGGGTGCACTTCCAAATACAATGCCAGGATACTTTAAGGTAACAGATGTGGAATCAATGAGAAAGTTTGAAGAAGCATGGGGAGTTGAATTAGACAAAGAAGTTGGTTACTACCTACCAGATATGTTTGATGCTGGAGTTTCTGGAGACCTAAAGGCTATGTATCTAATGGGAGAAGATCCACTATTAACAGATCCCGATACAAACCATGTGATAAAAGGCTTTAATAACTTAGAATTTATGGCCTGCCAAGAAATCTTCTTTAGTGAATCTACAAAGTACGCAGATGTAATCTTCCCAGCAGCTCTTTATGCTGAAAAAGACGGAACCTTCACTGCATCAGAAAGAAGAGTTCAAAGGGTTAGAAAGGCAGTTGAGGCTCCAGGTATGGCTATAGCAGACTGGAAGATAGTTGCAGGCGTAGCGAAAGCCATGGGAGCTGAAGGTTTTGATTGGAAAAATGAAGAAGAAATATTTGACGAAATGAGAATGTTAGCTCCACAGTTTAGGGGAATGACTTACGAAAGGTTAGAAGAAGCTGGACTACAATGGCCTTGTTGGGATGAAGAACATCCAGGAACGAAGTTTATGTATGAAAACGGAGACTTCCCATTAGGAAAGGCAAACTTTGTACTAGTAGACCACCAGGACCCAGACGAACTTCCAGATGAAGACTATCCAATGATCCTAAATACTGGTAGAAAACTAGGCCACTACAACGTAACTACTAGGTTCTCATCCACTTTAAATGCAATTAATCCTTACGAAACAGCAGAAATTCACCCAATTGATGCTAAGAAACTTGGAATAAAAGAACTTGACTATATGAAAGTAACTTCTCGTAGAGGAGAGCTCATAACTAGGGCTAATATAACAGATAGAGTCCAACCAGGGATGATATTTATGACCCACCACTACAAAGAATCACCTGTAAATGTTCTTACAAACGGGGCCTATGACCCTACTTCAAAGACTGCAGAATTTAAAGTTGCAGCTGTAAAAGTTGAAAAAGTAGCAGATAGGGATAATACTGTAAAGAAGTTTGTACCACTTACAGAAATTGTGGAGGGATAAAATGGCAGAATTTAACATAGAAAAATACAGTGAAGAAATAGAAAAACTAGACCTTTTATTAGACAAGTATTACGGAAGAGACGGAGCCCTTATACCAGTTCTTCAAGAAACCCAAGAATTGTTTGGTTACCTTCCAAGGGAAATTCTAGAAAAAATATCTAGAAAACTACAAGTTCCTATAGCTAGAATATATGGAGTAGCTACCTTCTATGCCCAATTTACCTTTGTTCCTACAGGAAAGTATAAGATTTCCGTATGTATGGGAACAGCATGTTATGTAAAAGGGGCAGAAGATATATTAAATAACTTCCAAAGTGACTTAGGAATTGGACTTGGAGAAACAACTCAAGACCAAAAGTTTTCTCTAATAGAAACTAGGTGTGTAGGAGAGTGTTCCCTAGCGCCACTTGTAGTTGTAAATGAAAAAAGATATCCTCACTTTAAGATGAAGGATGTAGACAAACTAATTGAAGAATTGAGAGGTGAAGAATAATGACTAAATTATCAGAAATGAAAGAAATGTATCTTCCCATCTTAAGAGAACGATTAGAAAAAGATGAAAATATAGATACAGGTGGAGCCTACCCAAAACTAAAAGGGGACTTCTATGAAAGACAAACTAGGATAGCCCTAAAGAACTATGGAATAATAAATCCGAATTCAGTAGAAGAATACGTAGCCTTAGATGGATACAAGGGACTTGAAAAAGCAATATTTGAAATGACTCCTCAAGAAATTATAGACGAGCTTAATCTGTCTGGCCTACGTGGCAGAGGGGGAGCAGGATTTCCAACAGGAGTAAAATGGCAAACTGCCCTTGATGCAGAAGGGGATAAGAAATATGTAATTATGAATGCTGACGAAGGTGACCCAGGAGCCTATATGGACAGGTCCATTATGGAAGGAGACCCTCATTCAGTTTTAGAAGGAATGGCAATTTGTGCTAGAGCAATAGGCTCTGACGAAGGATTTATTTACATTAGGGCAGAGTATCCAAATGCAGTAAAACAACTAAGACAAGCAATTAAAGAAGCAGAAGCCCACAATCTTCTAGGAGACAAAATCTTAGGATCAGACTTTTCCTTCCATGTAAACCTAAGACTAGGTTCAGGTGCCTTTGTCTGTGGAGAAGGAACAGCCCTTATAGAATCCATAGAAGGCAACAGAGGCATGCCTCAACCAAAACTAAAGAGAACTGCAGTAGAAGGACTTTGGAACAAGCCAACAATAATAAATAACGTAGAAACCTTCGCAAATGTAGGCTATATCCTTAACAAGGGAGGAGAAAACTATGCATCCATAGGAACAGAAGATACAACTGGGACAAAGGTCTTTGCCCTTGTAGGAAAGGTTAACAACTCTGGCCTTGTGGAAGTACCAATGGGAACTACAGTAAACCAAATCGTCTTTGACATAGGTGGAGGAATACCAAAGGATAGAAAAATTAAGGCAGTCCAAACAGGAGGACCTTCAGGAGGAGTAATACCATCAAAATACTTTGACCTACCAATCGACTTTAAAAACCTAAAGGAAATTGGCTCCATAATGGGATCAGGTGGCCTAGTAGTTATGGACGAAACAGACTGTATGGTAGATATAGCAAAGTTCTTCTTAGAATTTACAGTAAGCGAATCCTGTGGGAAATGTACTCCATGTAGAGAAGGAACCATGAGAATTCTAGAAATGCTAGAAAAAGTCACATCAGGAAAAGCTGAAGTAGAAATTCTAGAAAACTTAGAAAACCTATCCCAATACATTACAGACGTATCCCTTTGTGGACTTGGCCAAACAGCATGTAACCCAGTATTATCAACTATAAGATACTTTAAAGATGAATATCTTGCCCATATAGAAGATAAGACCTGTCCATCAGGAGCATGTAAGGACCTATCATCATACTTTATAACAGATGACTGTATAGGCTGTAAAATATGTGCAAAGAACTGTCCAGTTTCTTGTATAAGTGGAGAAACTAAGGAAAAACATGTAATTGACCAAGAAGCATGTATAAAATGCGGTGAATGTTACAATGTGTGTCCAGTAGGAGCAGTAATTACAAAATAAAACAAATACTTAACCCTTAAGTTGTGGCTAAAAACCAAACTTAAGGGTTTTCTTTAGCCTTTAATCTAGAAAAAATATAATATATAATACTAGTAAGAGAGGATTAGAATATGAAGACAAAAATAAGAGACCTAAGCCACGACGGTAGAGGAATAGGAACAATAGATGGAAAGACCATCTTTGTAGAAAATGCCTATCCAGAAGAGCTAGTAGAAGTAAAAATTACAAAAGAAAAAAAGAAGTACTTAGAAGGAAAAATTGTAGAAATTATAGAACCTTCAAAAGACAGGATAGAAAGTATCTGTTCAGACTTTTACAGGTGTAGTGGCTGTCAGTATTGTGACTACAAATACCAGGCCCAAATAGACTCAAAAATAAATAGGGTAAAATCAAACCTGAAAAGACTTGGAAATGTGGAAGTAGAAGAAATAAAAGCCTACACAATGGAGGACTTTTATAACTATAGAAACCACATCCAACTTAAGATAAAAGATGGAAAAATCGGCTATGTAGACAAGGAAAACTATTCAGTATTTACACTAGAAAACTGCGTAGTTGCCCCAAAAAACACTAAGAGAATAATAGATATACTACAAGACTATCCAGAAATCTTTTACTATAACTTAATTGGCCTTAGAGAAAACCATGAGGGAAAGCTTATGCTTATTCTTGTGGAAAATATTGAAGGCCTAAAATTTGAAAAAGGCCATGGATACTCTATAGGCTTTGGTTCTAGTAGCCCATTTCCTGAAAGATTTCCAGGACTAATAGAAAAGCTGAAAGAAGAAAATGTAAGTCACATATACGAAAACTATAACACTAATCCTAAATATCACTATGGACAAGCTTCCATAAAAGCTTATGGAGAAGGAGAATTTCAAGAAGAAATCTTAGGAAATAAATTTATCCTTTCTCCAACCTCATTTTTTCAAGTAAATAGGGTCCAAGCTGAAGTATTGTACAAGCTTGGAATAGACAACTTAGACTTTTCCAAAGATGACAAGGTCCTAGAACTATTTTCAGGAATAGGAACCATAAGTATGGAACTAGCAAAAAAAGCAAAAGAAGTAGTGGGTATTGAATACTCAGAAAAATCAGTAAAAGATGCCACGCAAAACGCAAAAGAAAATGGACTGGAAAATACAGAATTCCTATTTGGAAAAGTAGAAGAAAAACTAGACGCCTTTAAGAAAGATTACAACAAACTCCTCCTAGACCCACCAAGGGCAGGAGCGGACAAAAAAGTAATAGAAAAAATTTTAGAAATAAAACCAGAAAAAATCTCCTATATAAGCTGCGACCCAGCAACAATGGCTAGGGATATAGGACTTTTAATAGGAAATGGAGACTATAAAGTGGAGAAGGTGGATATGGTGGATATGTTTCCATTGACAAGTCATGTTGAGGTAATTTGTAAATTAGAAAGCAATAGAAGATAGTA
>CAMEGD010000065.1 GCA_945916025.1 uncultured Clostridia bacterium
AAGAAGATTAGAAACTTGTTGTCTGCCATTGCTCCCATTGTCATTGCAAGAATTTGGGTCTTGTCTCCAAGTTCTCCAATAAAAAATGTTCCTGCTATAGTTGCTACTGGCCCAAGGTTTTTAAATCTAGTTGATTCTTCTTCCTCGTCTTCATAGTCAAGTTTTAGGCTCAAAAGTCCAAATAGTATAAAGACTAAAGAGGCTATAATTCTTATATAATCTAGGTCTACATAGGCCCCAATAAGACTTCCTGCAATTATTGCAAGGCCATGATTAAGGGATATGCCTATTGCGATTCCTGTTAATACTGTTTTTAGTTTATATTTAGTTGCAAAGGCCAAGGACAAAAGCTGGGATTTGTCTCCTATTTCTGCCACAAAGACTAGCAAAAATGCTTCTATAAAACTGCTCAATTAATTTCTCCACTTCCTAATATCTTACTTCTACCAAAAACAAACCCTGGGCTGGAGCAGTATATCCTGCCTGGGCCCTGTCTTTTTTCTTTATTGATTCTTCTAAAAAGTCTACTGTTTTTTTTCCTCTACCTATATCACATAGGCTGCCAACTATTATCCTAATCATATTTCTCAAAAAAGACTTGCCGTGAAAAGTTATTTCTACAAGGTCTCCCTCTCGAATAATATCCACTGAGTATATAGTCCTAATGGCATCCTTCACTACAGAATCCCTGCCCATAAGTGATGTAAAGTCATGGGTACCTATTAGGCACTTACTTGCTTCCTTCATTTTTTCAATATCTAGGTAGTGGGGATATGCGTAGGAAAAATCGCCATATACTGCCGACCTGTACCTATTATTGTATATTACATACTTGTATACTTTGCTCTTTGCAGAAAACCTAGCTGAAAAGTCATCCTCTACATACCTTGCTCCTACAATGCTAATATCGTCAGGAAGGTTCATATTTATAACCTTAGGTATATTTCCTATGTCCATGGTAGTATCTACAAAAAAGTTTATGACTTGGCCAAAGGCGTGAACTCCAGCATCTGTCCTACCTGCTGCAACAATTTGTATTTTCTTCTTAAAGGTCTTTTCTAAGGCTTTTTCTAAAACCTCTTGAATTGTCAAAACATCATTTTGGATTTGAAATCCTGCATAATTTTTCCCTACATATTCCACTATTAGAGAAAGGTTTCTCATATTATCCTCTCTAAAAATACTATTAATATGAAGTAACCAATACTTATGGCCAATATTAATATATCTCTAGGTATTAACTTTAGTGGGTTTAGCTTAGTCCTGCCATTGTCTCCATTATAGCATCTAGCTTCCATGGCAACTGACAGCTCGTCTGCCCTATTAATAGAGCTTAGAAGTAAAGGTACTATTAAAGGAACCATGTTCTTTGCCCTATTAATTATATTTCCTGATTCAAAGTCTGCCCCTCTAGCCTTTTGAGCCTTAATAATTTTTTCAGTTTCGTCTATTAAGGTTGGTATAAACCTAAGGGCTATTGTAATCATCATAGCCAGCTCATGGGCTGGAAATCCAATTTTCTTTAAGGGTTTTAAAAGTCCCTCTATCCCATCAGTTAAAGAAACTGGAGATGTTGTCAATGTTAATAAAGAAGTTCCAAGTACCAACAAAACTAGTCTAAAGGCCATTCTTAAGGCTAAGATTAGACCTTGTTCAGTAAAGTTTATTGGTCCAAGGGACACTAAAGGGTCACCTGGTGTAAAAATTACATTGATAAAAAATGTTATTAAAATAATCCATCTAAGAGGTTTCAGCCCCTTAAATAACATCTTTGCTGGGATTTTTGAAGCTACTGAAGTCGCTACTATCCAAGCTAGAACTAGGCCATATCCCCAAAAGGAATTTATTATAAAGAGAAATATAATAAAGGCAAAGACTACTAAAATCTTTATACGGGGATCTGTTTTGTGGATTATAGATCCTGTAGGAAAATACTGGCCTACTGTAATATCTTTAAGCATTTCTTTTCCTCCTTAGGTAAGATTCTATTTCCTTTTTTGCATCTTCTATATTTAAAATGTCGGTATTTACCTCTATTCCACGTTCCTTTACTTTTTTCATAAAGGTGGTAATTTGAGGTACACCAAGACCAATTTCTACAAGTTCTTCCTCATGTTTAAATACTTCAAGGGGAGTATTGTCCATAAAGATTTTTCCATGGTCCATAACAATAATCCTGTCTACCATTTTGGCTACATCGTCCATAGAGTGGGAAACTAAAATTACCGTTATATTTAGGTTGTTGTAAATATTTTTTATTTCATTTAAGATATCTTCCCTGCCCTTTGGGTCAAGGCCTGCTGTAGGTTCGTCTAGGACCAAGACCTTTGGCTTCATAACTAGGACTCCAGCTATGGCAACCCTTCTCTTTTGTCCTCCAGAAAGCTCCATTGGAGATTGGTCTTTGTATTCTTCGTATGGAAGTCCAACTTTTTCCATAGTTTCCCTTACCATAAGAGCAACCTCTTCCTTGGAATAACCTAGGTTTAGAGGGCCAAATGCTATGTCTTTTTCTACGGTTTCTTCAAATAGTTGGTGCTCTGGATATTGAAAAACCAGACCTACCTTTTGTCTTATTTTTGCCTTGTTAGTCTTTTCGTTTTGTAAAGACTCACCTTCAATTATTACTTCCCCTTCACTAGGGTCAACTAGACCATTAAAATGTTGGATCAAGGTTGACTTACCAGAACCTGTATGTCCAATTAGGGCAACAAATTCTTTCTCTTCAATGGAAAGATTTATATTGTCAAGGGCCCTTACTTCAAAAGGGGTCCCCTTGCTGTATATATAGCTTACATTTTTAAGTTCAATTAACATATTTTTTCTACTAACTCCTCAATGCTTAAAACCTTGTAGTCGTCTAAAAAACCGTCTTTGTTAAGTTCATAGGCTAGTTCTGTAACTTGGGGAACGTCTAGTCCAATTTCTTTTAGTTCCTTAACCTTAGAAAAAATCTCCCTAGGGCTTCCTTGAAGATAGATTTCTCCATCGTTCATAACTATAACCCTGTCTGCCTTTATGGTTTCTTCCATATTGTGAGTAATTAACAAGATTGTTTTATTTTCATCTTCATTTAGTGTGAAGATTGTTTCCATAACTTCTTTTCTACCAATAGGGTCTAACATTGCAGTAGGTTCATCTAATATTATACAAGAAGGGTTCATAGCTAGGATTCCAGCTATTGCTATCCTTTGTTTTTGACCTCCACTTAAAAGATGAGGAGCATGGTAGAGGTATTTTTCCATTCCAACAACTTTTAGAGAATGGTCAACTCTTTTTCTGATTTCCTCCCTTGGAAGGCCTATATTTTCAGGTCCAAAGGCAACCTCTTCTTCTACAATTGTAGTGACGATTTGGTTGTCTGGATTTTGAAAAACCATACCTGCAGTTTTTCTAATATCCCAAATATGACTTTCGTCTTTAGTATTCATTTCGTTTATTAAAATATCCCCTTTAGTAGGAATGTTAATACCATTGAGAAGTTTTGCTAAAGTAGATTTTCCAGACCCGTTGTGGCCAATTATAGCAACAAACTCCCCGTCTTTTATTTCAAAGGATACACCCTTTAAAACATAGTCTACATTCTCCTCTTCAGGATTATAAGTAAAATAAACTTTTTCAACTTTTATCATGTTATTTCCCCTTAGTTTTAATCTTATCTATTATATACTAATTTTTACAAAGTTTCAGCTAATCATTTGTTATTTATACCCATTTTGTTGAATTTTGATTTTTGATTTAAATATTATAAATATATTAATCTACCTTAAATTTAAGAAATAACTTCAAATGTAAAATTTCTGATTAAGATTTCTTAAGATAAGGAATTTTTATAAATTCTTTAAAATCCTTGCTTTTACTTTTTGTAAACGATATCATAAATATATGGTAAGTTTTTTGAAGCCAAGGTTCTTGTTATTCCTAGCTTCTTTAATTTATTTTAAATACAATTTAATAAGGAGATGAAGAAATGAAAACAAATAACAAAACTGGAGGTTTTCTTGGATGGGTTGAACGAGTAGGTAATAAAATCCCTCATCCATTTATGCTATTTTTATTTTTATTAATTATTGTTGGTGTAGCCTCTTTTATCCTTAATTCCATGGGAGTTACTGGGATAAACCCTACCACCGGGGAAGAAATTGTAGTTAACAACATCTTGTCAGGTGAAGGTCTTACCTATGCCTTTACTTCTATGGTTAGTAACTTCACAGGCTTTGCGCCTCTTGGACTAATCTTAACTATGACCCTTGGTTTGGGTCTTGCTGAAGACGTAGGCTTTATGGGAGCCTTTATGAAAAAGACTATTTTAGGTGCTCCTACTTGGGCAGTTACTTTTATGATATTTTTTATAGGTGTTTGTGGTAACATCGCTTCTGATGCAGCTATAGTTATAGTTCCACCTCTTGCAGGTATTATATTTTTATACTTAGGAAGGCACCCTCTTGCAGGTATAGCTGCAGGTTATGCAGGTACTACAGCGGGCTTTAGTGCTAACGTCCTACCAGCTGGTACAGATGCCCTATTACAAGGTATAACAAATGAAGCAACAGCTATAACTAATGGCCCAACTATTGAGCTTACTGCAAACTGGTATTTTATGATAGCTTCTACTTTTCTAATTTCTATTATAGGTACTTTTGTATCAACAAGAATTGTTGAACCTAGACTTGGAAAATATGAAGGCTCTGCAGTTGTTGATATAGGTAGTTCTGAACTTACAGAAAAAGAAAACAAGGCATTGAGAAATTCAGGTCTTGCTGCTTTAGTTTATGTATTAATTGTTGTAGCTATGTGTATTCCTGCTAATTCTTTCTTTAGAAATCCTGACACAGGCTCTTTACTAATTGGTTCTACACTTATGAAGTCCCTAATTCCTCTATTACTATTCTTATTCCTAATAACTGGAATAACTTATGGTAAGACAATGGGAGTTATTACTAAGGCTTCTGATGTTCCTAGATTAATGACTAAGGCTATAGCAGCTATGAGTTCATTTATAGTACTTGCTTTTATCATCAGTCAATTTATTGGTTGGTTTAATTGGACTAACTTAGGTTTATTAATTTCTGTAAATCTAGCAGATATGACACAAGCAGCTAATTTTGTTGGAATACCTTTATTTATTGCATATATTTTAGTATGTACTATAGTAAATATCTTTATAGGTTCAGGGTCTGCAAAATGGTCCCTACTTGCACCTATTTTTGTTCCAATGTTTAACCACTTAGGATACAGCCCTGCTTGGTCACAATTGTTATATAGAATTGGTGACTCTTGTACAAATGTTATTTCACCACTATTCCACTACTTGCCAATCATCCTTACTTTTATGCAAGAGTATGATGAAGATGCGGGAATTGGAACTTTAATTTCATTAATGCTTCCATATTCTTTATTGTTCTTAATATTCTGGTCTTTGTTAGCAATAGTTTGGTACTTAATAGGACTACCATTAGGACCTGGTGCTGGAATAATGATTTAGTTTCTTAGAAAGGAGACTTATGAAAGATTTAATAAAAGATAAAGTATCGAGTGTTTTTGATGAAGTTGTAGCCTTTAGAAGGGAGCTACACGAAAACCCAGAGCTTTCCTATGAAGAAAAAGAAACTTCCCAAAGAATTCTTAGGGAACTAAAAAAACTTCCCCTAGATGAAATTAGGGAAAATGTAGGCGGCTATGGTATGGTTGGGATTTTGAAGGGAAAGGAAGAAGGCAGAACCCTTCTACTTAGAGGAGATATAGATGCCCTACCTATAGAAGAAGAAACAGGACTTGAGTTTACTTCTAAAAACAAGGGAGTAATGCATGCTTGTGGCCATGATATCCATACTAGTATATTACTAGGAGCTTGTAAAATTCTTTGTGATATAAAGGATAAAATCAAGGGAAATATAGTATTTTGTTTCCAACCTGCTGAAGAAAAACCACCCCATGGCGGAGCCCAATTAATGATAGATGATGGCCTTTTAGATGATCCAAAAGTTGAAGGAGCCCTTGCCCTTCATATATGGAACTTTCCAGTTGGAAAAGTTGCCTTTAGAAATGGCCCTATGATGGCCCAATCTGACAGACTTTTCATTACAATAAAGGGTAAGTCTGCCCATGCTTCTCAACCAGAATCTGGACTTGATGCAATAGTTTGTGCTTCTCAAGTAGTAAATAATTTACAGACTATAGTATCTAGAAATGTTAGTCCATTTAATCCACTGGTTATTACTATTGGAACTATCCACGGCGGAAATGTATACAATGTAATTTGTGATGAAGTAAAATTAGAAGGTACTGTTAGGGTATTTGATAAGAAACTTGCAGATGAAATTCCTGACAGGTTATCTAATCTTATAAAACCTCTAGCTCAATCCTTAGGCTGTGAAGCTGAAGTTGAACTAGTTAGAGGCTACTCTATTACAGAAAACAACCCTGAAATGTTTGATATAGCTAAAGAAGCTTTAACAAGGCAGCTTGGACCTGATAATGTTATATTCCCAGAAAATCCAGCATCAGGTGGAGAGGACTTCTCTGCCTTTGGAAAGTATGTTCCATCTATGTATATTTGGCTTGGAATGGAATCTGACATAAACAAAGGAAAGACTACAATCCACAATCCTACTTTATTAGTCGATGAAGAGGCTATGAAGACAGGAATGGAAACTATGGTAAGTTTTGCCTTTGAGTTTTTAGACAGATAGTATTTATTTAGGTGGGTACCTTAGGTGCCCATCTTTTTTATTCTTAAGAAAAATTTTGTCATGGGAATCATCATACCTAGAACAAAAATATTAAGAATATATTAAATTTTTGAAATTTTTGTTAAAAAATAATTAAAGTCCCTCTTGTGTGGTAATATATATGTTAATAATTTATTTCAAGTTTGAAAAGGAGGCAGTATTTGGCGTTAATTCTGGGTGTAGTTTTATTAACTATAATTTTGTTTGTTGGCCTTGGCCTAATTTTAAAAAAACAAAATAATCCTAACAAATCTTCTAGTTCAAATATTATGTTTGTGCTCTTTTGGCTTGTTGTTTATTTTACCCTTGTATACGACTATAAGTACCTGATTTTTATCTACCTTGGTCTAAATATTTTAGCCTACATAACCCTAGAGCTTTTAAGTTTTTTTGGCTTTCTTAAGGAAAAAAGGTCTAATTATTTTAAGACTTTAACTACAAATTACGAAATCCTAATTTTAGTCTTTAATTTGGTTTTTCAATGTTAATAAACTTTGTCCTTAAGGGAAATCTTTGGGTAAGTAATTATGTTGGAAGGCTAGTTACTCCTAGGGTCTACGGCTCTATAATTATTTACTCTCTTGTGATAATTGGCTTTTGTCTCTACATACTTGTCTATAAGAGCAAAAAAGTAGTATTTGACAATAACAAGGATGAAGATGGGGACTATTCTAACTATTTGTTTATGCTAAATATGCTAATAGTCATATTTTTCTTACTGGTCCTATTCCCAAGTTTCTTATTAATAGATCATTATTTCATTTGGTAGGGCATATCCTACTTTTTTTATTTTCTGAATTATAGTATTATTTACTTAGGAGGTTT
>CAMEGD010000066.1 GCA_945916025.1 uncultured Clostridia bacterium
AGTTCACTTAAATTCTTCGTATATAATATCATCCATCCTAGATCCTGTCTCTACTAAGGCAGTAGCAAGGATAGTAAGGGATCCTCCCTCTTCTATGTTTCTAGCTGCTCCAAAAAACTTCTTAGGTTTGTAGAAAGAAAGTGGATCTAGTCCACCTGATAGGGTCTTTCCACTTGGAGGGGTGACTAAGTTGTAGGCCCTAGCAAGCTTTGTTATGGAGTCTAGTAGGATTACTACATTTTCTTTATTTTCTACTAGTCTTTTAGCCCTTTCAATTACCATCTCTGCAACTTTTATGTGGTTTTTGGGCTGTTCGTCAAAGGTAGAATAAACTACTTCTCCCTTAACAGACCTGATCATATCCGTAACTTCTTCTGGTCTTTCATCTATTAATAAGACTATAAGATGACTTTCAGGATATTTTTCTTCTATAGACTTGGCCACCATCTTTAAAAGAGTAGTCTTTCCAGATTTTGGTTGAGATACTATAAGCCCCCTTTGACCTTTTCCAATAGGAGAAATAATATCTACTATTCTAGAAGACAAGTTTTTGTCCTTAGACTCTAAGGTAATTCTCTCATTTGGATAAATTGGAGTTAAGTTTTCAAAA
This sequence comes from uncultured Clostridia bacterium, assembly GCA_945916025.1. Classification (GTDB taxonomy): domain Bacteria; phylum Bacillota; class Clostridia; order Tissierellales; family Peptoniphilaceae; genus Neofamilia. The sequence continues at coordinate 611 of CAMEGD010000066.1, forward strand.
GCTTCCCTTCTAGGAATTGTATCAGGCTCTTTGTTGTTAACTGAATTAATGTAAATTATGGCATTAAATTTTTCAGTATTACTTGGTGGTTTTACTACTCCCACTACCTTGTCTCCAGTTTTTAGTCTAAACCTTCTAATTTGTGAAGGAGACATATAAACGTCCACATCTGAAGCTTGGTAGTTGTTTCTTCTTAGAAATCCATATCCATCTGGAAGTACTTCTAAGATTCCACTAACGTAGTTTATGTCATCCATACTTTCTAAAAGATTTGTAGCATTGTCAGATACATTTTCTAAATCAAAGCCTTCTAATTCTGGATTTCTCTCTTGGTCTTCCTCAATAGCATTTTCTAATTCTTCTTCCCTGTACTCAAGGTCCAAGTCTTCTTCTTGATCATTTTGACTTTTTATAAGTCTTAAAAGAGAGTTTTTGCTGTATTTATGTGGGTCTTCAATTTTTCTTTCTTTAGCAATTTCCCTTAATTCACCAAGACTAAGGCTGTCAAATTCATTTTCTTCTTCTATACTTGAACTGATTAAGTCCTTTAGTTCCTTTTTCCTATACTTGTAGGCACTTTTTATTCCTATTTTTTCTGCAATTTCTCTTAATTCACCTAAGGATAGTTTCTCAAGGTCTCTATTTTCATACTCTCCAGAGTCTTTAACTTTAATATCGGAATTTAAATTCTTTGTAGATATTAGGTCTATAAGGTCAGACTTTTTCATTCCTTCTTTTATTTTTAATCCAAGACTTGTAGCTATAGCCTTAAGGTCTCTTAATGATTTTTCATTTAATACATTAAGGGGTTTTGTTTCTTTTTTCATAAATTCTCCTATTCTATTACCTTTAATTCCCTGTAATATCTCTTAGCCCCTTCATGAAGTTCCAAGTCTGCAATATCCTCTACTGCTCCTTCTACAGTTACTTCATTTAAAAATGAATGGGTCTCCTTTAAGGAATCTAAATTCTCGAAGAAAGTTTTTGTAAGATCATATACTAAATCTTCATCTAAATCACTTGAACAAAACATTATCATTTTTACAGCTGAAGTATTTACATCTTCTGTCAGTTCTTCATAAGTTCCAGCCTTTAAGGTATAAGATGAATACCAAGGATAGGTTTCCTTCATCTTACTTACAAATTCTTCTGGTATTTCTAAAATTTTTGTATCAGTGGTCTTTAGCATTTCTGTAACTGCCGAAGTTGGTGCCCCTGCCATAATCCAAGCTCCGTCAATTTGTTTGTTTCTCATTAAGTCAATAGCTTCAGTAAAACCAACAAATTGTGCCTTTATGTCATCTGGGTACTTTAGGTCAGCTATTTCCATGTGAACTTGAGTTTCATATTCTGTAGTAGAACCTGGAGCTCCTGGAGCAAAGGTCTTACCCTTTAGGTCTTCTATTGAGTTTATATCTGAGGATTTTGAAACTACAACTTGATTTGGATTAAAGTATAGTCCTGCTATAACCCTGATCTTATCGTTAGGTCTTCCCTCGAATTTTTCCAGTCCCTTGTAGGCTTGGTATACGTTTGAAGACACTGCCATGGAAACATCTGCTTCCTCACTTTGTAATAAATTTAGGTTTTCAATTCCTCCATTGGAAGCTTGGGCATTTACCCTAACTCCTTCTAACTTACTGTTATACAACTTTGCTAGGCTGTTTCCAAAGGGAGGCAGGGCCCCTGTTGTAGAGGCTGTAGGTATATTAATATAAGTAACTTCCTCTTTTTCAACATTTTCACTACAGGATGTTAAAAAAAACATCATTACAAGGCATAGACCAAGTATTTTTAAATTTTTTATCAATCTTTCTTCCTCCTATTAAATAAATAGACTCCTAAAAATATAAGTATTCCAATAATGTCAGTTTTTAAATTTGGATCAACTGCTAGTAAGCCAACTGCAAACAAGGCTATTCTTTGCATATTGTTTAGTTTATTTGTAAGAAATCCCTCAAAGGCACAAGCTATGTTAAAGACTCCAAATAATCCAGTTAAAAACATTCTCAAAACTACTAATAGACTAACTCCATCTATAGCACCTATTAATAATTCTGGATTTAGTAAAAAGAAAAATGGAAATATAAAACCTGTTATTCCAATTTTCACAGCTTCAATAGAAGTTTTAAACTCATTTGCCCCAGAAATCCCAGCTGCAACATAAGAAGAAATAGCAACTGGTGGTGTAATATTTGAAAGGCAGGCATATATTAAGCAAAACATGTGAGCAACTATTGGTAGAGTTCCAAGATTAATAAGAATTGGAGCTGACACACTAGATACTATTACATAAGCTGCCACTCCTGGAACTCCCATTCCTAAAATGGTAGACATTATCATGGTCAATATTCCTGCACCTAATACATTAGATGTTAAGGAATAAGACATAATAAGGTTTCCAAAATTTAAGCCTAAAGAAGTTAAGGACACTATACCTATAATAATTCCAATTAGTATACAGGAAATAGAAATCCCAATAGATGCCTTAGTAGCAGAGATTATACTTTCATAAATTTCTTTTAAAAATATTTTGTTGTTTTTAGTTAAGTGGGATGTAAGTATAGTTGCAATTATTCCCGCCATAGAGGCAAATAAAGGAGAATAACCTAGTACTATTAAAACTACCACTATAACAATAGGTAAAAACAAAAATCCCCTTTCCTTTAGGACACTTTTAAAAATAGGAAGGTCCTTCTTGTTAATTCCCCTTAGATTTTGTATTTTTGCTTCCTGGTGAACTGAAACCAAGACCCCAAAATAATAAAATAAGGCTGGTATTATGGCCGCTACCATAACTTTAGAATATGGAATAGAAAGATATTCAGCCATTACAAAGCCCACAGCCCCCATAATTGGAGGTGCAAACTGTCCCCCAGTAGATGCTGTAGCTTCTACAGCAGCTGAGAACTCCTTCCTATACCCTACCTTTTTCATTAGGGGTATTGTAATCATTCCTGTAGTTGCAACATTGGCTACTGCAGAACCATTTATCATACCTAACAAGGCCGATGCAAGGACTGCAACCTTAGCAGGTCCACCTGGTTTATGGCCTATTAAAGACAGGGATAGATCATTTATAAAATCACTTAAGCCACTTTTTTTAAGAAATTCTCCAAACATTAAAAACAAGAATATATATGAAGAACAAACTCCCATTGTAATCCCAAAAACTCCTTGGCTCCCATAAATTACATGGTTAATAATTCTATGGAATGAAAAGCCTGGATGACTTATTTCCATTGGCATATACCTTCCTAAAAAGGCATAGGCTAAAAAAACTAAAACTAGAACTAGTAAATTTTTGTTAAAAAGAATTCCTGAAATAATAATCATTAAAAAAGAAATAATTCCAAAATAATAATCTCTACTAGATAAAACCCCACCAGATAAGGTGATTTTTGAGTAGTTTGTAATTATATATAAAAAGGACACAAAGCTAAATATAGCTAATATATACCTAAGGAAATTTATATTAGACTTAGACTTTTTGTAAATTAAAAAAGCTAGAACTAATATAGTCCCTGTATAATATGCCCTAAATGAAATTGTCTCTAGTTTGGGAAAAAAGTTTAAAAAAATGACGGAAAGTCCAAATAAGAAAATTAGTAGATTTAATACATTTTTAATTTTGCCTGTATTTATTTTTTTCACCTTCTCTCAATCCCTTAAATAATAACAAATTACTTATTTAAAGTAAAGTGCAAAAAAAGACACAGCCCTGAGGATGTGCCTAACTTTAATTTATGGAATTGTTGGTGGGGTTATTACATAATAACCTCTAGCTTCTTTGCTAGATGGATTTAAGATCTTGTGAGGAATGTTTTCTTGAACATAAATAGAATCTCCTTCTGTCAGTTCATAAACAGCATCCCCATAAGTAACTTCTAGTTCCCCTTCAGTTAATAAAATAAGCTCTTCAGCAAAGTGACTTATATAGTCTTCAGAATCCTCGCAATGGGCTGGTATTAAAAACTCAACCATCATCATTTTTGGTGAAAAGCTAGTATTCTTTCCAGTAGCTGATACTATTTCATATCTAGTATTTGAATTGTTAAATACCATCATTGGTCTATTTTCTTTTTTCATAACAACATTGTCATTGTCAGAGTCATCAATTAGTAAATAAACTGGAGTATCTAAGGCTACAGCTATTTTTTTTAACGACGATAAAGAAGGCTCAACTAGGTCTCTTTCTAACTGAGATATATAACTGACAGATAAACCTGATTTATCAGCTATATCATTTAATTTTAAATTTTGTAACTTCCTAAGCGTTCTAATTTTATTGCCTAACATTTTTCCTCCTAATATATATTCATTTATTTACATTACTATAATATATGTAGTTATTTTTGATATAAAAGTCTATACCCTTCTAATATTAAAATTAAGCTATAATAAAAAATATGATTAAATTATTTCTAAATTTTTTAAATTTAAGTGTAAATAAATGATTAATTTTAATCCTCATTTATATTACACTATATGTTAATTAAAATCAACTAATTTTAAAATAATTAAAAAAAGCGCCATTACTGACGCTATTTTGTTAAATTACTTTAATTCTACAGTTGCTCCAACAGCTTCTAATTTTTCTTTAATTTCTTCAGCTTCGTCTTTGCTTGCTCCTTCTTTAACTGCTTTAGGAGCTTCGTCTACTAATGCTTTAGCGTCTTTTAATCCAAGACCAGTGATTTCTCTGATAACTTTGATAACTTGGATTTTTTCTCCGCCAACTGCTTCTAATACTACGTCAAAAGAATCTTTTTCTACAGCTGCTGCTCCAGCTTCTTCTGCTCCACCTGCTACTGCTCCAGCCATCATAACTGGTGCTGCAGATACTCCGTATTTTTCTTGAAGTGCTTCTACTAGTTCGTTTAATTCTACAACTGTTAGACCGTCAATAGTCTCAATAATTTGTTCAATATTCATTATTTTTCCTCCGTTTAATAAATTAATTTTTTTAGTTTTTTCTTCCAGCTTAAATATTAAGCTTCTTGTCCTTTTCTTTCTGCTAGCGTTTCAGCAACATGAATTAAGTTTCTCATTGGTGAATGTAACAATTGTTGAGTAGTGTTAACAAAGTTAGAAATTGGAGCATTTAAGCTTCCTACTAATTTACCGATGAGTACTTCTCTTGAAGGTATCTTAGCTAACTTAGCAACTTGGGCAGCATCTATAACTTCTGTTCCTAGCATGCCGGCCTTAATTTCTAGTTTGTTGTTTTCCTCAGAAAATTTTGTTGTTACTTTTGCTGAAGCTGTAGCGTCAGAAATTGCAAACGCAATTGCATTAGGTCCTGTTAAATGTTCTAAGATATCAGTATATCCTAGGTTTTCAAAGGCTCTTCTTGATAAAGTATTTTTGTATACCTTATATTCAACATCATTTTCTCTGAAACGACTTCTTAATTCTGTAGCTTGAGCTACTGTTAAGCCCTTATAATCTACAACTACAATAGATTTAGAATTTTCGATCTTTTCTTCGATTTCTTTAACGATGGCCTCTTTGTGTTTTAAAACAGCATCCTTCACTCTTTCACCTCCATAAAAAATAGTCTCACCGCAAACAAAGGAGAGACTAGTTAAATACTATCATCTGACCTAGGTAGGAAATTAAGGACTAGGTCCACCTACTGTCTACGGTTAATCTTATATTAAAATACTAATTAATATTACTATTTTTTTTATATATTGTCAATAACTTTCATTAAAAATCTGTAGTGCTAACTTTGATTCCAGGACCCATAGTACTAGATAAAGTAACACTCTTTAGGTATCTACCCTTTGCTGCTGCTGGTTTAGCCTTAACTAAAGCATCCATAATTGTGTCAAAGTTTTCTTTTAACTTTTCAGTTCCAAAGGAAACTTTACCAATAGCAACGTGAACTATAGCGCCTTCTTTGTCAACTCTATACTCAACTTTACCAGATTTAATTTCTTTTACTGCTGTTCCTACATCAAAAGTTACAGTTCCACTTTTAGGGTTTGGCATTAAGCCTTTAGGTCCTAAAACTCTACCGATTCTACCAACTTGACCCATCATATCTGGCGTAGTTATGATCGTGTCGAAGTCAAACCAGTTTTGAGTTTGGATTTTTTCAATCATTTCTTCTGATCCTACAAAATCAGCTCCTGCTTCTTCTGCTTCTTTAATTTTGTCACCCTTTGTGATAACTAGTACTTTAACATCTTTACCAGTTCCGTGTGGAAGTACTACAGTACCTCTAACTTGTTGGTCTGCATGTCTAGGGTCAACTCCAAGACGTACAGCAAGTTCAACTGATTCATCAAATTTAGCCTTTGCTGTTTTTTGTACTAACTCAACAGCATCTTTTGGTGCATAGAAAGTTTGTTTATCAACAAGTTTTGCACTTTCTAAATAATTTTTTCCTCTTTTTGCCATATCATTAACCTCCTCGTGGTATTAGCGAATATTTTCTCCCACTATTTTTCTACTTCAACACCCATGCTTCTAGCTGTTCCTGCTACCATTTCCATAGCAGCTTCTATAGATGAAGCGTTTAAGTCTGGCATTTTTGTTTCTGCAATTTTTCTCACTTGGTCTTGTGTTAGTTTACCAACTTTTTTCTTGTTTGGCTCACCTGAAGCTGCCTTAAGATTAAGTTCTTTTTTAATTAAAACTGCCATTGGAGAAACTTTTGTAATGTATTCAAAAGTTCTGTCTGCATAAATTGTCATCTCAACTGGAATAATCATTCCTTGTTGATCAGCAGTTTTTGAATTAAATGATTTTGTAAACTCCATTATG
>CAMEGD010000067.1 GCA_945916025.1 uncultured Clostridia bacterium
TATATACGTCTATATATCCATCATTTGGTACAGCCATTTTAGAAATATATCCATCTCTTTTTTTAGAATCTAAATATCTTTTAAATTGTTCTTTAGACATAACTACTCCATCATCAATATTAGATTCTGTAGGAATTTCATTTGTACCTAATCTAAGCTTAATATCATCTTGAATATAGCCTGGTAAATTATGATTCATATCATCTAACTTTTTAGCATAAACAGAGCTATTAATTATAAATAAAGATATAAATAAAGCTGTTAAGGTTAATCTGATATATTTTTTTCATTTTTATCCTCCTGATATCATGTTTACAAACAATATTACAGGCATTATTATTGTTACAGTCAAAAATATGTGTTTCTTATTTCTAAACTTTCTTAGTATGCTTTTACATTTACTCCATTTCCTATAAGTTGACACTACTAGATATTTTAGTAATTTTTTCGCCATCAACACTCACTGAAATCCTAGCACGGTATCTGTTTCCGTTTATCCCAGTAAATGATTTTGATATTAACAACACATCTGTACCCCTAACATACCAAGTTTTAACTGATATCCAATTTCCATTTGAATATCTTTCTAAAGAAATATTTCCAGATATTATTAAGTCTTTTGTTTCAGCTAAAATTCTTGAGTTTATTAGTATTTCTTTTCCGCTATTACTAATATTTAATGAAATTTACAACTATTATCCCACTGTGGAACAATAATTTCATTATTGGAAGAATCATTAACTAGTACTATGTTATTAAAACTCATTACTAATATTAAAGTCATAAATAATACTAATTTAGAGATACTTCTTATATTTTGTCTCATTTTTTCACCTCCTTATTAATATAACGAAGTTAGTTATAAAAAAGTAACAAGAATTTTTAAAAATATTTCTGTAAATTATCTATCAAAAAAAAGACGGATAGTATTTCTATCCGCCTAAATATTTCTCTATTAGTCTTCTAATCCCTTATATAGTGGGAATTTTTCTAATAGTTTTAGAACATCTGCTTTAATTTCTTCTGGGCTTCTTTCTTCTTTAAGGGCTTCTACCATAAGTTTTGCTACTTGTCTTACGTCTTCTTCCTTCATACCCCTAGTTGTTACTGCAGGTGTACCTATTCTAATTCCTGATGTTACCCATGGTTTTTCTGGGTCATTTGGAACTGTATTTTTGTTAGTTGTAATGTGAACGTCTTTTAGTCTTTGTTCTGCAACTTTTCCTGTAATTCCAAGGTTTCTTACATCTAGTAATAATAAGTGGTTATCTGTTCCACCTGATACTAGTCTAATTCCACCTTCTGTTAGAACTTCTCCCATAGCTTGTGCGTTTTTAAGAACTTGTTTCATGTATTCTTTAAATTCTGGTTGAAGGGCTTCTTTTGCTGCTACTGCTTTACCAGCTATAACGTGTACTAGTGGTCCACCTTGTAGTCCTGGGAATACTGCTGAGTCGATTTGTTTTGCGTATTCTCCTTTACAGAAAATCATTCCACCTCTAGGTCCCCTAAGAGTCTTGTGGTTAGTTGTAGTTACAAAGTCAGCGTATGGTATTGGAGATTGGTGTAATCCTGCAGCTACTAGTCCTGCTATGTGGGCCATATCTACCATAAAATAAGCGCCAATTTCTTTTGCTATTTTAGAAATTCTTTCAAAGTCGATTTCTCTAGCATAAGCTGATGCTCCTGCTACTATCATTTTTGGTTTTTCTTCTTTTGCTATTCTTTCTAGTTCATCATAGTCTATAGTTTCTGTATCGTCAGATACTCCATAAGCTATAAAGTTGTATTGTTTTCCTGAAATGTTAACTGGAGATCCATGAGTAAGATGGCCACCTTCTGAAAGGTTCATACCTAAAACCTTGTCTCCTGGTTTCAAAAATGCTGAATAAACTGCTAGGTTTGCGTTTGCTCCTGAGTGAGGTTGTACGTTTACGTGGTCTGCTTTAAATAATTCACAGAATCTGTCCCTAGCTAGGTCTTCTACTACGTCTGCAAATTCGCATCCTGCATAATATCTCTTTCCAGGATATCCTTCTGCATACTTGTTTGTAAATACAGATCCCATAGCTTCCATAACTGCTTCAGTTACAATGTTTTCTGATGCTATGAGTTCAATTTCTTCTCTTTGTCTTTTCAGCTCATTCATCATAGCTTCATAAACTTCAGAGTCTGCATTTTTTAATCTTTCTTTGTACATTTCAATCTCCTTTATTTTGATTTTATTTGTTCACATGCTTTTACTATGTGGTCCATTAGGATAGTAGTTGTTATAGATCCTACTCCACCTGGAACTGGTGTAATTGCTTTTACTTTTTCGAAAATTTGGTCATAATTTACATCACCGCAAAGTTTTCCATTTTCATCTACGTTTACACCTACATCTATTACTATTGAATCTTCTGCAAAGTAAGATTCATCTAGCATCTTTGCCCTACCAAGGGCAGATACTACTAAGTCAGCTTTTTTAGTTATTTCTTTTAGGTCCTTTGTCTTAGAGTGACATATTGTAACTGTAGAATTTTTTTCTAAAAATAACATTGATAGGGGTCTACCAACTACCATGGACCTTCCTAAAACTACTACATTTGCACCTTCAAATTCAAAGTCATTGAATTCTAACATTTCAATTACAGCCTTAGGTGTACAAGGAGCAAATCCATCTTTGGCCCCTTCAAAGGTCTTTCCTAAGTTAATTGGATTTATGGCATCTACGTCCTTTTCTGGATTTAGCACTAAGGATACTTCCCTTTCGTCTATGTGCTGAGGAAGTGGCCTAAAGAACATTATCCCGTGGATTGTGCTATCACTGTTAGCCTCTTCTAATATCTCAGTTAGGTCTTTTTGGGATATATCTTCAGATAGTTCTTTTACTTCCAAGTCTATTCCAAGTAGGTCACAATTTTTCTTTATGGCCTTTTCATAGGACAAATCGTTTTCCTTCTGTCCAAGTCTTATTAGTAGGAACCTTGGGATTATGTTTTCTTCCTTGAGTTTTTCAACCCTACTAGTAATGTTTTCCCTTAGATGATCAACAACAGGCTTACCTCTTAGTTCTTTATTCTTCAAAGTTTCACCTCTTTATATTTTATTCTCAATTCAATTATACACTATATTTAGGAATATTAAACAATCAGATTTAATTATTTTCTAATAAAAGGGCGAGTTTTTCTATATCATAGAATGTGTGAAAGTTTTTATAATTTAAGAATTTTTCCATTAATCTATGGTATAATTATAAATAATTTAGGAGGTTTAATGACTTATGTCCAATAGAAGAAGATCCAAAGCTGAAATGAAACAAGTCTATATGATTAGAAGAATAGTTGCGGCCTTAGTACTTATATTAATACTTGTTGCTATTTTTACTAAATGTGGAAAAAAAGAAAACGCTTTAGAACAAAACCAAAATCAAACTACAACTACAAATTCTGATTTTACTGAAGTTCCAGATAGTAGCCAAGTAATTTTACCATCTGAAGAAACTCAACCTATTGAGCCAGCAACTGAAACAGATCCAGCTCAAACAACAGAAGTAGATCCTGAACTTAAATCTGCTATAGAAGCTAATACACAAGCATTAAAAGAAGAATATGATGAATATGCTGATATAACTTATAATCCACAAAACAACTCTTACCAATTTAACTTAAAGGGTGATTATAAAAATTTAGTTATTAGTAGAGGAACAGCAACAGGTGAAGACCTACCAGAAGAAATAAAAACTTTTTGGGATACTTTAAAAGAAAAAATAACTACTACATCTGAAAATCTTGCAGAAACAGTAGAACCAGGAATTGAGCTTCATGTAATAGATCCTGAAGACGATGCTGAGACACTTTTATTTATAAAGGATGGTTCTGAAGTATTTGATAGGCTAAATTAAGACTTAAGAGAAGACTAATAATCTTCTCTTTTTTTGCTATATAAATCCTGGACCTAATATTCTATTAAAGGGCCCTTTAATATGCTTTTTACATAATTCATTTCAAAATTTTTCTTTATTTATAGAACTATCATCTAAATAAGGCCCAAGTATTTAAAATTCCCATAACTAAACCTTTAATGATTTTAATGTTATAATGTAGACAAGTATAGGAAGGAGTTTTTATGGAAATACAAATTGTTTCCGGCTTTTTAGGAGCTGGAAAAACTACCTTTATAAATCAATATTTACCTAGTCTTGGAGAAAATCTAGCAATGATTGAAAACGAATTCGGATCTATTGGTCTTGATGGAGATTTTATAAATTCTGAAAATGTAAAAGAAATTTATGCAGGCTGTATTTGCTGTACCCTAAAGTCTGATTTTGAGTCGGGAATTTTAGAAGTCTATGACAAATTTAAGCCAGAAATTATTTTAATCGAGCCTTCTGGAGTGGGAAGACTTTCAGATATTATCAAGGCCTGTAACAATGGAATAAAGAGTATCTCTAATGGGAAACTTACAAAACTAATTGTTATTATAGATGCTTCTACATATTTTGACTTTAAGGAAGATTTTGGCCCATTTTTTATGGACCAAATTCACCATGGAAATTTTATTTTCTTTAGTCACCTTAGTGAACTTGAGGAAGATTTTAGTAAGATTTTAGCAGATGTAAGTTCTGAAAATCCGTCAGCTCTTATTTATGGTGGAGACTTTAGAGACCTTACAAAGGAGGAACTTTCTGAAATCCTAAATTCACAAGAAAAGGTAATAAATCCCATACTAAAAAACACACATGTCCTTAGAAACAAAGTTTTTTCCTCTATTTCAAAAAAGAATTTTTCCATGAATTCAATTGAGGATTTAAAATCTAAACTAGAATCTTTTCAAAATGAAGACTTAGGAATTGTTTTAAGGGCTAAGGGAATTTGTACTATTGATAGCAAAAATTATAAGTTCGACTTTACTAAAAACTCCATTAATATTGAAGAAATAGACAAGGATATTTCCTCAAAAATAATTATTATAGGTATGAATTTAGATCCAAGATTGGAGGAGATAATTTGAGAAAAATATTAGACTACAAATGTCCCGATGATGATAAGACAAATCTAAGCCTAGAGTTGAAAAAGGAAAGTGGTCTGACCTTTCCTGAAGCTTACAAATATGCCCAAGATATGGTCAAGCTTTCTCTCTTTTTAAAAGAAAAATCTGGAAGCAATTTGTGCTCCCTCTCTTTCTGCCATACAGTCGAAGGAGAAGCCTTAGGGGCTAATATAAATTTTGAAGGAGACAATGTTGGCCCTAGGGCTAAAGACTACATTGTAACTGACCTTGAAGAAATTTTAAGCCTTTCTGATATAAACTTTAATGAAGGTAGGATTTTTCAAACCTTAAAGGCAATAGAAATTTTAAAGGATAAGGGTGAGTTTGTTGTTTTAGATATTTGTGGACCTTTGACAATACTAAACACAATTATTGACTCTAAAAAAGTCTTTATAGCCTTGAGAAAAAATCCTGAACTTATAAGAAGGGTTTTTGATAAATTACAAAACAATATTATTAAATATTTTGAAGAAGCAATATCAAGGGATGTGGACCTTATTTCCTATGCTGATCCAGTTTCTGGTGTAATTATTTTAGGACCAAAGATTGCTGAAGAATACATAAACTCCTTTGTTTATCCATTTTTCAAGGCTGTTAAGGAATTAGATTGGAAAAACACTGCTATTCATCTTTGTCCAAAGACTACCCTTCAACTCATTGGCTGTGAAAAAGCTGAATATAAGGAATATGACTTTGATGAAAAGAAAGCATATTATGATGGCCTGAAGATATTTAATGAAGATAAGCACTTCTGGGGTGAAAGGTGTATAAATCTAATAGAAAAGAAGGAGAAAAAAACCCTTAGAAAAATTGTTTTAAAATAAGTAAAAAGATGGTGATAAAATGGGAAAATCAAAAGAACAATTAATTGAAGAACTAAAAGTCTCTGTTGTTGAAATGGAAGATGAAGAAGTTGTAGAAGAAATAGCTAGAGAATATATTAATGGCGGTCACAAGGCATATGACGGAATTATGGGTGGCCTTGTAGAAGGAATGAACGAAGTTTCAGTTCTTTATGATGAAGAAGAATACTTTATTACAGATGTTCTTCTAGCTAGTGATGCCATGTATGCTGGCCTAAATGTACTTAGACCTCATCTTGATGACCAAGTTCAAGAAAATGGCAAAAAAATTAAGGCTGTTATTGGTGTTGTTGAGGGAGATACTCACGATATTGGAAAAAACCTTGTAAAGATCATGATGGAATCTGCTGGTTTTGAAATGTATGACCTTGGTCGTGACGTTTCTCTAGAAAATTTTATTAACACTGCTAAAGAAGAAAATGCCGACCTTATTTGTATGTCAACATTAATGACTACAACAATGGGCGGAATGAAAACAGTTATAAAAAGACTAAAAGAAGAAGGCCTTAGAGATAAGGTGAAAGTAATGATTGGTGGAGGACCTATTTCTCAAAAATTCTGTGATGAAATCGGGGCTGATGCCTATACTACAAACGCTGTAAAGGCTGTTGAAAAAGCTAAAGAAATGCTTTCTTAGGTAAAATAATGACTACATCAAAAGAGAGAATCGAAAAAGTATTTAAGAGAGAAAACACAAAAAGACTACCAGTAATATGTCCTGGTGGCATGATGAATATGGTGACAAAAGATCTCCAAGACCTTGTTGGTATCCACCTTCCTGAAGCTCACTCAGATTCGAAAAAAATGGCAGATTTAGCTGCTGCTGCTTTTGAAAAAGAGATTTTTGAAAATATTGGCGTTCCTTTTTGTATGACAGTTGAAGCTGAAGCTATGGGCTCAAAAGTCATTTTAGGAGATGAAATATTAGAACCTCGAGTTGTAAAATATAAATTTGAAAATATAAAAGACTGGAATACTGCCAGAGAACTAGATGTTACTTCTGGAAGAGTAAAGGTTGTCCTTGATGCAATAAAGCTTATAAAAGAAAAAAATCTTGATGCTCCGATTGTTGGAAACCTTTCAGGACCTATTTCTGTTGCCTCCTCTGTCATGGAACCAAATGCTTTTTATAAGTCTTTGATTAAACACAAAGAAGAGGTCCATGCCTTTATGGAATTTACAACTAAACAACTTATTAAGTTTTCTAAGGCTGAAATAGCTGCTGGGGCTGATATGATTGTTATCTCTGACCCTTCAGGTACTGGAGAAATAGTTGGACCTAAGCTATTTGATGAATTTGTTGTAAAATATTTAAATATACTTCTAGATGAAGTAAAGAAAGAAAATGTACCTACAATAGTTCATATTTGTGGCCAAATGAGGTCTGTCTATGATCAACTAAAAAACATTCATGCTGATGCCCTTAGCTTTGACTCTATTGTTTCCATAAAAAAA
>CAMEGD010000068.1 GCA_945916025.1 uncultured Clostridia bacterium
CATTAAAGGAACTAAATAGCCTATTGATACCTTTAGTCTAAAGGACTTGTCTTCCAATTCCTCCTTATAAATATCCCTATCCTCTACTACTTGAACTCTTTTATCTTCCTTTGATTTATCTAATAATTTAGCCTTATATCCAGCCTTATCAACTGCACTTATTATTTCATTGTCTTTAGTCTTGTCTTGATCATAGTCTACAGACATGCTCTTTGTAAGTAAATTTACTTCTACCTTATTTACTCCATCTATTTTTGAAACTGCTTTTTCTACAGTAGCAACACAAGAAGCACATGTCATACCATCTACGAAGTATTTTTTCAATTTTTACCTCCTTATTCTTATTTCCTACTATTTTACTATGAATTACCCAAAAAAACAAGGGAACAAACATCTGTCTATTCCCTTATAAGTTATTTATTTTACTACAATATTGTATATCTTTCCAGGTACAAAAATTTCTTTTACTATGGTCTTACCTTCGAAAAGTCTATTTCCTTCTTCTGAATTAAAGACTAAGTCTCTAAGTTCATCTTGGGTTGAAGTCCTAGTACCCACAACCTTTAGTTTTACTTTTCCATTTATTTGTATTGGATATTCAACTTCATCTCTAACAGTTTTTTCTTCTAAATATTGTGGCCACTCTTGAGAAGATATTGCATCTCCAAAGGAGTTTTCAGCCCAAATTTCTTCTGTAATATGTGGAGCAACTGGATTTAGAAGAGTCAGGAAGGTCATATATTCCTTCTTGGTAATTTTTCCCTTTTTATTAAATAGGTTTTGTAAAGTCATTAGCTGGGCTATAGCTGTATTAAACTTTAAGGTTTCATAGTCTTCAGTTACCTTTTTAATACTTTGGTGAATTTCAACTTCTAGGTCCTTTGAATATTCATCTCCATCTACTAAGATAGATTGTAAGTTCCAAACCCTGTCTAAGAACCTTCTAGTACCAATTAGACTTTCAACTGACCATGGAGCACTCTTTTCAAAGTCTCCCATAAACATTTCATAAGTTCTTAGGGTGTCAGCACCGTATTCATCTACTATTTCATTAGGATTTATAACATTTCCCCTAGATTTACTCATCTTTCCACCATCAGAGCCTAAAATCATTCCATGGGAAGTTCTCTTTTTGTATGGCTCTTTTGTTGGAGCAATTCCTATGTCATATAGGAACTTGTACCAGAATCTTGAATATAGTAGGTGAAGAGTTGTATGTTCCATACCACCGTTATACCAATCTACACTTAAGAAGTAGTCTCTAGCTTCTTTACTTACAAGTTCTTCACTATTTTTAGGGTCAATATATCTCATAAAGTACCATGAAGAACCAGCCCATTGTGGCATAGTGTCTGTTTCTCTCTTAGCAGGTTTTCCACACTTTGGACAAGTAGTAGAAACCCAGTCAGTCATCTTAGCAAGTGGAGAAGAACCATCTTTTGAAGGTTCATAAGTTTCAACTTCTGGCAACCTTAATGGTAATTCTTTTTCCTCTAAAGGAACGTATCCGCAATCCTCACATTTAACAATTGGAATTGGTTCTCCCCAGTATCTTTGTCTAGAAAATACCCAGTCCCTTAACTTAAAGTTTACTTGTTTTTTCCCAAAGTTGTTTTCAGATGCGTATTCTATTGCTTTTTCGATGGCATCTTTAACTGGAAGACCATTAAGTATATCTGAATTTATCATCGTTCCATTGTCAATGTCAGTAAGAGCCTTTCCTTCTTCAGCCTCTCCTTCTACAACTTGAATAATATCTAAACCAAATTTCTTTGCAAAGTCATAGTCTCTTTGGTCATGGCCTGGAACAGCCATAATAGCTCCAGTTCCATAAGTTGAAAGTACATAGTCAGAAGTCCAAATTGGAACTTCTTTATTGGTAAATGGATTTATAGCCTTAAGTCCCTTTATTTCTACTCCAGTCTTATCCTTTACTAGCTCAGTTCTTTCAAATTCAGACAAGTGAGAAGCCTTGTGTTGGTAGTCTTTAATTTCATCAATGTTTTCAATCCTATCACGATATTTTTCAATAATTTTATGCTCAGGAGCTATTACCATATAAGTAGCTCCATAAATAGTATCAGGTCTAGTAGTAAATACTTTTAAAGAATCATCAGTATTTTTTATTTTAAACTCTAACTCAGCTCCAACAGATCTTCCAATCCAATTTTCTTGTTGAGCCTTTATTCTGTCAAAGTAGTCAACTTCTGATAAGTCATCTATTAATCTATCTGCATACTCAGTTATTTTAAGCATCCATTGACTACGAACCTTTTGTTCTACGGGGGCTCCACACCTTTCACAAGATCCACCTACAACTTCTTCATTGGCAAGTCCAACTAAACAAGATGGACACCAATTTATAGGCATTTCTTTTTTATATGCAAGTCCCTTCTTAAATAATTGGATAAAAATCCACTGGGTCCACTTATAATATTCAGGATCAGTGGTATTTATTTCTCTGTCCCAATCAAAGGAAAAGCCAATAGACTTTAGTTGACTTTTAAAGTTTGCCACATTTCTTTCAGTTACTATTTCTGGGTGTATTCCATGTTTTAGAGCGTAGTTTTCAGTTGGAAGACCAAAGGCATCCCATCCCATTGGGTATAATACATTGTAGCCTTCAAGTCTTTTTTTTCTAGAAATTACATCTAAGGCTGTATAAGGTCTTGCATGCCCTACATGAAGACCGTTTCCAGATGGATATGGAAATTCTACCAAGGCATAGAATTTTTCCTTAGTCTTATCTATTTCAGTATGGAAAGTCTTTTCTTCTTCCCAAATTTTTTGCCATTTTTTTTCAACTTCTTTGTGATTATATTCTTTCATCTTGCCTCCAAATATAAAAGATTTTCTACCCCTTATCTTATCACATTTAGGTCTTTTTAGAAAATTTTTTAAGTACTATTTATTTTTAGACTAAATATTTAAGTATATACAAGACCCACTTTAAAAAAGTGGGCCTATATTTTAATTATTTAGTTTTAAGTTGTAATAGTAGTAAAGGGCATTTTCTCTATCAATAACCTTCTCTGGCTCTAGTAAATTTTCACTTGAGCTCTCGATTAATCCTTTTTCCTTAGCTAGGACTAAATAGCCATAATCAGAATCGCCACTACTAATATCATCAAACCTGTCCTTATAAATTGAGTTTAGACTTGCAAACTCTTGGTAGCCTAAATACCTAGAAATATATCTTGCATAGTCCCTTTGGGTAATGATTTTTTCTGGTTCTCTACCTTGTCCATCTAAGATGTTGTAAGACTCCAAAGCCTGATATATCTCATCTTCACTGGCATTTACTCCCCTTCCATATAGAATGGAAGAAGCTAATAACCTAAATAGAGAAATTTGAGTAACTCCTTCAGTAGGGTTCAAATTTTCATTATAATAACCTATTCCGTTATTTTTTAAAAATTCGATTATTTCTGGATTCTTAGCTTGGTCTATATCTTCGTAATCAATGTTTCCTACAGGATTAATGGCTTGACCAACAGAATCAATAATTTGTCCGTTTCTTGCATCTACTATATAAGATTTAGATTCTAAAGAAAGATTTTCTAACTTGTAGACTAAAACTACTGGCTTTTGTCCCCCATTAGTCCTCTTGTATACTAAATCAAATGTATAGTTTTCCAATAACTTATCAAAGGATTCTTCCTTAGATAAAATAAAATCTGGAACATTAATATTTTCTTCGGCTATCCAATTTTTGTTATAGGATGCTAGTTCATTATTTTCCTTCTTAATTGAAATAATTACCCTTTCAGTATAAATATGAAGGTCATCATATTTTCTAACATATTCTAAGTTGTGGATTGGTCCACTTTGATAGTTTTTACTTCTTTCTGTAAGGGTGTATCCATCTAAGTTTTGTCCTCCAATTTCCTTGAGAATCTTGTTAGCCTTTTCTATATAGGCCTTAGTATTTTCTTCAGATGGACTTGAACTTCCGTAGGAGTAAGGTCCATTATAATTTAATAAGGAAAGATCACTTGCAAGAAATGATACAAATACATACTTATCATTATTTACAAAATTCAAATTCCAAACATAGTAATCTTTCATACCCATAAAATTAGAAAGGTTACTGGATACTAATCGATAATCTTCAAGTCCAAATAATTTTCTAGCTTTTGCCTCAGCATCTTTAGCTGAGTTTTGTTCGTTGACTTTGTCAATTTGTTCCTGTTCAAATTCACTTAAACCTTCCCCTTTTGCAGCTTCTTCTGTAGCAAAGGCATCATAGGTCTCTATCCTTGGATATGAAAAGACTCCCTTTAAGGTCTTTGCATTTATTGGAATCTGTTCGTCTAAAAAGGAATAAATTGGAATATATTCTATAGGCTGATTGGATCTACCATAATAATTGTTTTCTAGTTTTAAAAGTCCTTTATATAAGGAATTAATTTCCCAAAAAGCTTGTAAAGCTTCTTCCTTAGTAACCACTTTTTCTGAATCTTCAAAGTAAGAAGTATCTGCAAAGTTATAGTTTGTTGTAGTTTGAATATAAACAGAGTTTATTTTTCCATTCTTTTTATTTAATTCTATTGTTAGAAAATCATCAGCTAAAGGAATCCCATTAAAAGTTCTATAGGCATTAAAGAAGTAAGTAGGTTGCTCTATGGAATTATTTCTTGAATTGTTTAGAATAATAAATTCTTGTCCAATTTCTCCATAAAGTTTTCCTAGTAAGTCCCTAACCTTTTCTTCACCTTCACTTAGGCTAAAGTTTATTTCTATATTTTGAGAATAATCCTCTTGGGAATAAGTCCCAAATCCCATGAGATTTCCATAAATGTCACTTTGGAACCAAGCGCTGTCTCCAGTTGCTGTTTCAAAGTAATTTACATTATATGAACTAACTCCTACTTCAGGGTTGTTTTCTTGGGTTGTAACATCGTCATAGGAATCCTTTATAGGAAAAATTCCCTTCATCTTAATTATGATATCTTCCAGACTCATCTCTTCTTGATTACTTGGAAGTTGGTCATCGATATTCTCATATACAAGGTCCTTCCCTAAACTATCTTCAGCTGCAAATTCTTTATTATTAGCTTCAGATACTGGTTCTGGAGAAGTTACTTCATTATTTTCAATAGGTTTTGCTTCTTCAGTTATTTCTGTCATATCTGTGGAAGTATTTCTACTTTTAGTAACTTCACTACATCCAGTTAATAAGAGTAATAAACAAAATCCTAAAATTAATGGCTTTTTCATTTAAAAAACCTCCTCACTTATAGATATTATAATTTATTAACTTAAATTAGTAGTTACAAATAAGTTAATTTTTATTATTTATCACCTCTGTAAGTCTTTCAATTTCATCTACAACATAAGATATATAGGAAATAGTGTCTTGTAGAGGCTTATCAGTTGTAATGTCAATTCCTGCCCTTTTAGCAAGGTTTATTGAATCTTCAGTTCCCCCTAGTTTTAGGGTTTCTAGCCAGTCAATTACTGCTCCTTGGCCTTCATTTACAATTCTTTGGGATACTTGGGTACCTATAGTAAGTCCGGCACTGTAAGTGTATGGATATAGTCCTTTGTAATAGTGAAGTTGTCTCATCCAGGTTAGTTCTGCCCCTTCAGTAAGTTCAACGTCTTGTCCCCAGAATTTTTCTAAGGTTTCTCTAAATAACTTATTTAATACTGGAGCTGAAATTGATTCTCCCTTATCTACTCTCTTGTAAACTTCCCTTTGGAAGTGGGCTTCTATAAGGTGAGTTACCATATTGTGGTAGTAGGTCCTAGAAATAATTGATGAATATACAAACCTCTTAAACCTTGGTTCATCTGACCAAGATAACATATCATTTGCAATTATTAGCTCGTTTGTTGTAGATGGAGCTTCTATAAAGTATAGGCTTGGCCTAGTGTTAGTAAAGTTTTGAGCTCTCCCTGCTAAAGTAAAGTGTCCAGCATGTCCAAGTTCATGACCTAATACAAACAAATCTTCTAAAGAACCTGTCCATGAATTCAAAATAAAGCTGTGAGAACCATAAGGAGAAGCACAAAAAGCACCATTAGATTTGCCATCATTAATAGGAAAATCTATCCATCTCTCTTCAAAAGCTCTACTAACTATATCAGTATAGTCATCGCCTAGTATTTTTAATCCTTGAATTAGCTTGTCTTTAGCTTCTTCTATAGTAATAGTTTCATTGTAGTTTGAATCTAGGGCAATCTTTAAATCTGCATAGGTTACCTTGTCTAAATTATTTACCTTTTTGACTAAGGAAATATACTTTCTAATTACTGGAGAAAGTTTTTCCATAATAATATCTATTTGCCTATTATACATATCTATAGATACTTCTTGTGTATATAGTAAATAATCAATTACAGAATCAAAACCTCTTAGTTTAGATATGATTTTTTCATTGTTTACCCTTTCAGAAAAAGTAGAAGCCATTGTGTTTTCATATTTTTTTAGTTGGTCAGAAAAAGACCTGAAGGCTTGTCTACGTACTTCACTGTCCTTTAAGCCTTCATAATAATTTTCAAACAAGACTAGACTAAGGGGATACTTCTTCCCATTAACTTCAAAATCATCAAATCTAAGGTCTGCATGTTTTGCAGAAGAATAAGTTGAAAATGGGCCATCGAAAGTTCTACTTAGGGCACTTAATACTCTTTCTACTTCTGAGCCTAAGTATATCTTCTTGTTTCTTAATATATCATGGATCATACCCTTGTTTTTCTTGTTCATACTTTCGATTTCTTTTAATAGGTATTCATCTAACTCTACAAGTTCACTATCTACAAAGCTAAATTCTTCAGATAGTTTTGAAAAAACATTAGATGACTTTGTTGTAAGTTCTTGGTAATCAGGATTTCCCCTATCTACAGAAATTTGTAAGGTGGCATAAGAAGATAATCTATTAGCTTTAGTAACTATTTCTTCATATTCATCTATCATTTCATTTACAGTTTCTTTAGTCTTTAAATTGCCCTTGTATTTTTTTACAAAAAGATCTATTTCCTTTTCTACTTCATTTAGACCCTTATAAAATTCATCTTCATTTTTACAAAGACTACTTAAGTCCCAGGTATATTTTTCTTCTACTTCACTTCTCTTCACACTTTTTAGTTCCATTATTTCCTCCTACTTTAGATGACTTTCGTCACCTTCATAAACTATCCTAAATTGACCATCTTGGTACTCAATTAATGATAAGGAAGTACCAGCATGAATTTTTCTATTTCTTATTTCACCTATTGGTCTTTGTTCAAAAACATTTAGTAGCATTAAGGATGTAAGACCGTGGGAAACTATTAAAATGTTTTCCCCATCTAAATCTTTTAATTTAGATACAAAGTCTTTAACTCTTTTTTCTAGAGATTT
>CAMEGD010000069.1 GCA_945916025.1 uncultured Clostridia bacterium
TGGAGTAGCAAATATTATTGGAGCCTTTGTATCATGTATGCCAACTGCCACTTTTTCACAAAATGCTGGAATAGTATCTATTAATAAAGTAGTAAACAAAAAAGTATTTACAATCGCTGCATTAATAATACTAGTTTCTGGTTTAGTTCCAAAGCTATCATCATTACTTACAACTATTCCTTATCCAGTATTGGGAGGAGCTACCCTTTCAGTATTTGCAGCTATTACTATGAATGGTATTAGGATGATTGCATCTCAACCATTAAGTGGAAGAAATACTTCTATAGTAGGAATATCAGTTGCCTTAGGGGTAGGATTTACAAGTGTAGTAGCAGCAGCTCAAACTGCAGGTATAATATTTATGCCTGAAGAATTAACAATAGCAATTGGATCTTCACCTGTTGTATTAGCAACTATAAGCGCAGTTCTTATGAACAAATTAATACCAGAAACAGAAGAAGACAGATAAAGATTTTTAAGTGAAATTTTGAAGAATTCACTAAATTGTAACCATATAATTGTATATGTATGTGATATAATATGAAATTACATACATATATTTATGTAAATAATTTTAAGAAGGGGAAGAGATCATGTACGTAGGAAAAAGTGTTAAAAGAGTAGATGCCTATGACAAGGTAACTGGTCGTGCAAAATATGCAGATGATTTAGTTATGAAAAACGCCTATGTAGCTAAAATACTTCACTCTACCATCGCCAATGGCGAGGTATTAAATATAGAAACAAGTGAAGCAATGAAGGTTCCAGGAGTAGTAAAAATAGTAACTTGTTTTGATGTACCTGAACACGGATATCCAACAGCTGGACATCCTTGGTCTACAGATACTCATCACCAAGATATAGCAGATAGAAATCTTTTAAATAAAAGGGTTAGATATTATGGAGACGATATTGCAGTAGTTATAGCAACTGATGAAGTGGCAGCTATTCAAGCCCTTAAGAAGATTAAGGTTGAATATGAAGAGTTTGAACCAGTCCTTGATGTATTAGAAGCAATGAAGGATGGGGTAAGTCAAATCCACGAAGATTCTCCAAACAACATATTAAAGCACTCAACAAACAATCACGGAAATTATGAAGAGGCCATAAAAGAAGAAGGACTAATAAAGGTTGAAGGTTGGTATGAAACACCAATAGTTCAACACTCCCACATTGAAAATCATGTAGCTTATGCCTATGAAGAAGCTGGGAAAATAGTAGTAGTTGCTTCTACTCAAATCCCTCACATAACAAGACGTATAATAGGCCAAGCCCTAGGTATTCCTTGGGGTAAGGTTAGGGTTATAAAACCATATATTGGTGGTGGTTTTGGTAACAAACAAGACGCCCTTTATGAACCACTAGTAGCTTACTTAACAACTCAAGTTGGAGGCCATCCGGTAAAATTAGATTCTACTAGGGAAGAAACCTTTGTAAATACTAGAACTAGACACTCAATGAAGGTTCACTTAATTTCCCATGTAAGAAAAGATGGTAAGTTTGTAGCTAGAAAAATGGAGTTATATGCCAACAATGGAGCTTATGCTTCCCATGGCCACTCTATTGCAGCAAAAGCTTTAGGATGTTTCCACCAACTTTATCCATGTGAAAACGTGGAAGGAGATGCCTATACAGTTTATACAAATCTTCCAACTGCTGGAGCTATGAGGGGCTATGGAATTCCTCAAGCTATGTTTGTAACAGAATGTCATACAGATGATATAGCTAAGGCAATCGGCATGGAACCTATGAAATTACGTATGCAAAATGTAATGCCTAAGGGCTATGTAGACGGATTTTCACACAATGTTAACTACTATGATTCCTTTAGAGAAACCTTAGAAGTTGGTAGAAAAGCCCTTAACTATGACGAAAAATTAGAAGAATACAAGGACCAAACAGGCAATATTAGAAGGGGAGTAGGAGCAGCTGTATTTTGGTATAATACAGGAGTTTATCCAATATCCTTAGAATCTTGTTCATGTCGTATGGTCTTAAACCAAGACGGATCAATCCAAGTCCAACTTGCTGAAACAGAAATTGGCCAAGGGGCTGACACAGCCTTTACCCAAATGGCAGCTGATGCAGTAGGTCTAAAACTTGAAGATGTACACGTAATCTCAACACAAGATACTGATGTAACCCCATTTGGACTAGGAGCTTATGCATCTAGACAAACTTATATGGCATCCTTTGCAATTACAAAAACTGCAAAGATTCTTAAGGAAAAAATCCTTAACCAAGCATATTTACAAACAAGAGTTGCACCACAAAACCTAGATTTAGTAGAGGGAAAAATTATTAGAACTACTGATGGGGAAGAAGTAATTGATATTGCAGATTTAGCAACTGAAGCCCTTTATACCCTAAAGGACTCAGAACATATAACAGCAGAATCAACCTATTCAATTAGAAACAATGCTTATTCCTTTGGCTGCTCCTTTGCAGAAGTAGAGGTAGACATTGCCCTAGGAAAAGTTAAACTATTAAGACTTATAAATGTTCACGATTGTGGTAAATTAATAAATCCACAACTTGCAGAAGCACAAGTTCACGGCGGAATGAGTATGGCAATTGGATTCGCCCTAAGTGAAGAGCTAAAATACAACGACAAAGGTAGAATCTTAAATGACAACCTTTTAGACTACAAACTTTCCACTACTATGGACCATCCAAACCTGGAAGTTTTCTTTGTTGAAAACCCAGAACCAACTTCTCCATTTGAAACAAAATCACTAGGAGAACCGCCAACATGTTCACCAGCGCCGGCTATTAGAAATGCGATTTTAAATGCAACTGGAGTTCAAGTAAACAAGTGTCCAATGACACCACATGTACTTTATCCATTATTTAGAGAAGCTGGCTTAATTGAAAACGACTTAGAAGTAAACGAGGTGGATTATGTACGACATTAAGGGAATATACGAAGCCTATACAGTAGATGAGGCTATAAACTTACTAAAGGAAAATCCAGACCTTCATGTTATTGCAGGTGGATCTGATGTTTTAGTAAAAATTAGAGAAGGAAAAATGGCTGGATTAGACCTACTATCTATCCAACTTGTAGACGAACTTAGAAATATTGACCTTTTAGAAGATGGGTCCATAAGAATAGGTGCCCTTAATTCTTTTTCTAAAATAACAGATAATGAAATTGTAAAAAAATATATAAATACCCTAGGAGAAGCTGTAGATACAGTAGGTGGACCTCAACTTAGAAACATAGCTACTATTGGTGGCAATGTTTGTAACGGGGCTCCTTCAGCAGACTCTGCTCCAACTTTATTTTCATATAATGCCATTATTGAACTTAAGGGAGTAGATGGGGTAAGAGAAGTACCTATCCAAGAGTTTTACAAGGGAATTGGTAAAGTTGACTTAAAGGATACTGAACTTATGACTGGTGTAAAAATCACAAAGGAAAATTACAAGGGCTATGTTGGCCACTACTTTAAGTATGCCATGAGAGAAGCAATGGATATAGCAACTTCAACTTGTGCAATTAGTGCAAAACTAAATGAAGATCTAATAGTTGAAGATGTTAGGGCAGCTTATGGAGTAGCTGGACCAATGCCAATAAGAACTTACAAGGCTGAAGACTTCTTAAAGGGAAAAGAACTTACTGATGAAAACATAGGAAAGTTTGCAAAATTAGCCCTAGAAGAATTAAGCCCTAGGGATTCCTGGAGGGCATCTAAAGACTTAAGAACCCAAGTTCTATATGAAATAGCCACAAGATGTCTAAAGGAATGTAGAGCTAAACACAAGGGAGGTCAATATGCATAACTCAGAACACGGACCTTTTAGTCCTAGAGAAGAAGTTTTATCCTACCACAAACCACAATATAAACTAGTAAAATGCCATATCAATGGAATACCAGTTGAAAAAATGGTGGATGTTAGGGCATCCCTAACTGACTTTTTAAGAAATGAATTTACCTTAACTTCAGTAAAAAAAGGTTGCGAAGTAGGAGAGTGCGGAGCTTGTTCTGTAATTATTAATGGAGTAACTTTTAACTCTTGTATATATCTTGCAATTTGGGCTGAAGGCAAGGATATATGGACAACTGAAGGACTTGTTACAGATGATGGAGCCCTTTCAGTAATCCAACAAGCCTTTGTAGATGAAGCTGCAGTTCAATGCGGTTTTTGTACTCCTGGTTTCATAGTAAGGGCGAGCGAAATAGTTTCTAGAAGAAAAAAATATTCTAGAGAAGAACTTCGTAAGCTACTAGCAAACAATATGTGCAGATGTACAGGATATGAAAACATCTTAAGGGCTGTTGAAAAGGCAATTGATATTTCAATTTCCAGTCACGGAGAATTTGAAAAGAAAAACTAAATTTGTAACAGGATGTCTCGTAGCTTTTACGAGACATTTTGTTCTAACCTTCGAAGTCCCAAGAAGGAATATTTCGATTAAGAGGTATTAAATGGAAAACTTAAAAAAGAAAATAGATTTTGCCAAAGGGAAAATAGAGGCAGACCTAGTATTTAAAAATGGAAAGATTATCGATGTATTTAATGGGAAAATCATAGAAAAAGACCTAGCCATTAGTGATGGACTAGTCATAGGTTTTGGGTCTTACAAGGGAATAAGAGAAGTTGACCTAAATGGAAAATACATTAGTCCAGCCCTTATAGATGCCCATGTACATATAGAGTCCTCCATGTCTAGCCCCCTTCAATGTGCAAAGGCCCTAATTCCAAATGGGGTAACTACCATAATTGCTGATCCCCACGAAATTTCAAATGTAGCTGGTAAGAAAGGGATTTCCTATATTTTAGATGCAACAGAAGACTTGCCATTAGACGTTAGGGTAATGGTTCCATCTTGTGTCCCAGCAACTCCCTTTGAAAATAGCGGTGGAATATTGACGGGAAAAGACCTATTAGAATTTAAAAATAAGGATAGGGTCTTAGGTTTAGGGGAAATGATGAACTATGTTGGAGTAGTTGAAAATGACCCAGATGTAATAGAAAAACTACATGGATTCTCAGACAGGATAATCGATGGCCATGCCCCATCTCTAAAAGGGGAAGCCTTAAACGCCTATAGAATCTCTGGAGTTGTAACTGACCACGAATGTAGCAATTTAGAAGAAATGGAAGATAGAATAGCCAGGGGAATGTATGTAATCATAAGAGAGGGAACTGCGGCTAAAAATGCCAGGGCCCTAGTAAAAGGCATTACTAAGGAAAACATTTCCAGATGTATGTTTTGTACAGATGACAAGCACCCAGAAGACTTACTTAAGGAAGGCTCAGTAAACAAAAATGTTCAAATAGCCATAGAAGAAGGCCTAGACCCAATAGATGCAATAAAATTAGCCTCTATTAATCCAGCCCTAGCTTACGGACTTAAAAACAAGGGGGCAATAGCTCCAGGCTATGAAGCTAACTTACTTATTTTAGACTCCCTAGAAGACTTTACAATATCAGAGGTTTATATAAAAGGAGAAAAGTTTGCAGAAAACAAAAAGCTTGTAAAAGAAATTACCTTAAAAAATGAAATAAGCCTTTATTCAAGTGTAAACATTTATGACTATAAGCTAGAAGATTTTCGAATAAGATTAAAAACAAATAAGGCCAGGGTTATTGGCGTTATTCCAGGAGAACTAGTTACTGAAAAATTAGAAAAAGAAGTTACCCTAGAAGAAGGAAACTTTATTCCTGGAAATGACCTACTAAAGTTTCTAGTAATAGAAAGACACAAGGGCCTAAAGAGTATAGGAAAGGGCATTATAAAAGGTATTGGCCTAAAAAACGGAGCCATAGCCTCCACAATTGCCCATGACTCTCATAACTTAATTATTGTTGGAGATTCTGATGAGGACATGTTCATAGCTATGAAGGAAATTGAGAAGATACAAGGTGGAATAGTCCTTGTCAAGGACAAAAAAGTCCTAAAATCTCTACCCCTTGAAATTGGAGGTCTAATGTCCAACAAACCTTTGGAAGAAATAAATGAAAATATTTTAGAAATTATGGAAGTAGCCTATGGAGATTTAGGAATAACTAAAGAAATAGATCCAATAATAACCCTTGGATTTATGGCTCTTCCTGTAATTCCCCACATAAAATTAACTGACAAGGGACTCTTTGATGTGGACAACTTTACATTTGTAGACTTAGAAGTAAAATGAGGTAAAAAGTGGAACTACTAATAAAAAACGCAGACCTAGCTTACATGGACCTAGGAACAAAAGATATTTATATAAAAGACGGAACAATTGAACAAATAGGACAAGACCTAGACTATAAGGTTGATGAAGTTATAGATGGCAAGGACAAGTTAGTCCTACCAGGAGGGATAGATGCCCACACCCATTTTTCTTTAGACTTAGGCCAGTATATATCAGTAGATGACTTTTATACAGGAACTAGGGCTGCAGCCTTTGGAGGTACCACATGTATAATTGATCATATTGGCTTTTTAGAAAGGGGCTCAAGTCTTATGGATATGGTAAACCACTACCATAAAATTTCTAAGGGAATGGGGCTAATAGATTATTCCTTCCATGGGGTAATCCAAGAAGTCAGAAAAGAAGATATAGATGAAATAGATGACTTATTTAAAGATGGAATTGTATCTTTGAAACTATATACAACCTATGGAGGTATGCTAGAAGATAATGAAATCCTTAGGGTCCTAAAAAAGGCAAAGGAGACTAATACGGTAGTTTGTGTCCACTGCGAAAACGACGGAATGATTAAAGAACTTAGGGACCAAGCCTTAAAAGAAAACAAGCTAGACCCTATAAATCATGCCAGGACTAGGCCACCAGAAACTGAGGCAGAAGCCATAAATAGGCTAGCTTATTTAAGTGAACTTGCAGGATATCCAAAACTCTATATAGTCCACACCTCAAGCAAGATGGGACTTAGGGAAATTGAGCTTGCTAGAAAAAGAGGGGTAAAAAACCTCTACTGCGAAACTTGTCCCCAGTACTTACTTTTAGATGAAAATAAATACCTAGAAGGAGGAAATGAAGAGGGAATAAAGTATATTATGGCTCCACCCCTTAGAAAAGAAAAGGACCAAGAAGCCCTTTGGGAGGGCATAAAAAATGGTTCCATTGATGTTATAGCCACTGACCACTGTCCATTTTTTTATAAGGAAGACAAACTTCCCCACAAGGACAACTTCTTATCTTGTCCTGGAGGGGCACCTGGAGTAGAAGAAAGGATGGAGCTTATCCTAACTGAAGGACTAAGGCGAGGAATTAGCTTAAAAAGACTAGTTGAAGTCTTAATTACTAATCCAAGCCAAATCTTTGGTCTTTC
>CAMEGD010000070.1 GCA_945916025.1 uncultured Clostridia bacterium
AGTTTGCAAGTATCTACCAAGAACTTGGAACAGAGGTAACTGTACTTTCTTCTAGAATCCTAAAAAATGCTGATGGAGAAATTTCTAAAAGAATTGCTCCTCTATTAAAGAAACAAGGTATAAAACTTCACGATGATATTAGAGGAAAGAAGATTGAAAAAGTAGGAGACCTTCTAAAAGTAACGGGAGCCTTTAAGAAAAAGGACAAGGAAATTGAAGTTGAAGGAGAAATTGTCCTTATAGCAGGTGGAAGAGGACCAGTTTATGATGGACTTGACCTTGAAGGTCTAGGTCTTGAAGGAGACGACAAGGGAATAGTAGTAGATAAAAACTTCCAAACTAACCTAGATGGAGTTTATGCAATAGGAGACATAGTAAAGGGAAATCCTCAACTTGCCCATGTTGCCAGTGCCCAAGGTGAGTATGTAGCTGAACTAATAATGGGACATAGTCCAGATATTAATTTAGAAATTTATCCATCTTGTGTCTTTACCCTAGATGAAGTTGCCCATGTTGGCTATACAGAAGAAGAATTAAAGGAAATGGAAATTGAATACACTTCCTCAAAATTTAACTTTGTAGCCAATGGAAAGGCCCTTTGTGATGGAAAGACTAATGGCTTTGTAAAGATCCTAGCTGACCCAGAGGGAAATCTTTTAGGTGGGCATATACTTGGCCCACATGCAAATGATCTAATAGCTGAAATTACCTTGGGAATAGCTAACAAAATGAAGGCAAAGGATATTTTAAGGGCAATACATGCCCATCCAACCCTTGCAGAGGCAGTTCACGAGGCTGTAGCAGGACTTACTAATGATGCAATCCACGTAGCAAACCAAAAGAAAGGCAGAAAATGAAGTATTTAGAATCATATTCCTTTGACCCTGAATACAACTTGTCCTTTGAGGAGTTTATTTTTAAAAATCTTCCCTTAGACAATGGAGAAGAGTACGTCTATTTATGGCAAAATGACAATGCAGTTATTATTGGAAAAAACCAAAATGCCTGGGCAGAAATAAACGAAGACTATGTTGAAAAAAATGGGGTCAAAATAATTAGAAGAATTACAGGCGGAGGGGCAGTCTACCACGACCTAGGTAACCTAAACTTCTCCATAATAACTAAGGACAAGGGAAAGGGAAAAATCGACTTTTCAACTTACTATAAGCCAATAGTAGAAGCCCTTAGAAAAATTGGAGCACCAGCAGAACTTTCAGGAAGAAATGATATAACTGTGGAAGGAAAAAAGGTAGTAGGAGCCTCCCAATCTATTTGGAAAAACAGGGTCTTATCAAATGGCTGCATCCTTTTTGACGTAAAAATGGAAAACCTATCTAACTCCCTAAAGGTTAGACCAGAAAAATTAGTGTCTAAAGGAGTAGCATCAGTAAAGGCTAGGGTAACAAACATAAAACCTTACCTTGGAGAAGATAAAAAGGTAGAAGACTTTAAGGAAATACTATTAAAGGAACTATTTGCCCAAGTTGGAGAAGAACCAGTAGAATATATTCTTTCTAAAGAAGAACTTGAACAAGTTGAAGAAATTAAAAATAAGAGGTTTGGAACTAGGGAATGGAACTGGGGAAAATCTCCAAAGGGGTCCTTTAATAGAGGTGTAAAATTCCCTTATGGCTGGGTAGAAGTAGCCTACAATGTAGAAAAGGGAAAACTTAAGGATTTAAAAATCCTAGGTGACTACTTTGGAACAGAAGATACAAAAGACCTGGAAGAAGCCTTAGAAAATACTGAATACACTAGACAAGATATAAGAAAAAAACTAGAAGAATTCGACATTAAGGCATACTTTGGACAAGCAGCTAAAGTAAAAGATATAGAAGACCTTTTCTTTAAAGAAGACTAAAATAAAGAGCCTATTTTAAATTAAGTTTTGGAAGGGCTCCTTTTTTCTTTAAAAAGCCCTATAATATATATAGATACATAAATTTAGGAGGCTATTATGATTAATATTGGGTTATTGGGCTTTGGGGCTGTGGGAACTGGAGTCTATGAAATTTTTAATGAAGAAAGAGAAAAAATTCAAAAGGCCATAGGAGAAGAATTTAATATTAAGAAAATTCTAGTTAGGAACTTAGAAAAAAGGGCATTTTTTAAAGATTTTTCCCTTTTAACTATGGATATAGAAGATATTATAAATGACCCAGAAATAGACCTTATTATTGAAGTTACTGGTGATGTTGAAGAAATCTATCCTTATATTTTAAAGGCTATAAGGTCCAAGAAAAATATTATTACTGCTAATAAGGCCCTAGTTTCTAAATACTATGAAGATCTTTTAAGGGTAGCTAGGGATAATAAGATAAAGTTTTTATTTGACTCTGCAGTTGGAGGAACTATTCCTATTTTAGAGGCCTTGAAAAATATAACCATAGGAAATGAAGTGGAGTCAGTTCTTGGAGTCTTAAATGGAACTTGTAACTTTATTTTATCTAAGATGGAAGAAGGCCTTAGCTATGATGAAGCCCTAGAAATAGCAAAGGACCTAGGCTTTGCAGAGGCTGACCCTTCTGATGATGTAGATGGACATGATACCTTAAGAAAACTTAGGATTCTATCTACCATAGCCTTTAATGAAAGTGTATTTGAAGATGAAATTTCCCTAGAGGGGATTAGTAAGATTTCCCTAGAGGATGTAAAAAATCTTTCAAAGGAAAATAAGAGATATAAGCTAATAGGTAGAGCCAAAAAGGAAAATGGTAAAATAATTGCCTCAGTAAGGCCTGAAATTGTGGAAAAGACTTCCATGGTAGGGACCCTATTTGGAGGGGAAAATATAATTATAGTAAAGGGAAATAACTGCGGGGAAATTTCCTTTAAGGGCCTAGGAGCAGGACCTAGACCTACTGGATATTCTATAATTGGAGACTTTTTAAATATCTATAAAGTAGACGACTAGTTATCTCTTGTAATCTTATATAAAATCTTGTATTATAGACTTAAATATACTAGGAGGACGGTAAATGAACAACTAATCAATATGGAAAAAAATTTAGCTAAAGGAAAACATCTGAGAAGATGTTTGTTTTGGTTGCCATGTTGATAAAGTTTCATAACACCCAATTTAGTATTATAATTTTGTTATGAATCTACCAGTAGGTAGATTTTTTTGTGTGGCAACCTCTACTAGGAGGAATTATGTTAACAATTAAAAATTTAAGTATCTACAATAGAAAAGATTCCAGGTTCCTAATAAAGGATTTTAACTTTGTCCTAAATAAAAGGGACAAGGTAGGAATAATTGGAGAAGAAGGAAATGGAAAGTCCACCTTACTAAAGTCTATACTAGGCCTACTAGATGGGGACTTTGAGGTAAGTGGAGAAATAGGAAAAAGTGGTGAATCTATAGGCTATCTTCCCCAAATCATGGGAAAGGACCTATTAGACCTTAGGGCAAAGGACTATTTGGAAAAGGAAGTTCTAGTGGATACCTTTGATTATAATAGGTACTATAGTCTCCTTTCAGAATTTAATATTAATGAGGAAATATTTTTGAAGGACACAAAGTTTTCCTCCCTATCAGGTGGAGAAAAGATAAAAAGCCAATTATTAGTCTTAATGATGAAAAATCCCACTCTTTTGTTATTAGATGAACCTACAAATGACTTAGACTTAGAAGCCCTGAAATGGATCAAGGACTTTATAAAAAAGCTGACTATTCCAATGATTTTTGTATCCCACGATGAAGATTTATTAGATTATACTGCCAATAGGATAATATTCATAGAGCAGCTTAGGAGAAAAAATGAACCCAAAATAAATATCCACAATCTTTCCTTTAATGATTTTAGAGAAATTAGACAAAATTCAATAATCAACCAAGAAAGACAGTCTAAAAAAGACCATGAAGAATTTGATAAAAAGATGGAAAGGTACAGAAGAGTCTATGATAGTGTTGAAAATGCCTTAGGGAAGGTATCTAGGGGAAACCCATCAGAGGGAAAAAATCTAAAGGACAAAATGCATACAGTAAAAAGTCTGGGAAAAAGATTTGAGAAGGAAAAGGAAAAGCTTACTGAAATGCCTGACTATGAAGAACCTGTATTTTTTGACTTTATGTATAAGACAAATATCCATTCAAGTAAAGTAGTCTTAGACTTCTTTTTAGATGAGCTTAAGGTTGGAGATAGGATCCTTTCAAGGGACATAAGACTACAAATTATTGGGCCAAAGAAAATTGGAATAATAGGAAAAAATGGAGTAGGAAAAACCACCCTTATTAAAGAAATTATAAAGGACTTGGAAAAGTCTAAAATCAAGGTAGGCTATATGCCTCAAGACTATTTAGATAACTTTGACCTAAGTCTTAGTCCAGTTGAATTTTTAAAAAGAGACTTTACCAAGGAAGAAGAGTCTAGGCTTAGGACCTATCTTGGTAGTATGAAGTTTACCTTTGATGAGATGAACCATAAAATTTCAGACTTATCTGGGGGCCAAAAGGCTAAACTATATTTTATTTCCATGATAGTAGATGAGGTGGAAGTAATGGTCCTAGACGAACCTACAAGAAACCTTTCTCCCTTAACTGGTCCAATAATTAGAAAGGCCTTAGGGGACTTTGGAGGAGTAATAATAGGGATCAGTCATGATAGGACCTTTATAGACCAAGTCCTAGAAGAAGTCTATGAACTTAAAGAAGATGGTTTAGAGAAAATAAAATTCTAAAAAAGAAACACAGAGACCCTAAAAAAGTCCCTGTGTTTTTAAATTTCCAAATAATTCTCTAATCTAAACTTCATTTCTTCTAAATCCAAAAACCTCCCCTGCCTAAAGGCTTCTCTACCATCTACAAAAAATAATACTACTGGGGCAGTAAAGAGATTTAGTTGGCCTCTAGCCATGTCGTTTTCAGCAATATTAATATAATAAATTGGAAGATTTAAATCCTTCGCTAAGGTTTCTACCAGAGGTTTTGTATCTTGACATACAATACAAAAAGGATCTCCCCCGTACAAAAGTAGAGCTTTGTTTTCATTTATCTTTTCTGATACTTGGTCATAGTTTTTAAGAATTTCCACTTGTTACCTCCATATTTCTTATAAAATACCCATATAAGTAATATAAAAACTTACAAAAAAGACCCAATCAGAACAAACTACCTAGGTCATAAAACTTAAACTAAGCCTATAAAATACTCCACAGAAATAGCCACAATTACAACTAAAACTGACACTATAAGTCCATGTAACATTGGAGCCTTCCCAGCATTTTCCATATCCTTCATACTAGTTTTTAGGCCTATGGAAGCTAAGGCAACTACCATTAAGAACTTACTAATATACTTAAGTGTATGGGATAAGTCTACAGGTATAACATTAATTGAAAACAAAAAGGACATTAACAAAAATCCAATGATAAACCATGGAAAGGATGACTTAACATTTACTTCCACATCCTTAGAATCCTTAGATGACTTTCTCTTTAAGTGGTTATTTAAAAAGGCAAAGATAATAACTGTTGGGATGATTACTAAAGTTCTAGTTAACTTTACCATTGTGGCAAAGTCGCCAGCAGCCTCACTAAAGGCATAGCCAGCAGCTACAACAGAAGAAGTATCATTAACAGCAGTTCCAGCCCAAAGTCCATAAGCCATATCAGACAGGGTTAGGGCCCTTCCCATAATTGGAAACAGAACGATCATAAACATATCAAAGATAAAAGTTGCACTCATGGCATAGGCTATGTCTACATCCTTAGCTTCGATTACAGGAGCTATTGCCGCTATGGCAGAACCGCCACAAATACCAGTACCAGCAGAAATTAAGTTAGATAACTTCCAGTTAAGACCTAGGGCCTTTCCAATAAAGTAACCTAGACCAAAACAAGTAAGTAAAGTAAAGACCATAACAGACAAGCTAAGTTTACCTACACTTAAAATAGTAGTAACATTTAGACTTGCACCTAATAAGATAATTGCAAACTTTAAAAGTCTCTTTGATGTAAACTGGATTCCACCTTTGAAGGTTTCATTAGTTCTTACATAATTATTTAAAAAAATCCCAATAAACAAGGCTATAACAGAGGCGCTTATTATTGGAAGTGGCAAAATACTTTCAATTAGCCTAGAAACTAGGGCGATAGCTACTGATAACCCAAGGCCAGGAATAATATTTTTTATTTTCATTTCTTCCTCCCAAAAACATTCCAACGGATTCTATTTTCTCACAAAATAGTGATAATTTAAAGTTATTATTAGTTATAAGGCAATAAGTACTTATTATTGATATAAAATATAAAAGATTTAAAAAATATAAGTATATCTAATATATAAGAAATTATATAAAAATTCTACATGTACTTAAAATCTTAAATGCAATTTTATTTTTAATTAAATAGGTGTTATAAATGTAAATAATTTTAATAAAAGGGAAGTAATTATGAGTAATTATTTAGTATTAATCGGTATTGTAATTATTGTAGTAGGTTTTGCTCTAATACTAGATGTATTATCCCTAGTAATAATTGCAGGTATAGTAACTGGACTTGCTTCAGGCATGGGCATAGTTGAAATCTTAGATATTATTGGTCAAGGTTTTGTAAGTAACAGGCTAATGTCCTTGTTTTTAATATCTTTTCCAGTAATAGCTGTTATAAAAAGGTATGGTCTAAAGGAAAAATCATGGCCAAAGATACATTTAATAACTTAAATCAAGAAAAACAAGACAAAATAATTAGGTCTTTGAAAAAAATATTCCAAGAAAAGCCCCTTCAACAAGTAACCGTAAAAGAAATTGTAGAAGACTTAGATATTGCTAGGGGAAGTTTTTATCAGTATTTTCAAGACTTAATTGATGCCTACTTTACCTTTTTAGACAAGGAAACAGTGGACATTCACAAGAAGTTTATGGAAATTTTTGTAAGTGAGAGTAGAAATTTGCAGACTTCATTAGAACTTTATGGACAAGATTTATCTCAAATTCTTTTCCAAGAAGAAACCTACAATATTTATAAGAATAAATACGTCTATTGGGACGAAGCCTTAAACTAAAAATGGAAGGACTACTACAACAAAGAGGGAGAATTATTTTCAGAAAACAAGTCCCACCAACATCTTGAACAGGAGATGATACAATTTGTTAAGGCTATAATTCACAATCTAATTAAAAGAAATTATGTGGAAACTTGGTCCCAAGAAGAATTTTTAGAAAAATACAATAAACACATAAAGTGGATTATGGAAGGGGTAAAATAAATGGCAATATTTGAAAGTGTTTTTGATATTTTATATTTAATAGTGGTAATTGGCATAGGTGTAAG
>CAMEGD010000071.1 GCA_945916025.1 uncultured Clostridia bacterium
GCAGATTTTAATTTTGACTTACCTGAAGAGCTAATAGCCCAAGCTCCAATAAAGAACAGAGACAAGTCAAGGCTAATGGTAATAGATAAAATTAATAATAAGATTGACCACAAAGTTTTTTCTGACATTGTAGATTATCTAAATGAGGGAGATACTTTAGTAATAAATGAAACTAAAGTTATGCCAGCAAGAATTTATGGCCATAGACCAGGAAAAGATGAAAGTATAGAAGTCTTACTTTTAAAAAGGAATGGAGACACTTGGGAAACTTTAGTAAAACCTGGAAAGAAAATGAAAATTGGAGTGGAAATTATTTTCTCTGATTTTTTAAAGGGAAAAGTAATTGGCATAAAAGATGATGGACAAAGACTAATTGATTTTGAATATAAGGGAATTTTTGAAGAAGTTTTAGATAAACTTGGAGAAATGCCATTACCACCATATATTCACGAAAAACTACAAGATAAAGACAGATATCAAACAATTTACGCAAAAGATTACGGTTCCGCAGCAGCTCCTACGGCAGGTTTACATTTTACTGAAGATTTATTAGAGAAAATAAATAGTAAGGGTGTTAATATTGCAAAACTTACCCTACATGTTGGACTTGGTACATTTAGACCAGTTAAGGTAGATGATGTACTAGAACACAAGATGCACGAAGAAAGCTATTTTATTACTAAGGAAAATGCAGATCTTATTAATGAAACCGTTAAAAAAGGGAAAAAAATAATTGCTGTTGGTACAACTAGTGTAAGAACCCTTGAATCTATTTATAAAAAACATGGATGTATAAAGGAAGATTCAGGAACTACAGATATATTTATTTTTCCTGGATTTGAATTTAAGGTTGTAGATTCACTAATCACTAATTTCCATCTACCAGAATCTACATTATTAATGTTAATTAGTGCTTTTTGGGAAAAGGATAAAGTATTAAAGGCATATGAAGAAGCTGTAAGAGAAAAATATAGATTTTTCAGTTTTGGAGATGCAATGTTTATATATTAAGGAGATTTATGTTTAAGTTTGAACTTATAAAAGAATGTAAAGATACTAAGGCAAGGCTTGGTAAGATAACAACAGATCATGGTGAAATAGAGACACCTATCTTTATGCCAGTGGGAACTAAGGCTACAGTTAAGACTATGACTCCAGAAGAGTTAAAGTCTATTGGATCACAAATTATTTTAGGGAATACTTATCATCTATATTTAAGGCCTGGTCATGATTTAATAAAAGAAGCTGGTGGTCTTCATAAATTTATGAATTGGGATGGACCAATACTAACTGATAGTGGAGGATTTCAAGTATTTTCTCTAGCTAATAATAGAAAGATTACTGAAGAAGGGGTAGAGTTTAGGTCCCATATTGATGGAGCAAAAGAATTTATTTCTCCAGAAAAATCCATGGAAATTCAGAATGCCTTAGGCTCAGATATTATGATGGCCTTTGATGAATGTGCACCTTATCCATCAGATTACGAATATATTAAAGATTCTGTAGAAATGACTACTAGATGGGCTAAAAGATCGCAAGATGCTCACAAGAATAAGGATACTCAAGCTTTGTTTGGGATTATCCAAGGTGGTATGTACAAAGACCTTAGGGAAAAAAGCGCCAAGGATTTAGTAGCTATGGATTTTGAGGGTTATTCAATAGGGGGACTTTCAGTAGGTGAGCCTATTGAAATGATGAATGACATTTTGGATTTTACTGTGGACTTTTTACCAAAGGATAAACCAAGATACAATATGGGAGTGGGAACACCAGATTATCTATTTGAATCAGTAATTAGAGGGATAGATATGGCCGATTGTGTTCTTCCAACTAGAATAGCAAGAAATGGAACGGCTATAACATCTA
The DNA here is from genome assembly GCA_945916025.1 of uncultured Clostridia bacterium. Classification (GTDB taxonomy): domain Bacteria; phylum Bacillota; class Clostridia; order Tissierellales; family Peptoniphilaceae; genus Neofamilia. Next base: position 1,867 of record CAMEGD010000071.1, read on the forward strand.
GGGGTAACCTAGTAGTTAAAAATGCTAAATACAAAAAAGATTTTAGTCCACTAGATCATGAGTGTGATTGTTATACTTGTAAAAATTATTCTAGAGCCTATATTAGACATTTATTCAGTGTTAATGAGATTTTAGCTTATAGGTTAGTAACTATTCACAACCTTTATTTTTTAATAAATACAATGGATAATATAAGAAAAGCTATAAAAAATGATAATTTATTAGAATATAAAGATGACTTTTATAGTAAATTCGGCTATAATTATTAATATATAAGGGGGGATTCGATGCCACAACAATATTACAGCATATTAATTATGATAGCTACTATGGCATTTTTCTATTTCTTTATTATGAGACCTCAGAAAAAGAAAGAAAAAGAATTAAATAACTTAAGAGATAACGCCAAGGTTGGAGACCATGTCATTACAATTGGCGGTATAGTAGGTACTATTGTTTTAGTAAAAGAAGACTACATAACAATAGAAACAAGTGGAATGAAAACTAGAATTGAATTTGCTAAATGGGCAATTAGTTCTATAAATAAATAGTGGAGGAAATTATGGAACACATTAAAACACTTACATCAAAAAGTTTAAAAGAAACTGCAACTCATGCAGGATGCGGCGAATGTCAAACTTCTTGCCAATCAGCATGTAAAACATCATGTACTGTTGGAAATCAAAAATGTGAAAATGAAGAAATAAACTAATTTGAAGTGGATTTCCACTTCTTTTTAAATTAGAGGGAGAAATAGATGATTCACAAGTATTTTTTAAATGATAAATATATAGTCCTAGACGTTCCTAGTGGTTCAGTTCATCTAGTAGATAAGCTGACTTATAAGCTTTTAGATGACTATGAGAGTCTTTCTGAAGAAGACCTTAAAGAAAAGTACTCTAAAGAATATGGCAAAGATACTGTCCATACAGCAATAAATGAAATTAAATATTTAATTGAAGAAGGACTATTGTATTCAGAAGATGATATTATCTTAGAACATGAATACAATCCTACAAACATTATTAAAGCCATGTGCTTGCACGTTGCCCATGATTGCAACTTAAAGTGTAAATATTGCTTTGCTGCTCAAGGAAACTTTAATGGAGAAGCCTGTTTAATGGATTTGGAAACAGGAAAAAAAGCCTTAAAATTTTTAGCAGAAAATTCTGGAAACAGAAGAAATCTTGAAGTAGACTTTTTTGGCGGCGAGCCATTGATGAACTTTGAAGTTGTAAAAGACTTAGTAGCTTATGGTAGACAATTAGAAAAGACTCATAACAAGCACTTTAGATTCACTATAACTACAAATGGGGTACTTCTTACAGAAGATAAAATAGATTTTATAAATGAAAACATGGATAATGTAGTAATGTCATTAGACGGTAGAAAAGAAATAAATGACAACATTAGACCTACTTTAAATGACAAAGGAAGCTTTGATATAATTGTTCCTAAGTTTCAAGAACTTATTAAAAAAAGAGGAGATAAAGACTATTATATTAGAGGGACTTTTACTTCTTTAAATAAAGATTTTAGAAAAGATTTAAAGGAGTTCTACGACTTAGGCTTTAAAAAAGTTTCAATAGAACCAGTTGTTACTGACCCATGTGAACCTTATGCAATAACAAAGGAAGATTTGGACGAAATCCTACAAGAATATGAAGATTTCTCTAAAGACTATATAGAAATTAGAAAATATGACAAAGACTTCTTATTCTTCCATTATATGATTGATTTAAACCAAGGACCTTGTGTTGTAAAAAGAACTGTTGGTTGTGGAGCAGGATCTGAATATATTGCAGTAACTCCAGAAGGAGATATATATCCTTGTCATCAATTTGTTGGAGAAGAAGACTTTAAATTAGGTACTCTTGATTCTGGAATAGAAAACACTGATTTAAGAGATAAATTTAAATGTGCTAATGTATTAAATAAACCTGAATGTAATTCATGTTTTGCTAAATATTATTGTAGTGGTGGCTGTCATGCCAATGCATATTTTAATAATAAAGACTTCTACAGTCCATACGAAATAGGCTGCGAAATGGAAAGAAAAAGAGTTGAATGTGCTATATCAATTTTAGCCAATGAGATATAATATTATTTATTGACTTTAGTATTAAATAATGGTAGTATATTTTAGTATGAGCCGCACTGACAAGGTTTTAAACGAAAGTACCTTTAAAGGCGAGACTGGAAAGAGGAGGTGCCGTAAGAATGTATGCAGTAATAGAGACTGGTGGAAAACAATATAAGGTTCAAGTTGGAGATAGAGTTAGAATTGAAAAACTTGAAAATGACGTTGATGAAAAAGTAGTATTTGATAAAGTATTTTTATTAGCAGATGGCGATGATGTTACTATTGGTAGACCATTTATTGATGGAGCTAAAGTAGAAGCTAATGTTGTTGCTCAAGATAAGGCTAAGAAAGTAATTGTTTACAAATACAAAGCTAAAAAGAACATCAGAAAGAAACAAGGTCACAGACAACCTTATACTGAAGTTATAATTGAAAGTATTAACTAATGATTGAAATTAAATTAATTAAAGAAGATAATTTCTTTAAGGGACTAATGGTGAGAAACCATGCTAATACTGATGAATTTGGAAAAGATTTACTTTGTACTTCTATTTCAACCTTATCAATAACCCTAGTAAATTATCTAACTGATGTTTTAAAGATTGATTATTCTGATTTAAATCTCTATATGATTGAAAGCAAAGAGTTTCCTCTTATTTCAATTAATATTGAAGATAAAAGAATATATGAAGATGTAAAAGTACAGGCAGGTTTTTCTTACCTAGAAATAGGTGTAGAATCTTTAATTGATGAGTACAAGGATTTTATAGATTTGATTTACCAGGAGGTGTAGATAATGATAAAATTAAATTTACAGTTTTTTGCCTCTAAAAAAGGAGTAGGAAGCTCAAGAAATGGTAGAGATAGTGAAGCCAAAAGACTTGGTGTAAAAAGAGGAGACGGACAACACGTTTTAGCTGGAAGCATCTTAGTTAGACAAAGAGGAACTAAATTCCATCCAGGAACTAATGTAGGTCGTGGTGGAGATGATACTCTTTTCGCATTAATTGATGGCGTAGTTAGATTTGAACCAAAAGGCAAAAAAAATAAACAAGTTAGCGTTTACGATGCTTAATAAATAATATGTATTAAAGAACCAGTCTCAAAGGCTTGGTTCTTTTTTTAGATTATAATTGAGTGATTATCACTTTCATGATATTATAAAGAAAAAGAAAAGGTGTATATTTTATGTTTATAGATGAGGCTAAAATTACAGTTACAGCGGGAAACGGTGGAGACGGAGCAGTAGCATGGAGAAGAGAAAAATTTGAACCATCTGGCGGACCTGCCGGTGGGGATGGAGGTAACGGTGGATCAATTATCTTAGTTACTTCTGAAGAAATTCATACCCTTATGGATTTTAGATATAAGAGAATATATAAAGGAAACAATGGAGAAAAGGGTAGACAAAAAAAACAATTTGGAGCTAATGGTGAGGATGTTGTATTAAAAGTCCCAGTTGGAACTCTAGTTAAAGATTCTATAACAGGAAATGTAATTGTTGATTTAAAACATTTAAATCAAGAGTTTGTTATAGCTAAGGGAGGAAGAGGCGGAAGAGGTAATGCAAGATATACTACTCCTACTAGAAGGGCTCCTAATTTTGCTCAACCAGGTAGAGCTGGAGAAACTAGAGAAATAATTCTTGAGCTTAAATTACTAGCAGATGTTGGCTTAATAGGTTTTCCAAATGTAGGGAAATCTTCTTTACTATCAATTATTTCTGCTGCAAAACCAAAAATTTCCAACTATCACTTTACAACCCTATCTCCAAATTTAGGGGTAGTAAGTTTAGGCTTAGAAAAGAGTTTTGTTGTTGCTGATGTTCCAGGACTTATAGAAGGTGCATCAGAAGGCACAGGTTTAGGCCATGAGTTTTTAAAGCATATTGAAAGGACAAATCTTTTAATTCATGTTCTTGATATTTCTGGAATAGAAGGTCGAGACCCATTAGAAGATTATGATTTGATTAATAAAGAACTTAAATCCTACAACAGTAATTTAGAAAACAAGAAACAAATTGTTTATGCAAATAAGATGGACTTACCAGGGGCTTCCGATAATCTTGAAAGATTAAAAGAAAAACTAAAGGATACTGATATAAAAATATTTAGTGGTTCAGTAGTTAAACAAGAAAATATTCAAGAATTATTATATTATGTTTGGGACGAGCTTGGAAAAGTTGAAAGAACTTATGAAACCTACGATGAAGTATACGTGGATCTAGTTAAGGAAGATAAGAAGGAAATTCTCATAGAACAAGTTGGTAACGACTTTATTGTTTCTGGGGAAGAAATAGAGTACCTAATTAATTCCATTAATTTCGATGACAATGAATCTATTAAATACTTCCAAAACATGCTGATTAAAAAAGGTGTAATTAGTCTTTTAGAAGAAGCTGGTATTAACGAAGGTGATAATGTATTCATTGGAGATATAGAATTTGAATTTATTCCTTAGGAGGAAAAATGATTAATAGTAAACAAAGGGCATACTTAAAAGGCCTATCAAATAAGTTAAACCCCTCAATCCAAATTGGTAAGGAAGGTTTAACTGACAACATTTTAGAAGAGTTAGAGACCCATTTAGAGTATAGAGAACTTGTAAAAATTAGCGTATTAGAAAACAGTCCAGTTATGGCTGATGAGATTGTTGATCAAGTTTTGTCAAAAACTAATTCAGAATTTGTTCAAGTAATTGGAAACAAGCTAATTATTTATAGGGAATCTAAGGATCATAAACAAATACAACTATAAAAGAGAAAAGAAAATGAGAATAGGAATAATCGGCGGTTCATTTGATCCCATACATCTTGGCCACCTTAATATGGCAGAGTATTTAAGAGAATATAAAGATCTTGAAAAAATAATATTTGTACCTACTGGTAAGTCTCCTCATAAAGAATACAGCACCCCATCAGAAAGCAGGATGAAAATGGTTGATCTTGCAATAAGTACTAATGATTATTTTGCATCTTCGAATATTGAGATTAATAATGAGAATGTATCATATACTGTAGAAACATTAAAATATCTAAGGAATATTTGTCCAGGACCTGAGTTTTTCTTTATTATTGGATTAGATAACCTATTTACATTAGATACATGGAAAGACTTTGAAAAATTAGCAAAAATTACTAAAATTATCGTTGCTAATAGGATTAGTTATGAAAAAGAAAATTCAGGAATTTTTGAAAAATGTAGCGAATTAGTTGAAAAATATGGATTTGATATAGAAATTGTAGATACTCCAATTATTGAGATTTCATCTTCAGATATTAGGAGAAGAATAAAAGAAGGCTTAAGT
>CAMEGD010000072.1 GCA_945916025.1 uncultured Clostridia bacterium
GGAACTTATATGATTCCTGAAATTATTGTTTCCCTTGTAGTTGTATTTTTAATTTATAGTAAGGTTTATGATGCCTTAAGGAAGTAGTTTGTTTTGGTTTCCGCCAATAATTCTTTTTTTTGCGGGAGGGTTTTGTACCCTTCCGTTTTTTGTTGTTTTTTTATTTGCCGTCGGCAAATTATGGCCGAAGAATGGCTTCGGCCACTACGGGTTTTTAATCTTCTTTTATCCACTCTTCCCAAGTCTTTTCAGCCATTCCCACTGTAGCCTTGTTTTTGTTTCTAACTATTGGGGTTTTTAATAGTTGTTGGTTGTCTAATAATTTTTCAAATTTTGTTTCGTCTGGTGAATACTCTATTAACAAAAGTGATTCTTTGTCCTTGGCATTTTTATCTATAAGGTTTTCGATTCCTCCTACCCCTTGGGCTACTTTTGTAAGTTCACCTTTAGACATCCCCTTGTCTAAGATATCTATATTTTGAAAATTTATCTTTCTTTCTTTAAAAAATCTTTCTGCTTTTTTAGTATCAAAGCACTTTTTCTTTCCAAAAATTTGTATATTCAAATAATCCCTCCTTAGGAAGTAATTTCTTTGTTTATCTTTCTTTCTAATATTAAGAAGCCTACACCTATTACAAATAGAACTATTAAGGACAAGACTCCATTTCTAACATCTCCTGTAATTTGGGTAATATAACCTAATAGGAAAGGTCCCAATATTGCTGCAAATTTTCCAAATATATTATAAAAGCCAAAGTATTCGTTGGAGTTTTCCTTTGGAATAATTTTTGCAAAATAAGACCTTGATATTCCTTGGATTCCACCTTGGCTAGTTCCTACTAAAAAGGCAAGGATCCAAAAGTCAGCTTCAGTTTTTATAAAATAGGCATAAATTACTATACAGGTATAAATAAAAACTCCTGTATAAATCATAGTTTTCGCCCCATATTTATCAGCAAGTTTTCCATATAAAATAGCAAATGGAAAGGCAACGAATTGGGTAAATAGCAAGACTAAAAGTAGCACTGTAGAACTTAAGCCCAGGGCTGTTCCGTAGGATGCTGCCATTTTTATTATGGTGTCTACTCCATCAATATAGAAGAAATAGGCAAGTAAGAAATAAAATACCCTCTTGTTGTTTTTTATCTTATTAAAACTTTGGCCAAAGGTTTTGATAGCTTCTATTAGGCTAAACTTTCCTTGAAGGCCATGAATTTGCTCTACTTCTCTGTACATTGGCAGGGTAAATACAAACCACCAAATTGCAGTAATAATAAAGGAAATTCTAGATGCTGTAACTACAGATATTGGCAAAATACCCTTTTGGGCCAAGATAACAAAGAGCATACAAACTATAAAGGGAATTGTGGATCCAATATATCCAAATGCAAAGCCTGCAGTGGAAATCTTGTCCATTCTCTCTTCTGTGGTAACATCTGTTAGGAATGAATCATAAAAGACATTTCCTGATGAAAAACCCACTGCTGTAACAATATAAGTTAGCATAAGGGGAACCCAGGCTCCAAATGGAATAAAGGCTAAAGCTCCTGTAAATATAATTCCCAAAAAGGAAAATATTGTAAATAACTTCTTTTTCATCCCAAAGTAATCTGCAAGTCTTCCAAGTATTGGAGAGCTTATTGCGACTAAAATAGAGGCAAAGGAGTTTACATAACCCCAATAGGCTGTTGCTGTTTCTGAGGAATGACCTGCTGCTGTTACCATACTAGAAAAGTATATAGGTAATATTGCAGAGGTAACAGTCATTGAATAGGCTGAATTTGCCCAGTCATAAAGGATCCAGCTTCTTTCTTTTTTTGAAACGGATTTAATAATCTTTTCCATCTTATTCTCCTTGTAAAATTTCTTCTAGGACTCTACCCTCAACATTACCTAGGTCTAAGCCTAATATCTTGGCAAAGGTTGGTCCTTCATCAATAAGTTTCATCCTACCTATATTTATGCTCTTTTTTATTTTATTTCCCTTTGCAATAAAGACTGTTTCGTAATTTTTTGTAAGGGTTGGGCTGTAGCCATGATTATTAATGTGATAAATCAAATTAGTAGCTTTTAGTTCTTCAGTTGTCATAATTGGGTCCCTGGACACTTGGCTTTCAAAAAGATAGCCTGGTCCTGCCTCTAACATCATTTTACAAGTCCCGTCTGCACCTAGTTCTTCTGCTTCTTCAGGCCTGTAATATTTCTTAATTGCTCCTGGTCCTAGATTTTCTTCTATTAGGTCCCTAAGTTCCTCAAATTCAATTTCTAAATTTCCATATATATAACAGGAACCTCCTGCATCCTTTGCTATAAGGTCATAGGAGACAATGTTTTTGTCCTTAGTTTCTAAAAGTCCCATTTTTTCAAAAATCCTATTTATAAATATGCACTTGTCCGCATCTTTGCTAGAGTGGTCCCCTAATAAAACAATATTTGTAAATTCTTTCTTGTAGTTTTCTTCTATGGTATCTAAAATATCCCCCAGCCTTTGGTCTAGTCTTAGTAAGGCCTCTTCAGCCTCTTTTGAACTAAAGCCAAACTTGTGCCTACTTGCATCTAGGTCTGTATAGTGGACCATAGATACATCTGGCCTATATCTTTTTAATGAATGTATATAGGACTTGTGGGTGAAATTATCTAAATAAGGTTGAGAAATACCCCTTAGCTCTTTACTAAACTTGAAAAATCCGTCTAGCTGGAAGGCCTTAGTACCACTAGATAGAGATACCATTAGTTGATTTTTCCAGGGTCTATTTGGAAATATTTCTGGCATATTATATTTAATTTTCATGCCTCCTGTAACTGGCCAAAATATAGACATTACCCTGTATGAGTTTTCAGTTGCTAGTTCTTGGAAGGTTTTTGTCTTTATAAATTTACTAAACCAGTACCAGTCTGGAGACTTTCTAAAGGGCTGGATAAAAGTGTTATTTACTACCCCGTGAATGTTTGGGTTGTTACCAGTAACTATGGAAGTATGGGCTGGATAAGTTAAAGTCGGATATACACTTTCCACCTCAAAGGAATAAGAAGCATCTTCCAAAAGTCTCTTAAAATTGTCCCTTTCTTTTAAAAAATCCATATCTACCCTTGATAGACCATCAAAGGATATAATGTGTAAGTTTTCTCTCATAGGTCCTCCTAAGACTAGTATAACAGAATTTAATAAAACGTAAGAGTACTAAGATTGTAAATTTGACTTTTCTTTCATTTAAAATTATACTATGATTATAAAATTACAATGATTCTTATTTTTGAATCACAGGGGGAATTTATGAAAAATTATAAATATTTGTCTAAATTTTTAGAAAAAAATGGCATTAGACCTTCATCCCAAAGAGTTCTTATGCTTAAATATATAGAAGAAAATCACAACCATCCAACGGCTGATAAAATCTATGTGGACTTAACTAAAAGACTTCCATCTATATCAAAGGCTACTGTCTATAACAATCTAAAGCTGTTTTTAAATAGTGGAATTATTAAGGAAGTAAATATAGATTCATCAGAAGTTCACTACGAAATGAAAGAGGATAACCACGCCCATTTTGTGTGTAATCTTTGTAAAAAAGTTCATGACCTTGAAATTTCTAACTTAGATATTAATTTAGATCCTATATCAGATTATGAAATTGACTCTCAGGATATCTTTCTAAGGGGAGTTTGTAAGGAATGTCTTGATAGTAAGAAAAACTAAAACGTGTATTTTTTAGGTCTGGATATCCAGGCCTTTTTTTAACTAATCCTTTTTATAATTAGGGACTTATTGTATAATCAAACTATGGAAAAGAAAGAAAAAGTACTAGTTGCCATGAGTGGTGGAGTAGATTCCTCAGTTGCTGCTGTTTTAATGGTAGATGGAGGATATGAAGTTTGTGGAGCCACCTTAAAATTATTTGATAATGAAGATATAGGCCTAAAGCCATCTAGGACTTGTTGTTCCCTAGATGATGTGGAAGATGCCAAGAGTGTAGCCTTTAAACTAGGTTTTCCTCACTATACCTTTAATTTTAAGGAAGAATTTATAAACAAGGTCATAAACAAATTTGGCCAGGTTTATAAGGAAGGTAGAACTCCAAACCCATGTATAGACTGTAATAGGTATATAAAATTTGAAAAGTTAATAGAAAAGGCTTTGGTTTTAGGTTATGACAAGGTTGTAACTGGTCACTATGCTAGAATTGAGTTTAATGAAGAAAGTGGTAGGTACCTTTTGAGAAAGTCCCAAGACCCAACAAAGGACCAAACCTACGTCTTGTATTCTTTAAACCAAGAACAACTTGCCCATACTATGTTTCCTATGGAAGGGATTACTAAGGTAGAGGCTAGAAAGATTGCTGAAGAAAGGGACCTTATAAATGCAAGGAAACCTGACAGCCAAGATATTTGTTTTGTTCCAGATGGAGACTATGAAAAGTTTCTTAGGGAAGAATTGAATATTTATGCTGGAGAAGGTAACTTTGTAGACTTAGAGGGGAATATTTTAGGAAGACACAAGGGCCACATCCACTATACAATAGGCCAAAGAAAGGGTCTTGGAATCGCCCTAGGAAAACCTCTTTATGTTGTAAAAATTAATGCAAAGGAAAATGAAGTTGTCCTAGGAGAGGATAAGGACCTCTATACAGAAGAAATGATAGTCTCTGACTTAAATATGATTATGATGGAAAAGTTAGAGGAAGAAATGGAAGTTGAAGTAAAGACCAGGTACTCCCAATCTGCCACTAAGGCTATCATTAGACCTTTAGAAAACGGAAAAATCCACGCCAGATTCCTAGCCCCAATCAGGGCTGTAACTCCAGGCCAGGCTGCAGTTTTTTATAAGGGAGACTATGTAGTTGGTGGAGGAACAATAGAATAGATTTGTAAGGATCCTGTTTGTACAGGGTCTTTTTTGTTTATAAATGTTTTTTTGTGATAGATATTTTTGACGACCTAATTTAATTAACCTTCGGTTCATTATGGCTGAAGAAGGGCTTCAGCCACTACGGGTGCGGATTTCGAATATGTGGCATCATTTTCTAAGATGACGATAATTACTTTTTTTCTACATTTATATAAAAAAAGATGGTCTGGATTATCCAAACCACCTAATATTTTACTTATCCTTTGAACCTAAATTAATTAAACCTGATACTGCACCTGATAATATTCCAGCTACAGGCCAGATTACCCAACTCACTCCCCAATTCCCTGTAATCAATGAGTATCCAAGATAAATGGACAAAACAACTAACCAGTAAATTTGGAAGATATGATTCGATACACTGGATTTACTCTTGTTTTCTAATGTATAATCCCCTTCCTCTAATAGTTTGTCGTAAGAGTCTTCTTTTTCTGTAATTCTAATAAGGATATTTACTCCCATTGCTACCATAAATAGTAAGATTGATACACTTACTAATATTAAAAATTCATTTTCTCCACTTATTCCTGAAATTAATACTGGAATTGGAGATAGGATAAATAGAGCAACGGCTATAATTACATACTTTGATTTTGTAAGATTAAGTTCCATTTTCTTTTCTCTAGCTAAACCTTCTACTCCATATTCCCTATAAATTGGTTCACTATCTAAAAACTCATATTCTTTCAAAAGATTTTCATTTTTTACAAATATTCCTACTCCAATTGCTATCATGATTAGGAGGACCACTATGCCCCCTACTGCAGCCATGTCTTCACTAATAACAATATATTCTTGAGAAACACCGCCTAATAAGAGTAACAAGATAATAGGACTTATGATTATTAAGGATGCTGCTAGGGCACCAAGTCTACTTGTTTCTTCTACCAACCCAAGATACTCATTTGCTTCTATAAGACTAACCCTTCTAGAATAGTCACTTGTACTTTCTTCTTCAGATGAAACTTCTTCTATTTCAAGTTCATCTTTTATAAGGTAGTCAGTTGTTACTCCAAAAATCTTGCTCATTTCAATAATTCTTTGTAAGTCTGGAGTAGATTGGGCTCCTTCCCATTTTGAAACTGATTGTCTAGAAACATTTAATTTTTCAGCTAGGTCCTCTTGGGACCATCCATTTTTCTTTCTTAGATTTATTATTTTATCTGCAAGTATCATACTGTCTTCCCCTTTCATTTTATTAATGAAATTATATGGTTTTTATCCCTTTCCATACAATAAATCCGCCTTTTCAATTTGGCAACTGCCAGTTGCATTTGGATAAATACTGGTTTCTTTTTAAAATAATACCCGAATTTTTAATATGTATTGTAAAGTTTTTTTAATAAATAATTAATAGAATCCTACCCTTCACTTTAAGTATCAGGTAAATATACGAGAATTTTTTTTAACTAAAAAGGGGCTGTTGCAAAATAGCCCATAAAAAACAGCTAACTTGCAAAGAGAAAGCTGTTTTTTTTATATAATTAATGTATGACCAAAACACATTAATTATAAGAACAAGCTTACATTAAATCGTTCAGTTTTACAATTAAAAATGAACTTTAATACAGATTTGTATTTTGTAGAAACGAGAATATTTCTAAGGTGTTTTTTGTGTACTCTTTTTAATCTAAAAATCTACCATCCAAAGAAACTATTTAAAAAAACATTTCACAAAAGCTAGTCACCATCTAAAAACAAAAAAGTAGCATCACAGAATGATTTTTAGCCATTCTGCAACACTACCTTCAATTTAATTTGTATAATATTTTGCTTGGGCATTAAATAGGTCCATATATAGCTTATTTGTCTTTAGAAGGTCTTGGTGGCTTCCATTTCCACTAATTTTTCCTTCTTCTAATATTAAAATCCTATCTGAAAATTTAGATGCACTCATCCTATGAGAAATGAATATTGCAGTTTTTCCCTTTACCAGGTCTGCAAAATGTTCATAGGTTTCTGCTTCTGCTAGAGGATCTAAGGCTGCTGTTGGCTCATCTAGGATTGCAACTGATGAATCTTGAAAGATTGCACGGCCAATTGCTAGTTTTTGGTTTTGGCCACCTGAAAACTCTACCCCTTCATGGTTAAGATTTTTGTCCATCCAAGTAAAAATCCCCTTTGGAAGACTGGAAACTTTCTCTTCCATGTCTACTTTTTCTAGGATCTTCTTCACCCTAGCTTCTAAATCAGATGGAAGGACTTCCTCTTCCTTTAAGTCCAAGTTTGAATAATCTGT
>CAMEGD010000073.1 GCA_945916025.1 uncultured Clostridia bacterium
GATTATAAATACTTGCTTAAAGGGTTATATGAGTAGATTGCACGTAGAATCTAGGGAATAATAAAACTATAAGTCCAGGCCCTATTCCAGCAATAAAAAGTTCTCCTACTGAAGCTCCAGTAGTTACACCGTACATTACCATTACTGTACTAGGCGGAATTAACAGGGCTATATTTGCTGAGTTAATAATCAGAGCAATTGTTTCAGATACCCCATAATTTTTTTCTACCATTGTGTTATACATTGGTTTACCTATAGCAACTACAGTTGCTTGGGTAGAACCAGAAATCGCTCCAAAAATAGTACAAGTTGCTGCAGTTGTAATAGCAAGACCTCCTCTTATGTGTCCTACGAAGGTGTATACAAAATCCAATAACCTTCTTGAAGTCTTCCCATAGCTCATTATGTCTGCTGCAAATATAAACATTGGAACTGCTAATAAACTAAATACTTCTATTCCTCCTGAAGCTTGTTGTGTTAACCATATTAAATCAATATCTGGCATAAATAACAATAAGGTCAGCGTCGGTGCTAGTAGTAGCCCAACCATCATTGGGGCACCTGTGAATAGGAGCACAAACATACATCCTAATAAAAATAAACCCATATTTAGTTCCATAGAGTCACCTCCTAATATCCTTGTCTAATATTACTTTTTCATCTGCATTTTCTTCTGTAATATCAACATTTTTCTCTTCGTTCTGACCAAGTTCTTGTTCGATCACTTCATTTTCTATTAATTCTTCTTGTGGTGTTATATTATTAAAATAGACTCTATCTTTATATTTTACATTTAGGATGAAATTAATTAAGTATTGAATTCCTGCAAGAGTAAATCCTAAAGGTAAAAACATAGTAATAAAATACCTTGGTAGCTCTAAAGCTGGAGAGACTCTACCACTAGCAAAGACCCTTAAAGTATATTTAAAACTTAAGTAAGCAAATAAAAACATTGTTAACATTGTAATAACTGAAATAAGGTAAGCTAGTAATTTCTTAGTTGGCCTTTTTGCTAAATCTGTAAAGGCTGACATGTTTATGTGTTCACCACTTCGAGCTGCATATCCTAGACCCATAAACGTCATTATTACTACCATAAGTTGTCCAACCTCTTCTGACCAAGACCAAGAACTTTGAAATACTCTTCTTGCTATTACATTACCGAACAAGATAATGGTGGCTATAATCATACTGCTACTTAGAAAGAACTTTTCAATTTTCTTTAAAATAGCATCTAAGTTTTTTAAAAAATCCATTTCTTCCTCCTTTATTTTAAAAATTTTAAGGCATTCAATACATGCATTTTCATTCCAGTAAAAAGAGCGTCTTCATCAATATTGAATTTTGGATGATGGTGTGGATAATCTGTACCTTTTTCTTTATTTCCTGAACCTACAAAAAACAAGCATGATGGAATGTCTCTACCAAACTCTGAGAAATCTTCTCCTGCAATTGTTTGATATGGAACTATATTATTTGCCCCAACTAAATCTGTTGCATTATCCTTTATTAGCTGTGCTAACTCAGGATCATTGTCCACAACAAAATTACTTGGACTAATTTCCATCTCATATTTTCCACCAAATGTTTCGCATATACCTGCTACGATTCTTTCAAATCTTACCCTTGGTTTTTCAAGAGAGTTATCTTCTCCCTTATAAAGATATCTAATTGTACCTTCCAGCTCTGCACTTTCAGGTATTATATTGGAAGAAGTTCCCGCATGAATTTTTGCTACACTAATTATTGTTGGAGTTAGTGCATTTATTTCTTTAGTTTGAATTGATTGAATGGCAATCACTATGTTAGAAGCTATTAATATTGGATCTAGGGCTTCTTGGGGCAAAGCAGTGTGCCCACCTTTCCCTTTAATTTTTATTTTAAAAATATCCATTGCTCCCATAACTGGCCCAGCTTGAATGCTAATCTTTCCTGTTTCAATTGGGGACCAAATATGTAAGGCAACAGCTGCATCAACTTTTGGGTTTTCTAAAACTTTTTCTTCAACCATTAAATATGCTCCAGCATCTTCTTCATTTGGCTGAAAGACGAATTTAACATTCCCATGAATTTTGTCTTTCATTTTTGATAGAACTTTTGCTGCAACTAATAACATGGCAACATGAGCATCATGTCCGCAAGCATGCATTATTCCTTTATTAGTAGATGAATAATCTACTTTTGTTTCTTCTTCTATTGGTAGTGCATCCATATCAGCTCTAATTAACAAAGTTCTTCCTGGATGATTTCCTTCTAATATTGCAACTACTCCAGTCTTAGCAATTACTTGAGGATTTAAATTTAGTTCTTTTAAGTATTCTATTATCTTTTTCTGAGTCTTATATTCATTAAAACCTAACTCAGGATTTTTATGAAAATACCTTCTCAATTCTTTGAGTTCCTCAGACAGTTCATCAAATTTCATTAATTCTTCCATATATTCACTTCCTTTCGACAACCTTATATTTTTTATATCTTATAAGATAAACGTTATCATTGATATGTAACTATTGTATAAATTTTTGATTACATTTTCCTACACCTTGTAAAAGGTGAATATTTTACTGGATTTGAGGGTTTTTATATCGTAAGAAACATAAAACCCACTATAAAGTATACATCTCAATATAGTGGGTTGTCTTATCTGTTTTTATATGAAAATTCTGTTAGTCTAATTATGAAGTCCATGGGAATTTCCCTGTCATAGGGGATTTGGATAGCTCCCTTTGTGGAACTAAGGCCTATGTCCTTAATTTCTTCTAAAAATTCCTCTACTCCCTTTGGACCTGGATAAATTCCCAGGTGGTTCTTATGACCTGCAAAGTGGATAATATTTTTTCCATCATAAAATGTAGGCATGTTCCAAGAATTTTTTTCTTTGGCTTGGGGGAGAGTTTCTTTAATAAGATCTCTATACTGGGCCATTATATTTTTCCTATCTTCATCAAAGGTATCCAAGTACTCATCTATGGTCTTTGGTTTTTCTTTACAATAGTGACTTTGATTAGTTTTTTCAAAGGTCCTACCACAATTTTCACATTTCCACATAAGCATTTCCTCCTAATTTATTCTTCAACTTTTAAAAAATCTACGTGGAAGGAATTGTGACCTTCATCTTGGTATTTTTCATGGTGATATTTTGAGAAAATTCCAAAAACATTGGGTATTCATAGGTTTCCACATACCTAAAGGGCAGTATCTCTTATTGTTTGTGGTACGCTTATTCCATGTTTATGGGCATATTCTTCTACTATTTTATATTCTTTTTTACTTAGACTTATTGTTATTTGAGCTTTTTTGTCCATAAGAATTCTCCACTTTGAGAAAATCCTTCAGCCATACCTAAACAAGAGGCAAACCAAATTATAAGGGACCAGTTTATACTTGAAACTGCGTTTTTGTGATTAATACAACTTGTAATTATACATACAAGGGCAGAAATTAAGGCTACCATAGTAATAGTAAAGTTTAGTATATAATTCTTTATAAAATCTGCAAGTATAAAAAAACTACAGAAAGTAAAAATATGTATCACATTACTTTTACTTTCTTAGGGTCATATTCCTAAGAGTTTATTTCATCAACTTCTGATAATATTGGTACGTCATGATAATCAGGTCTGTTTCCCTAGATTTTTTTACCTAAAGTATAGCCTATGAAGGCCACGTATATGACCAAGACTAATAAAATTAAACATCCAGCAGGTGAGAAAGTAAAGAATTTAAAGCCATTTCCTTCTCCAATAAATGATTCTAATTTACCATTTCCTGTAAGTTGGGGAGTTAATCCAACTAAGGTGGCAGTTCCTCCAATGACAGAAACTATAGAAACGGACATTATAATGTTTTTAAACTTTACTTATTTGTTTCCAGCACAAACACTTGTAAGGATGGAAATCATAATAGATAGGGTTGCATCATTTGATAAAAAGGCTGACAATAAGCCAGTAATAATAGTTCCTAAGTTGGGCTTTAGTGCTAGGACAAGTTTCACTTGACTCATCTGATTTTGTATCGATAGCTATATATTTTTTAAATCTTTCTACAATATCCATTAGTATCACCTTCCATATATTTATATGCCTTAAATACCCTTAATAGCTTTTTTACTTAATATGGATTTCTTTATGTGTTTTATATGAAAATTAAGATACTTTTGATTAAGCAAAGTTTTCTGTGGTATAATTTATTTGAGTATTAAATTTATTAATTTCTATGTTAAAATTTTTAAAATTACTCAAAAAGAAAGAAAAGGGATAAATTTGAAAAAAAATAATAAAACAACTACTATAATGAACTTTATACCCAGATTTTTTAACGCCATGAGAAGTAAGGACACTCCTGGGTCTGCTAAGTTAATAGGTCTACTAGCTGTAGCCTATGCTGTTATTCCAGCAGATTTAATTGCAGACGTTGTTCCAGTTTTGGGTATCTTAGATGATGCCATAGTCCTTCCATTTTTAATGTATTTGGCTACTACTATGCTATCTGAAGAAAGTATAGATAGTAACAAACCTAAGGTTAATAAAAACCAGTATATTAAAGTAGATGACTTTGAAGTAAAATAAAGTCTCTATAAATCCTGTATATCAAAAACTCTGCTTTTTTAAGGCAGAGTTTTTGATTGAGCAATCAACAAGGTTCCCGGGTACCCAACCAATGTATTAGCATCGTGGAAGGGTGGGGTTCTTTTTCTAATAAATATTTAGTTTTAACTTTTCTGAAATGTATTCTAACATTTTTATTCCAGAAACTGAATTTCCTGCCTTGTCTAATGCTGGACCAAAGGTTGCAAGTCCATATCCTCCTTGGGTTGTTGCGATAATTCCACCGCCAACTCCACTTTTTGCTGGTATTCCTATTTCCACAGCAAAGTCTCCAGAGGAGTCGTACATACCTGCTACAGCCATAAGGGTTCTTATAAGTCTTGCATGTTTTTCATCCATAAGCTTTTCTTTTTTATGGTTGTAACCACCTGATGATAATACATAGGAAATCTTTGCAAGGTCCCTAGTATTTACCATTATTGAACATGCCTTGTTATAAATATCTAAGACTTCATAAATGTCCACACTAATTGGAATTATTCCGTTTTTTTCTAGTGTATACATTATTGCCTTGTTAGCTTGACCTGTTGGTCTAACTGTTTCAACTATTCCCATATCATAGTCTATTGTTTCGTTGTCAGAAAGTTTCTTAATCTTGTCTAAGACAACATTTATGCCTTCTTTTCCAAATTTGTCATATATTAAATAAGAAATAGTAAGGGCACCTGAATTTATAAATGGATTAACTGGCTTTTTGTCCTCACTCATTTCTAAATCTAGTAGACTATTAAAGGCCTTTGATGAACCTTTTAAGCCAACTTTTGTTTTTAGAAAATCAAATTCGTAGTTTTCTAAGGCTACAAGGTAAAGAATAATTTTTACAATAGACATCATAGAGAATTTTTCTTCTACATGGCCAGCTTCAAATATATTTCCTTCTTTATCTATTAAGGAAGCGCCTATTTTGTTCCTATCTGCAGTGGCAAGGGCTGGTATATAGTCTACTATTTGACCTTGGTCTGTATATTTTTTTCCTATTTCTAAGGCTTCTAAAAGTAATTTGTCCATCTAAAGGTCCTTTCTAAAATCCCATTTGAATAGCTACAAACACACTTGCAAAGGCACATAAGAAGTAAATTATCATAAGTGGAATAAAGAACTTCCACCACCTTTGTATAGAAACTCTACCATAAGATAGATAAATTAATAATGATCCAAAAGTAAACCAGAACATGTTAGTAATACCATCACCAAATTGGTAAGCTAATACTGTTGTTTGTAATGGAAGACCTAGTTCTATTCCAATAGGAACTAGTATAGGAACTAATAAGGCTCCCTTTCCTGAACCTGAAGGAATTAGACCATTTATTAATGATACTATTAGGATAATACCAATTGCTGCTACAAATTGGGATGTTCCCCTAAGAACATTTGTCAAGTAGTATATTATAGTTGCGTTTATTTGTCCTGCTTCTAAAACCCAATATACACCTCTAGCAAACCCTACTATAAGAGCTCCACCAATTGCACCTGCTGCACCCTTTACAAAGTGCTGTGCTATATCATTAGGATGAAGTCCACCTACTAGTCCTGCAAAAATACCTGATGCTAAGAATATTGCTGATACGTCATCTATAACCCAGGTAACACCATTAAATCCAAATTGCATACCATAAACTGTTAAGACCATAGCTACTACAATTGATAATAGAACGGCTACTTGTCTACCTGTTAGTTTTTTAGTGTCATCGTGGTCTATTTTAAAGTCAGATGTATCTATATCTGCTACTAAAGACTTAGTTGGGTCCTTTTTAACTTTTCTAGCATAATTCATTGTATAAGCTAAGCCGATTAAAGTTGTAATTACCCAAATAACAATTCTGAATCCAAGTCCTGTAAAAATGTTATAATTTGGATCTGCAAATCCTAAGTTAACAATAATTTCGTTTGCTACACCAACTGTATATAAGTTTGTAGGTCCTGCCATAAAACCACCCATAATACCTATAATCAGTACAGCAACTGCAGTCATGGCATCAAATCCCAAGGATATAACCACCGTAACTACCAAAGGGGCAAATGGTATAAAGGTTTCTACCCATCCGAGGAATCCTCCTACTGCCGAGAATACAATCATTAAAATAATCAATAAAGCCATTTGGGATGATTGTCCAAATTTTGTTACCATTGATGATATACCATTATCTATGGCACCTGTTGCTTCATAAATTGCTAAAGCTCCTCCAACTACCATAATAATAATCATAATATTAGCAGATTGCTTTAGTCCATAAGGTACTCCTCTAAAAATATTAAAAATATTATTAAAGTTTACTTCGTTTCGAGGTAATGGTGTATAGACTCCATCTTCAAGAGTACCAGGTGTTATAAAAAATGTCATAATTCCTGCAAAAACTATTACCAGAAATACTAGTACAAAAGGATTAATCTGTAATTTCTTTTTTTCTTTTTTTTCTGTCATTTTTCTGTCTCCT
>CAMEGD010000074.1 GCA_945916025.1 uncultured Clostridia bacterium
GAATAAGGCTAAACTCCTTCTGAAGTATAAAAATAAAAAAGAAAAATACAAAAATTTCAAAAAATATTGTTTTATTAACATATCTTTAGAAGATATTTTAAGAATAATAAAAAAATCTTTCTACTCAAGTAACTAAGTCATTATTACAGTATTACTTAAATTAATTTTTCATAAAATCTTGGAATTTTTCTTAAAAAAAGACGGGAAATCGTTACATAATACCGGAATATCATAAATAACCGGTAAAAATTAAAGTTGACTTTAATACTTGTAACTTATACAATAATAAAAATTATATAAATTAGGAGGAAATATGAAAGCAAAAAAATTATTAGCCTTATTACTTTGTTTAATAATGGTTATGACATTTACAATAGCTTGTAGCCAAGGCGGAGAAGAAGCAAAAGCTCCAGCAGAAGGAGAAGAAGTAGCTGAAGGTGGAAATTACAAAATTGGTATTATGACTGGAACTGTTTCTCAAGGTGAAGAAGAATTTAGAGCAGCAGAAGAACTTAAAGCACAATATCCAGACAAAATTGTCCACGTTACTTATCCAGATAAATTTGCTCAAGAAACTGAAACTACTATCTCAAATGTAGCTTCAATGGCATCAGATCCAGATGTAAAAGTAATTGTAATTACTCAAGCAGTTACTGGCTCTGCAGCAGCTATAGACAAAGTTAAAGAAACTAGAGATGACATCCTATTTATACTAGGTGCACCTCATGAAGACCCTGATACAGTTATTCCAAGAGCAGACTTATTATTAGACCTTGACCAATATCAAAGAGGTAAAAACATAATTCAAACAGCAAAAGACATGGGTGCTGAAACTTTCATTCATTACTCATTCCCAAGACATATGCAAATGGAACTTCTTGCAGCTAGAAGAGATGAAATGAAAAAAGCTGCTGAAGAAATTGGAGTAAAATTTGTTGAAGTTGACGCTCCAGACCCAACTGGTGACTCTGGTGTAGCAGGTGCTCAACAATTTATTATGGAAGATGTACCTAGAGAAGTTGAACAATATGGCAAAAACACTGCATTCTTCTCAACTAACTGCGGTATGCAAGAACCACTAATAAAACAATCACTTGCAGAAGGCGCAATTTATCCAGAACAATGTTGTCCATCTCCATATCATGCATATCCAGGAGCTTTAGGAATTGCTATTCCAGAAGACAAAGCTGGAGACGACGCTTATATATCTGAACAAATTTCAGCAAAAATCGCTGAAGGTGGCGGAAGTGGTAGATTTGGTACTTGGGCAGCACCAGCTAACCCAACTATGATCAAAGCCGGCGTTCAATACGGTATGGAATTTGCTGAAGGCAAAGTTGAAAGACAAGATATAGGAAGAATGGAAGAAATATTTAAGGGAATGCTAGAAGAAGACGTTCCAGTAACTTTCAGTCTATATGAAGGATCTGAAAACTTCATATTATTTACAATTGGATCACAAGTATTCTAATTTAATTAGTGTGAATTATAGGGGCCTAGTTTCTTTAGGCCCCTTAATTTTAAGTATTAATAGGAGGAAATATGAGCCTTTTGAGATTAGAAGGTATAGGAAAAAAATATGGAGAAAATCGGGTTCTAGAAAATGTCAATCTTACAATTGAACCTGGAGAAATCCATGGACTTCTAGGAGAAAACGGGGCGGGAAAGTCTACCTTGATGAATATACTTTATGGTATGTCTGTAATCCATGATACAGGTGGCCACGAAGGTAAAATGTATATAGAGGACACACCTTACGAGCCAAGGTCTCCAATTGATGCCATGGCAGCAGGAATAGGTATGGTTCACCAAGAGTTTATGCTCATACCAGGATTTACTATAATTGAAAATGTTAAACTAAATAGAGAAAATACTAACCCTAACCTAGTTAGTAGGGTCCTAGGAAAACCTCTAGAATCTTTGGATTTTAAACAAATGGACGAAGACACTAGGATTGCCTTTGAAAAATTAAGGTTAGAGTTTGACTACCACCAAAAGGTAGAAGGACTTCCTGTTGGTTACAAACAATTTGTAGAAATTGCTAGAGAAATAGACAAAACAAATACAAAACTTTTAATAGTTGATGAACCGACAGCAGTACTTACTGAATCTGAAGCAGAAGATTTTTTAAATATTTTAAAACAACTATCGGCTTTAGGTATAGCAATAATATTTATTACCCACAGACTTGAAGAAATCAAGGCTGTAACAAACAGAATAACTATTTTAAGAGATGGAAAACACATTGATACCCTAGATACAGACCAGGTTTCTGTTAGTGAAATTGCAAGATTAATGGTAGGTAGGTCTATAGAGCTTTCAAATGTAGAAAGAAGAGACTTGTCTCAACAAAGTGAAAATGCAATTGAATTAATAGATTTTAGAGTAGCTATGCCAGGGGAAGCAGTGAAGGGAATCAATCTTCAAATAAAAGATGGAGAAATTTTTGGAATTGGAGGACTTGCAGGTCAAGGAAAAGTAGGGGTAGCTAATGGAATAATGGGCCTATATCCTACCCAAGGACAAATGAAAATCCATGGAAAAGATATTCCACTTAATAATGTAAACTACTTATTAGAAGAAGAAGTTGCATTTTTATCTGAAGATAGAAAGGGGGTTGGTCTTCTTTTAAACGACTCCATATCCTTAAATATAGCCTATACTTCTCTGGAAGTTAGGGATGCCTTTTTAAAGAAATTTGGGCCAATTAAACTAGTAGACAAAAAGGAAACTAGAAAAAATGCTTTAAAGATGATAGAAGACTTAGACATTAGGTGTAGGGGACCAGAACAAAAAGTTGGAACCCTATCAGGTGGAAACCAACAAAAAGTTTGTATAGCAAGAGCATTAACTTTTAAACCAAGGATTCTTTTGGTTTCAGAACCAACAAGGGGTATCGACATAGGTGCAAAAAAACTAGTTTTAGATACTCTAGTAGACCTTAACAGGGGAGAAGGAATTACAATAATTATCACATCTTCTGAACTTTCAGAACTAAGACAAGTATCTGATAGGATAGCTATTATTACTGAGGGAAAACTTTCAGCAATTCTTCCACCAGATGCAGATGATGTAGACTTTGGTCTTGCTATGAGTGGTAAGTATAAGGAGGTAGGAGCTTAATGGAAAAAGTAAAAAACATTTATAAACATATAGGTTTTCCAAGACTCTTTATATTCTCAGCCCTAGTAGTCTTTATAGTTGTTGCTCAATATCTAGGATTATCATCTGGAGACATAGTTTCTGATATTATATTGAGATTTGGAATGAATGCAATTTTAGTACTTGCCATGGTACCATCTATTCAAGCAGGTACTGGACTAAATCTAAACCTTGCCCTAGGTGTAATCTTTGGCCTAATAGGCGTGCTTATTTCAATGGAAAACAACATGGTTGGTTGGAGTGGCTTTTTAATAAGTCTTGGAATCGCAATTCCTCTATCCACTATTGCTGGTATCGTTTATGGTATGCTTTTAAATAGAATAAAGGGTGAAGAAATGACAGTAAGTAACTATTTTGGTATGTCAATTGTATCAATAATGTGTATCTTCTGGTTACTTGCACCTTTCAAAAATGAATCATTAGTTTGGGCTATGGGAGGAACAGGTCTAAGGGTAACCCTGACTATGGACGATTCCTTTGGAGCCTTACTGAACAACTTCTTGGCCTTTCAGGTAGGGGGAGTAAGAATACCTACAGGACTACTCTTATTCTTTGCCCTATGTGCCTTTATTGTGTATGCATTCACTTCCTCTAAAACTGGGACTGCTATGAAAGTTTCAGGATCTAATGAGAAGTATGCAGTAACAAACGGCTTAAATGTAAATAAATATAGAATCATAGGAACCACTATTTCAACTGTATTAGCAGCAATAGGAATAGTTATTTATTCCCAAGCCTTTGGTTTTTTACAATTATATACAGCACCATTATTTGTTTCTATGCCAGCTGCAGCATCAATACTTATTGGTGGAGCAACCCTTAGAAAGGCAAATATTACAAATGTAATTATTGGGACATTGTTGTTCCAAGGACTTTTAGTAGTTGCCCTTCCAGTAATTAATATTATTTCAGATGGGTCAATGGCGGAGATAATTAGAATTTCCCTATCAAATGGAATAATTCTCTATGCACTTACTAGAAAGGAAGGTGGCCAATAATGAATTTGAAGATAAAAACTTCTTATATGGTGCCTTTATTTTTCCTTATAGTTAATATAATAGGCTTTTACTTTTCTGGACTAAGTGGCGGATTTTTAGCCAATGAAATGGTAAATAGAATGTCTAGAAACTTAATACTGGTTATGTCATTACTAATACCGGTAACATCTGGCACTGGACTAAATTTTGGTATAGTTATAGGAGCTATGGCAGGTCAAATTGGACTTTTCTTTGCCCTAAACTTTAAAATCGCTGGAATGTTGGGAATAGTAGTAGCTATGTTAGTTGCTATTCCAGTTGGGGTATTTTTTGGAAAGCTAGTAGCAATTGTTTTAAATAGGGCAAAGGGTAATGAGATGATTACGTCTATGATTCTTGGTTATTTTGCAAATGGGATTTATCAACTTGCATTTATAGTACTTGCAGGTAGAGTAATACCATTTAGAGAACACATGATACTAAATTCAGGAAGCGGACTTAAAAACACAATGGACTTAATTTCTATTAGAAAAGCCTTTGATAATTTATTTTTTGGAGACATTACAAAGTTACCAATTATGCCATTGGTATTTTCAGCCTTCTTGTTTGTCCTAATGTATTATTTTTATAGGACAAAATTAGGCCAAGAACTAAGGTCTGTAGGCCAAGACATGGGGATATCAGAAGTTTCTGGTATAGATGTAGATAAGACGAGAACAAAGTCTATAATTATTTCTACAGTTCTTGCAGCCTGGGGCCAAATTGTGTTTTTACAAAATATAGGTACACTAAATACTTATACAAACCACGAGCAAGTTGGCCTATTTTCTGTTGCTGCCTTACTAATAGGTGGGGCATCAATTGATAGGGCTACATGGAAGGAAGCAGTAATAGGAACCTTCTTATTCCATATGCTATTTGTAGTTTCTCCTGCAGCAGGCCAAAGATTATTTGGAGATGCACAAGTTGGAGAATACTTTAGGGTATTTGTTGCCTACGGAGTTATTGGAGTATCCTTAATACTTCATGCCTTACAAAAAAGAAGGGCTCTAAAGGTAGTTAGAATAGATGAAATAAAATCTACTGAGACAAATATAAGTTAATATCGACCCTATCCAATTGCCCTTGAGCATGAATAACATTTCAGCTTGAGGGCTTTTTTCCTATATAAGTATAAAAAGATACTTAATAATTTGTTTTATAAAAACC
The DNA here is from genome assembly GCA_945916025.1 of uncultured Clostridia bacterium. GTDB lineage: Bacteria > Bacillota > Clostridia > Tissierellales > Peptoniphilaceae > Neofamilia. The sequence continues at coordinate 5,349 of CAMEGD010000074.1, forward strand.
CACAAGGGTAAATATTATATTTAGATAGGAGTGAAATATGAAAAAACTTTTTGATAATATTAATAAACTTATGATGGGAAGATATGGCGTGGATTCTTTTAATAAGTTTCTTATTTATGGGGCTTTTATCTTAAGTATACTTAGGCTTTTTTTAAGGGATCCAGATTTAATTAGAATAACAAGCTTTTTCATTTGGTTATTTATTGGTTTTTCAGCCTTTAGAGTATTTTCTAAAAATATAGAAAAAAGATACCAAGAAAATGTTAAGTTTATTAAGGCGACCAAACCCCTTAGAGCTGAGATAGAACTTTTAAAATTAAAAATACAAAACAGGGGAAATGTAAAATACATCAAATGTCCAAATTGTAAAACCGTTGTGAAGGTACCAGCTAATGTTGGAAAAATTAAGATAAAGTGTCGAAAATGTAAGAATGAGTTTATAAAAAGAGTATAAGTACCTAAAAAAACCAATTATCCTTATGATTTTTTAAAGTAAATGGTGAAATTTGATAATTACTATTAAATATTTTATGATACTTTTAAGTTTTGTGGTATAATGTACTGGATAATTTTATACGGAGGTTTAAAGTGGCTACAGAATATAAAAAAGAAGGAAATAACGTATCTTTTGATATGATTATTTCAAGCGAACAAATAGAAGCAAAAATGACAGAAATTTTTAATAAAGAAAGACATTTATTCCAAGTTCCAGGATTTAGAAAAGGAAAGGTTCCTAGAAAGATTCTTGAAGTAAACTATGGAGAAGGAATGTTTTTTGAAGATGCTGTTAATGAGTTAATTCCTGACTTATATGAAAGCAAAACTAAAGAAATGAAGCTTAAATTAGCAGGTCAACCTAACATTACTCTTGATGCACCTTATGAAAAGGGAAAAGAAGTTGTTTTAAAGGTTGATGTTGAAGTTATGCCTGAATTTGAACTTAAGGATTACTCAAAAATAGAAATTCCTGAAGTAAAATACGAAGTAACAGATGAATTAATTTCTAATGAACTACAAGGTCAAAGGGAAAAATCTAAAAGATCTACTATAGTAGAAGATAGAGAAACAAAACTTGGCGACGTTGTAAAAATTGACTTCACTGGATTTTTAGATGGTCAAGAGTTTGAAGGTGGATCAGGAGAAGACCACTTATTAGAACTTGGTTCTGGACAATTTATTCCAGGATTTGAAGATCAATTAGTAGGCAAAAACACAGGAGATAGTGTTGAAGTTAAGGTTACTTTCCCAGAAGATTACGGTTCTGAAGAACTATCTGGAAAAGAAGCTACTTTTGATGTAGAAATAAAAGAAATTCAAGAAGTTGAATACCCAGAAATTGACGATGAATTTATAAAAGATATTTCTGAATTTGACACAGTAGATGAATACAAAAATGACGTAAGACAAAAACTTGAAAAAGAATTTGAAGAAAGAGCTAAAAACGAAGTAAGACAAGCCGTACTAAGAAAAGCAGCTGACTTTGCTGATTTTGAAGTTCCAGAACCAGTAATTCAAAATGCAATTGATAGAGAAATCAAAAACTTCTCAGCAAACTTACAACAATATGGTATTGATTATAATCAATACATT
>CAMEGD010000075.1 GCA_945916025.1 uncultured Clostridia bacterium
CATTCCTTGTTGATCAGCAGTTTTTGAATTAAATGATTTTGTAAACTCCATTATGTTAACCCCGTGAGGTCCTAATGCAGTACCTACTGGTGGTGCTGGTGTAGCTTGTCCTGCAGGTATTTGTAATTTTACTATAGCTATGACTTTCTTTGCCATAAAAAATCCTCCTTTGTGGTATTTGGCGGGTCTTTCCCTCCCACTATCTATATAATACGTAAATATTTACGATATTATCACATTTTTTCTACTTGGTCATATTTTAGTTCTAGTTTTGTTTCTCTACCAAACATAGATATAAATACGCCAATTTCTTCCTTCTCTTCGTTAATACTTTCAATTTCACCAATAAAGTCATTAAATGGACCATTAGTGATTTTAACAGTATCCCCAATTTCATAATTATATTCAATTGAGCTTTTGTCCTTTACTCCTAAAGAAGCTTCTTCTTCCTTTGTCAGTGGTATTGGATTTGAGGCTGGGCCTAAAAATCCTGTTACCCCTCTAGTATTTCTTACTAAATACCAAGACTCATCAGTCATGATCATTTTAACTAAAACATAACTAGGATAAAGCTTTACTTCCTTAACCTTATCTGAACCTTCTTTATCTTCAACTACTTCTTCAGTTGGCACTTCAATTTCTTGTACCAAATCTTCCATGCCTTGGTTTTTAACCATAAGTTCCATAGTTGTCTTTACTTTATTTTCATGTCCAGAGTAAGTATGGACTACATACCATCTTGCTTTCGGGTCTCTGTCTTTTCTTTCGTTGGTTATCTCAGTCAAATTAATCCCCTCAACTAACCGATTATAAGTTGTAAAATATTAATAATTACTAAGTCAAAAATGGAAATAACTAGAGCTGAAATTATACTAAGTAGTATAACAAGAGCTGAATACTTAACAAGTTTTTCTTTGTTTGGCCAAATTACCTTCTTAAGTTCAGTTCTTACACCTCTAATGTATCTACCAAATCCACCTTCAGTTTTTTTACTAGTTTGTACAGTTGCCATTTGATATCACATTCCTTATCTTGTTTCTTTATGAGGTGTGTGAGTTTTGCAGAACTTGCAATATTTTTTTAACTCAATTCTCTCAGTAGTATTTTTCTTGTTTTTAAATGTTACATAATTTCTGTTTTTGCATTCTTGACATGCTAGAGTTACTTTATCAGCCATTTGGCACCTCCTGTTAATCTATTTTCCTTGATATAAAATACCATAAATTAATTATTTAATCAATAAAAAAAAGGGTCTTTCCCCTTTTTAATAGATTGTACTATTTAATCTAACTAAATATAACATATTATGTAGAAAATATCAAGTCTTTTCCTTTGAATTACTTATATATATTATAGCACAAATTCTTTTATAATAAATAGGAATTTGGGGTATAATGAATTCAATGAGAAAATATTTATAGGAGGTAAAAATGGATTATAATATTTTAATTGGTGGCGCTGCTGGCCAGGGTATGGACACAGTAGTTACTATGTTTAATAAAGTATTGCAACGTAGTGGCTATTATGTTTATACTACTGCAAATTATAGGTCTAGAGTTAGAGGGGGCCATAACTTCTTCCAAATCAGAATGTCTGATAAGGCAGTTTCGGCACCTAGAAAAGAACTAGATTTGATCTTCGCTTTAAATAGAGAAACTTTAGAAATACATTCTAATAGACTTAAAGAAGGTGGAGTTGCTGTAGCTGATTCATCAATGGCAGATTTTCCAAATACTAAGACTTTTGATTTAGTTGAAAAAGCTAAAGAACTTGGAAACGAAAAAATGATTACAACTATTGGTCTTGGTCTTTTAATGGGTAGGTTTGGCATTGAGCTTAACTACGGTGAAGATGTTATTAAAGACACTTTTAAGGAAAGTTTAATTGAAGGTAATATTAAGGCTTTAGAATATGGATATGAAATTACTAAACAAGATGTAGTTAAAATGGATTATTCAGATTCTATTTTAGTCGATGGAAATATGGCAGTTGGCCTTGGAGCTGTAGCTGCTGGTTGTAAATTCTACTGTGCCTATCCAATGACACCATCTTCTGGTGTATTAGGTTACCTAGCTGATGTATCTAAGGAAATGGAAATTGTTGTAGACCAATGTGAAGACGAAGTTGCAGCATTGAATATGGCTTTAGGAGCATCTTTTGCAGGCGTTAGAGCTATGACAGGCTCATCTGGTGCAGGTCTTGCCCTTATGAGTGAAGCCCTATCCCTAGCTGGAATAATTGAAACTCCAATTGTAATTATAGATGTTCAAAGACCAGGTCCTGCTACAGGCCTTCCAACAGACACTGAGCAATCTGACCTTAGGTTCTTAATCCACAATGGCCACGGAGAATTTCCTAGAAAAATTATTGCTTTAAGAAATGCAGAAGATGCTTTCTATCAAACAACTAGAGCATTTAACTTAGCTGACAAGTACCAAATCCCAGTAATTCTTATGTCTGATCAACATGTTGCTGATTCTAATGTAAATATCAGGCCATTTGACCTAGATTCAATAGAAATAAACAGATACCTAGCTAACCCAGCTAAGTATGAACCAGGAACTTATAAGAGATATGAATTTACAGCAGATGGAATTAGTCCAAGACTTATTCCTACAAGGGCTAATGGAAATCTAGTAATGGTAGACTCGGACGAACATAATGAATATGGTCGAATAGATGAGACTGCTGAAAACAGAATTAAAATGGTAGATAAGAGACACAAAAAATTTGAAGGAATTATTAAAGACTCTGAAGAGCCATGGGAAACTGGTGTAGATGACTGTAATACTTTAGTTGTTTGTTGGGGGTCAACCCATGGAGTCGTTAAAGAAGCTGTTGAACACCTTAACAATAAGGGACATAAGATTAAAGCTTTATCCTTTGGCGATGTCTTCCCTCTTCCATTAGAAAAATTCAAAAAATATCATGAAAGAGCTGACAAATATATAGTTGTAGAAATGAACAAAGATGGTCAATTTGAAGGTTTAATTAGACAAGAAGCCCTAGTTAAGGCAGACCATATAATTAACAAATACGATGGTAGACCTTTCTTTTTAGAAGATTTAGAAAAAGCACTTGAGGAGGTACTATGAATAACTACGAATTTGGAATAACTAAAGAAACAGCTTGGTGCCCAGGTTGTGGTAATCCTAGCATAAGGGCAGCCCTAAAAAAGGCCTTAGATGAACTGGACATTAACCAAGACGATGTTATCTTATCTGCAGGTATTGGCCAAGCTGGAAAAATGCCTCAATATTTAGATGTTCATGCCTTTGCTGGTCTACACGGAAGATCTCTTCCTGTTGGTATTGGAATAAAACTATCAAACCACAAGGCTAAAGTTATAACTGAAGGTGGAGATGGAGATGGTTATGGTGAAGGTGGTAACCACTTATTACATGCCATTAGAAGAAATATCGACCTTACTCAAATAGTTCATAACAACCAAGTTTATGGACTAACTAAAGGACAAGTATCACCTACTACTGCAGCAGGACAAATTCAAACTTTTGCAAAGGGTGGATCAAAAAGTAATATGATGTATCCCCTTGCCCTAGCTTTGACATTAGGAGCTGGATTTGTAGCTAGAGGATTTTCTGGAGACCAAGAACAACTTAAGGAAATCTTCAAGGCTGCCATTATATACGAAGGATATGCCCTTGTGGATGTATTACAACCATGTATAGTATGGAATAAGGTTAACACTTTTGCTTGGTACAAGGAAAGAGTAAGACCTCTAGATGAAACCCACGATGTAACAGACTTATCTCAAGCTTACGAAAAGGCTATGATCTGGGGAAATGAAATTCCAACAGGCATCTTATACAATGTAGAAAAATCACCATATAGGACTAAGTTTGGTTTCTTAGAAGATGATAATGAACCTATGATAGACAGGAAATTAAATCCAAAGAACGCCCAAGTCTTAGTTGACAGATTAAAATAATTTATAGCCGAGAGAAATCTCGGCCTTTTAATTAATTATGGAAAAAATATTCATGAACCAAGCCCTTAAAGAAGCCAAAAAGGCCTTTTTGTTGGGAGAAGTCCCAGTTGGAGCTGTAGTTGTATACAAGGGAACAATAATTGGTAGAGGATACAATAAAAAAATATCTACAAATGACCCTACAATGCACGCAGAAATCTTGGCTATAAAAGAAGCTTCTAGGTATCTTAGAACTTGGCACTTAGAAGAATGTAGTCTCTACACCACCTTAGAGCCTTGTTCAATGTGTGGTGGTGCCCTTCTAAATTCTAGGATTGGAAAGGTCTATATTGGAACAAGAGATCCTCGAATGGGCTCTTTAGGTTCTTCAATAAACTTATCTAATATAAAATCCTTTAATCACTCCTTTAAGGTGGAATTTGGAATATTAGAAAGGGAATCAAGGGACCTTTTAGGAAATTTTTTTAAGGTAATAAGACAAAGAAAAAAACTCTCTAAAAAAGATTAGAGAGTTTTTTAAATCCATTGTTGTGGTAATAAATAGTAAGTCCTAATGTAGATAACAAATGGAAGAAGGCACTTAATAGCAGCCATAAAAAGGCAATTACTAGTCCCAACAGTCCAAAGGTTAGTATAATTCCTGGAAGTAGAACAATAGAAGTTACAATAATTATAATGTAAGGTAATATTACATATAAGGTTTTCAATATAAATATATAAAGTTTATGACCTTGAGATAACCTATAAGAAGTCTTAAAGTAATCCATTGTATATTCTATGTTTCCATCTTCTATAAGGAAAAATACATAAGAAAAACCTAAAGTTAATATTAGTCCTAAAAGAGATCCTATTACTGGAATCTTGCCTAAAATAGAATTCAATAAAGCCAATATAAGGGAAAGTATAATGATAGTTGGATAATTTTCCTTAAATTTTTCTATTACTGTATGAATACTATAGTCCCATCCCCTTACAAGGTCTAATAAAGCCAAAGAATTAGCCCCTAGAACTAAGTAAGACACAAAATGTTGGATTAGATTGTAGGAAAACAGGTCTGATACCCCTTCTTCTAAGGGAGTCTTACTTAAGACAAGATTAAATTCATAAGTTGGGTCTCCAAATATTGATATTAAAATAAATACAAATAATGATTGGAATATGGAAAGTATAATGAAGGAGATAACTAAATCTTTAGAATCAGTTAAAAACACCTTGATACTTTCCTTAAATATAGCAAATATTCCCATTAAAGCCTCCTTTATAAGTCATTATCATCATAAGAATCTCTATAAGGTTCTTCATCTACAAAATCATCTTGATAATTTTCTTCATTTCTTCCTATATAATCTTTGTCAGTATCCCTAAATATATCTTCATCCCTATAAACCCTGTTTTCAAAAGGTTTATTTTCTTCTGAAGGTCTTTCCTGACCATATATTTTTTCATACATATAGTCTTCGTCTCTAGAAACATTGTCATATAACAAAGCCATAGCAACATTGGCCTTAATATTAGCCCTAATCACTAGGACAGCAAATATTAATAATACAAGAGGAATTAGGGTTAATAAAACAACAATACCTTCAACCTGACCTTCTCCAAGATTAGGTAGTGCATAAAATAATATTCCTCCAAAACCTACAATTAAAACTATGAAAGGAATTAGGTAGTATTTTATAAATATTAGTAAAATATCTAGTTTTCTACCTTTGGTCTTATCTACTGAAGTTCTAAATATTGATCCTAAATCTCCTTTATCAGCATCTACAATTGAATAAAATACAAAAGCAAATATTATTGAAACTACAGATGATAATATAAATCCAATGAAAGGCATAAATGCTAGGAAGCTAGTGATTATACCCATTATTACAGAAAGAACGAAAAGTTCTTTAGCATATTTAGATAGACTTGAAAATAATAAGTCTACAGAAAACTTCTTGTTGTACATATTCCTTATATAAGTCAAAATTCCAATTGAGAAAGCACCATGTAACATAGTTGAAAAAATCGAACCTAATATAGTTTTTATAACATAGTAGGAACTTGGACTTTCCAATAAACTAATTTGTGTAAGTGATGTTATTACATCTAATTCTGTATTATCTACAGTTGGTAATAAAATATTTAAAATATATTGAAATATTCCTGACATTATCATTATTAAAATTAAAGAAATTACAAAACCACTCCAATTATTAAATAATACATCCTTTACTTCTTCATATATATTCTTTCTTTCCATTTGAACCTCCCTCAACGTTTATTATTTGTCAATTCTTTTATACCCCATAAGAAACAAAAATAAAGACACTCGTGAAGAGTGTCTCTAAATTGTAACTATTTAATTATAAACTTATTTTGTTGCGTTTTCGAAAGCCTTAGCCATAACTCCTTGGTAACCTTCTACTGTGATTGTTACACTTGAAGCTAGTTCAGGAAGATCTGGAACGTGTTGGTGAGTTGGGTTAGCTTCTTTTACAGGAATATTTTGAACTTCTTCAACAGTCTTTCCTACTGTGAAAGCTTCCCATGCTGCCATTTGTTCGTACCATTCTTTACCAATTTCAGAATGATCTTTCATTCCATATTCTTCTTTTAAGTCTTTTTTAGTTTTAACGTCTTCCATTTTTTCAACGATTGTTCCATCGGCATTAACTTGAACTTTAGCTTGAACAACATCAATGTAGTTAGCAACTATCATATCTGAATCGTCTAATCCTAAAGCTGACATATAAGTGTTGATTTGGATTTGAGCTGGTTTGTCACCATCTGCTGCTTTGTTAGAAGCATCAGTAGTAATACCAAGACCTAATTTAGTAGCGCCTTCTGCATCTACTGCATTGTCCCAAGCTTCTTTAACTACTTGGAGTAGTTTTTAATTATAAAAGGTAGTAAATGTTTCACTGTAATAATTTTTGTTTTGTTTTGGCTTTTTAGGGCCACATGCTGCGGCATACGCAGCTTCC
>CAMEGD010000076.1 GCA_945916025.1 uncultured Clostridia bacterium
TTTTAAATTCAATTTTTTCTCCATTGGAACTTAAAATTATCTTGTCTCCAGGTTTTATCTTTTCAGATATTAAAGCTCTGGATATTTCAGTTTCAATTTCCTTTTGTATAAATCTCTTAACTGGTCTAGCCCCAAATTGAACATTATATGATGAGTCTAAGATAAAGTCCTTAGCTCTTTCATCAAGGTCTAGGTCAATGTGCATTTCCCTTAGTCTCTTTCTTAAGTCTTCAATTTGAAGGTCGATTATTTCAAAGATTTGGTCTCTTTGAAGTGGCTTAAATAAGACTATTTCATCTATCCTATTTAAGAACTCTGGTTTGAAGGCCCTATATAGTTGGCTTTCAACCTTTTGTCTTGCATCTTCAGAAATTGTTCCATCTTCTTGTATGCCATCTAATAAGTCTATAGAACCTATGTTAGAAGTCATGATTATTACAGTGTTTTTAAAGTCCACTGTCCTACCTTGGTTATCAGTAAGTCTACCGTCATCTAGGACTTGAAGTAAAATATTAAATACATCTGGATGGGCCTTTTCTATTTCATCAAATAGAATTACTGAATATGGCTTTCTTCTTACAGCTTCTGTAAGTTGACCACCTTCTTCATACCCTACATATCCTGGAGGTGCTCCTACAAGTCTAGAAACTGTATGTTTTTCCATATATTCAGACATATCTATCCTTATAATGTTTTTTTCATCATCAAACAAGGATTGGGCTAGAGCCTTTGAAAGTTCTGTTTTACCTACTCCAGTAGGGCCTAAGAAGATAAATGATCCTATTGGCCTTGTTGGAGATTTTAGACCAGACCTGGACCTAATTACAGCGTCAGTTACAGCTTGGACTGCTTCGTCTTGGCCTACTACCCTCTTGTGTAGGATTTGGTCTAGGTGCAATAGTTTTTCCCTTTCAGTTTCTTGTAACTTTGTAATTGGGATTCCTGTCCAACGAGAAACTACTTCTGCAATTTCATCTTCAGTAACTTCTTCCTTAACGATCTTGTCTGCATTTTTTTCCTTCTCAGTTAAGTCTTTTAGGTCTTTTTCAAGTTTTGGAAGTTCTCCATACTTTAAGACTGAAAGACTTTCTAAGTCATACTTTCTTTCTGCTTCAGCAATTTTTTGTTTTGTAAGGTCTATTTTTTCCTTAAGTTCTTTAATTTGATGGATAGAAAGTTTTTCTTCCTCCCATTTTGCACTTAATTCATCAAATCTATTTTGTTCTTCAGAAATTTCTTCTTCAACTTTTTCAAGTCTAGCAATAGAATTTAGGTCATCTTCCTTTTTAAGGGCTTGCTTTTCAATTTCCAAGGTCATTATTCTTCTTCTAATTTCATCCATGGACTCTGGCATAGATTCCATCTCTGTCCTTAGCATAGAAGATGCCTCGTCCATAAGGTCTATAGCCTTGTCTGGAAGGAACCTGTCTGTAATGTACCTATCAGAATAAACTGCTGCTGCAATTACTGCTCCATCAGATATTCTAATTCCGTGGTGAATTTCATACTTTTCCTTTATTCCTCTAAGGATAGAAATAGTATCTTCAACTGTAGGTTCATTTACCAGTACCTTTTGGAACCTTCTCTCAAGGGCCTTGTCCTTTTCTATATTTTCCCTAAATTCATCTAAGGTAGTTGCTCCTATAGCGTGAAGTTCTCCTCTTGCTAACATTGGCTTTAGTAAGTTCGAAGCATCCATACTGCCTTCAGCTTTACCTGCTCCTACTATGTTGTGAATTTCATCTATAAATAGGATTATTTCTCCATCAGATTTTTTTACTTCGTTTAGGACAGCCTTAAGCCTTTCTTCAAAGTCTCCCCTATACTTGGCACCGGCTACTAAAGCTCCCATATCTAATGAAAAGATAGTCTTTCCAAGTAAACTTGAAGGGACGTCGCCATTAACAATTCTTTGGGCAAGACCTTCTACAATGGCAGTCTTACCAACTCCAGGCTCTCCTATTAAAACTGGGTTATTTTTAGTCCTTCTTGAAAGGATTCTAATGGTATTTCTAATTTCTTCGTCCCTGCCAATTACAGGGTCCATTTTTCCTTCTTTTACATTTTTTGTAACATCAGTTCCAAATTTTTCTAGAGCTTCATAGGTCCCCTCTGGATTGTCTGAAGTTACATTTTGATTACCCCTTACTTGTTGAAGGAAGTTTAAGAAGGTGTTTTTTTCTATATTAAATTCTCTAAATATTTTTTCAGACTTTATCCTCTTTTGTTTTAACAAAGAAAGATAAAGGTGTTCTACGCTAATATATTCGTCTTGAAAGTCATTGGCAATTTTTTGAGCATCATTTAATACCTTATTTAGGTCCTGACTTGCATAAGTTGAACCTCCAGATTGTTTTGGAAGTTTTGATAAGTCTTGATTTATCCTATTTCTATAGGAATTAAGATCAACTCCCATTAGACTTAGAATTCTAGATATTAGCCCTTCCCTATCATTTATTAGGGCAAAGTGTAGGTGAAGCTCATCTACTTGAGGATTGCCTAAGCTCATGCACTCGTTGTTAGCATCTTGTACTGCTTGTATTGATTTTTGTGTAAATTTGTTTAAGTCCATAATACTCTATCCCCCTTATTATTTAGTTTTGTATGAACTTTGAAGTCTCTTGTATAAGTCTTCTTGGTCTTTAGTTAATTTGTCAGGGTTTACAATTTTAAACTCAACTAAAAGGTCTCCCTTTACCTTGTTTAAGTTTTCAAATCCCCTGTTTTTTACTTTAACTCTTTGTCCAGATTTTGTTCTTTCTGGAATCTTAATTTTTATTGAGCCAGTAACTGGCCTAACTATAGTTTCTCCACCAAAGTATCCATCCCATGGATAGACTTCAGCAGTATAAATTATGTCATTTCCTTCTAATTTTTGGGAACTATCCTCTAGGACATTAATTTCAAATAGAATATCTCCATCTATGCCCCATTTTTCTCCCTTAACCTTTAATTTTTTGCCTGTAGTAATTCCCTTAGGAACCTTTACATCTAAGGTTACATTTTGGCCATTAAAGTTTACACTAACTGGCTTAGTTACCCCCTTGTAGGCTTCTTCTAAGGATATGTTAAACCTAGAGTTGTATTGGGCCCTATTTCTAGCTTTTTTTCTAGAGCCTACCCCTCCAAACAAGTCCTCAAATCCAAATCCCTTTGAAGATGTAGTTTGTCTAGAACTACCTCCTCCAAAAAACATATCAAAGAAGTCACTAAAGTCTCCAACATTTGAAGATGTATAAGTGTAGCCAAAGTCATTAGGATTAAAGTTTTGACCTCCTTGGAAGTTGTATCCAGATCCAAATTGGTCGTATTGTTTTCTCTTTTTGTCATCACTTAAGACTTCATAGGCTTCTGTAACTTCCTTAAATTTTTCTTGGGCTACTTCATCATTAGGATTAAGGTCAGGATGGTACTTTTTAGCAAGTTTTCTGTACTTTGATTTAATTTCACTTGTTGTAGCCTTTTTATCCACCCCAAGTATCTTATAGTAATCTTTATATTCCAATTATATTTCACCCTCTTTATTCATAAAATGACCAGAAGGATATACCTTCTGGCCTAATCATCTACTTTTATTTAGTATATCGAAGATTGTAATTAAATATTTTAAAGTTTGATTTAAAATTAATTAATATTCTTAATCTACACCTCTTATATACCCGAACCTTTATATACTAAACTCTTTTATTAAAATTTAGTGACTTTATTTGGGCTTTTATTTTTTCTTCCCTTTCTGCTCTAGTTTCTGACTTAAACTCTAATACAAGATAGTCAGGATTGATTTTCTCAATTACTTTTTTTGCCTTGGAAGACTTGGAGATACTGTGAGCATCAATGTTCTTTACAGCTTCATAGATTTGTCTAAACCTTTCATAAAAATCATCTGATAAATCAGGAGGATTTTCCTTTACCCTTTTTATTTCATCTCCAGTAACAGAAACGTGAAGGTGGATTCCCTTAAAATAATCTATAAGGTCTTTGTGGTCATCTATTATCTTTTCCACATAATCCCACCCTTCATCCTCTGTTTTTATTTCAGGATTGGTGTTCATTAGGTGGCCAATATCTAACATAAATCCAATATTCTTATAGTCTATTTTATCTATAAGCCTTTTTGTTAGGTTTACATCAGTAAATTTTAGGCCAGGAAAATAAAGATTTTCTAATAAAAATAGGTTTTCAATTTTAGACTTTTTAATGATTTCGTTAATTAATTCAGCTGATGCATCTATAATTTCTTCATCTGTAAAATGATGGTTTTGGTTTAAGTATTCTAAAGAGGTTGTATTGGCAACATGAAAAACTGAGTACCTGCAATTTTCTTTAGAATATTCTAAGTCCTGTAAATAATAATCTGAAAGGTCTTCTGGATTTTTTGTATAAAATCCCTCTGCCACTTCCAGAGACCCAAACTCTTCAATTACCCTCTTATGGTCTTTTTTGTAGTAGTCTACCCAGGATGTAAAAAAGGGTAAGTGTATCCCCTCAACAAGGTCCTTCTCAATAAGGTCTTCTCCACACCTAACTATTTCTATCCCATCTAGGCCAAGGTCATAAAGGGATTTTTTAAAGTCTTCCATAGACTCATATTCTTTTAAATAACTTCCCCACTCTATAAAACTTAATAATTTTTTCAATATTTTTCTTCCTATCTATTAATTAAATTATTATACCCTAAAGTCTATCAAATAAATATGAAATGTTCTATAATATCAAAAGGAGGTATGGATGAAAATTGTAATTGTAGGAGCCGGAAAGGTTGGAGAAGTCTTGTGTAAGGACTTATCATCTGAAGGCTACGATATAGTATTAATAGAAAAAAATAGGGATAAGCTCGAAAGTGTAATAGACATCGCTGATATAACTGGCGTTGTTGGCAATGGAGCTTCCCACGATATTCAAATTCAAGCGGGAGTAGAAGATTGCGATATTTTTATTGCAGTATCTCAACACGATGAAATAAATATTATAGCCTCTATTATGGCTAAAAAATTAGGAGCAAAAAGCACCCTAGCTAGGGTTAGGTCTCCTGAATATTCTGACAATGTTAACTTTGCCCAAAAAGAACTAGGCATAAGTCTTATGATAAATCCAGAAAAGGAATCTGCCAAGGCTATAATGGACATCCTAAAGTTTACAAGCGCCAACAATGTAGAAACCTTTATGCAAGGAAAAGTTAATATAGTAGAGTTTACAATTAAAGAAAACAATCCTATTAACAATATGGCCTTAAAGGATATTAGGATAACCAAAGAAAAAATACTGACTTGCTCTGTATTTAGAGATGGAGAAATATATATTCCTAATGGAGACTTTGTCTTTAGAACTGGAGACAAAATCAACGTAACTGGTACAGTAAAGGCTATAAATGAATTTATAATAAATGTAAACTATAACACTAAGCCAGTAAAATCAGTAATGATAATTGGTGGTGGAGAACTTTCTTACTACTTAACTGAGGATCTTTTAAACAAGAAATTTAGGGTCAAAGTTATTGAAGTAGATGAAGAAAGGGCAAATTATTTAGCCGAATCTTTTCCAAATGCCATAATTATCCACGCAGATGGAACAGACCACAACACCTTACTTGAACAAAGAATAGAATCCTATGATGCTGTAATTTCTTCTACTAACATTGATGAAGAAAATATGATGATTTCTATTTTTTCCCAAGGTTTAGGTATTCAAAAAAATATAGCAAAAATTTCAAGGGACTTACTAAAGCCTATAGCAGAAAAAATAGGCATTGACTCAGCTATAACTCCTAAGAAGATAGTTGCTGATAGTATAATTAAGTATGTTCGTTCAAGACTGGCAACTAAAGGCTCTAGAGTTGAAATCTTACACAGGCTTATAGATGGAAAAGTAGAAGCTATCCAGTTTCATATAACTGAAGAATCAAAAGCCTTAGAAGTTCCTTTAAAGGACCTAGACACAAAACCTGGAGTATTAATCGCCTGTATAAGAAGAGGAGACAATATAATATTCCCTGGTGGTGACGACTTTGTAATTAAGGGAGATAGGGTCCTAGTAGTAACTACTAGAAAATATTTTGATGAATTTGAAGATGTATTGGTAGGTCATGATGAATAAGAAAATGATAATCTATTCCCTGTCTAGGATTATGCTCTTTATAGGAGCCCTAATGATAATTCCCATTGGAATAGGTATTTACTATGGAGAATCTAACCTAGTAATATTTTCCTTTGTAAAGGCAATGGCAATTACCCTAATTGTTTTTGGACCCCTTGCCACAATAGTCCCTGACAGTAAGACAATATATATAAAAGAAGGCTTTATAATCACAAGTCTTATGTGGTTTATCTTAGCTATTTTAGCTGCCCTTCCCCTATATTTTTCAGAACAAGTTCCTACCTTTGTAGATGCTTATTTTGAAATGGCAAGTGGACTTACAACTACTGGGGCTAGTATTATTGAAGATTATAATGTTATTTCCAATTCCATTTTCTTTTGGAGGTCATTTTCTCACTTTATAGGTGGTATGGGAGTCTTGGTTTTGGCCTTGGCAGTTTTGCCAGAGTTTTCTCCAACTTCAGTTCATGCTATGAAGGCAGAGGTTCCTGGACCTCAATTTGGAAAACTTCTTCCAAAAATTAAAAGCTCAGCTAGAATCCTCTACCTTATATACCTTGTTATGACAATAGCATTAATTATTGCCTTAGTTATAGCTGGAATGCCGATATTTGACTCTATAAACCACGCCTTAGCTACAGCTGGAACTGGTGGATTTGGAATTAAAAATGGAAGTGTAGGCTTTTATAACTCTCCTGCCATAGAAATGGTTTTAGCAGTGGGGCTGTTACTATTTGGAATAAATT
>CAMEGD010000077.1 GCA_945916025.1 uncultured Clostridia bacterium
CGTCCATCTTGAAAGTTATAAGCTTCTGTAAGAACTTGGCCTGAACCTAGAGACTTACTTTCTGGCTTGTAACCTTTAATATCCTTAATTTGGCAAGGTTCTATCCCCCAGGCATGGTCAATTAAAAGCTCTGCATTAATCCCAAAAGTCTTAAATAATATTTCTTCATCTTTTAAAGAAAGTCTAGCTATGTCTCCCATAGTATGAAGTCCAAGTCTAGATAACCTGTCTCTGTATCCCCTACCTACCCGCCAAAAATCATCAATAGGAAGATGGGACCACATTTCTTTTTTGTACGAAGCTTCATCTAAAAATCCTACCCTAACTCTATGTTCATTGGCCTTGGCCTTTTTAGCCTTAATATCCATAGCCACCTTAGCAAGATACAAGTTTGTTCCAATTCCAACTGTGGCAGTAATGCCAGTTTCCTCTATTACATCTAAAACAACCTGCTCAGCCAGATCCTTAGGGTCAAGTTTGTAGGCTCTTAGGTACTTGCTAGCATCTATAAAGACCTCATCAATGGAATAAACGTGGATATCTTCCTTACTAAACCACTTTAAATAGACCTTATAAATCCTAGAACTAAATTCTATGTACTTTGCCATTTGAGGAAGGGCTACAATATAATCCAACTCCAAGGACTTGTCTTTTTCAAGTTCAAGTTTATTAAAAGACTTACCCTTTAATGCCTTGTTATTGTTGTCTTTTCTCCTTTGTATATTTATCTCATCGACCTTTTCCTCAACTTCAAAAAGCCGTGGTCTACCCTTTACCCCTAATTCTTTCAAAGGCGGAGTAACTGCTAGACATATTCCCTTGTTAGTTTGTCTATTGTCAGCAACAACAAGGTTTGTGGTCATAGGGTCCAGCTCTAACTGTTGACACTCAACAGAAGCATAAAAGGACTTTAGGTCTATAGCAAAAATTATCCTGTCCATGTTTACCTCCAAGGATATTATAACACTTTTAGAACAAATGTTCTATATAAAGTAGTTTTAATAATCTTTTATTATGTTATAATCAAATTAATTACAAATGAAAAGAGGGATTTTATGAGGAAAAAGTTAAAAGTATTTTTAATTTTAGCAATGATTTTAGTATTGCTTCCCCTAGGAGCAAAAGCAACAAACCAAGAACCTAAATTATGGATTAGACGTCCCTCCAGTAATAAAAGACTCAAGGACCATTGTACCACTTAGGTTTATTGCAGAATCTTTTGGCCTTAAAGTAGATTGGGACCAAGAAAATTATACAGCAATAATTGGTGAAGGATATAAGGCTCCTGAAAAAGAAATTGAAGTACCGATACCAGTAGCAAAATTTTATGACAATTTAAGTGTAAGTCCATATCCAGATAGACTTATAAAAGGAAATATCAGTTCAAAAGGAGAAAAGATATTTCATGCTCCAGGTCAAAGGGACTACAAAAAAACTATAATTGATGAATCAAAAGGCGAAAGATGGTTCAAAACAGGACAAGAAGCAATTGAAGCAGGTTGGAGACAAGCATTAAAATAGTAATTTAGACACCTAAATAGGTGTCTTTTTTTGTATAAAAAAACTACCTACAATTATATAGGTAGTTAATTCTTATCTTTCTAAGTATGGTGGAGCCGGTGGGAGTTGAACCCACGTCCGAAAACTCTTCCACAACACCTTCTACGAGTGTAGTCATTTATTTGTTGTTCTTAGAAAAACTCCAAATGACAGGATTTTTTCTATATATCGTCATAGGTACCCTCTTTGATATGGCGACTTTCAAAGATTTGTTTCCCATTAAAATGACACCTACTTTAGAACAATGGGGTTTCTAAAGGGTGAAGCTGCAGTTAGGCAGCTAAAGCTAATTCGTTATTGTTGTTATTTATATTTTTTGAGACTTTTTTCGTCATTTCTCAAAGACGACTCGCTTATGTTGATTCTAAATCCCCGTCGAAGCCATGTTCGGCCCCATATTTTTAAAAAAGGAGAAGCAAAACTCCTCCTTCTTATGTAAGGCCGTACGAAACTTTCGATGACAACCTCCCGATGGTACACAGTTAGTTAGCTCGGACCAGGCACCCTCGCGGCACACGAAAAATCATTGCTTAGTGCTGCTTCCTTCCAGACCTGACACGGTTCACAAGCATCCGTTGCGCAAGACCCAATCTTCATCGCCACTTTACTGCGGCAAACTCGACAAGTTGGCACCTCATAGTTTTGATCAACCCTGCTGTAGCGGATTGCAGGTTACAAGGTACCGCTAGTTCCCCATCTAGTACGGCAAATTTTTACTGGCGGAGAGAAGGGGATTTGAACCCCTGATACGGTTATCCCGTATACCCGCTTTCCAGGCGAGCGCCTTCAGCCAGCTCAGCCATCTCTCCTTAACCAATGCCTAATTATTTTATCTTAAATATACTGGTTTGTCAATGTTTCCTAGGTGAAAGTTTTATAACCAAATACTGACAAGTTCTTTATAAAAGTATCCACCTAGCTAAGTTAAAGTAAATTATTAAACTTATAGCATCTACCATAGTAGTTATTATTGGTACAGCCATTACCGCTGGATCTAGGCCAAGTTTTTTAGCCCCAAATGGTAAAAGTCCCCCAATAATATTTGATGAATAAATAGTAAATATTAAGGCAAGTACTACTGTCAAGGCTACATTAATACCCTCTTGGCTTATAAATAAAACTCTAACCAAGATAATTATTGATAAAACTAGAATAATTATAGTAGAAACCTTTATTTCCTTCTTTAGGATCTTAAAAATATCCTTGTCTACAATTTCCCCAGTTGCCATCCCCCTAATAATAAGTGTAGATGACTGAGAGGATGCATTACCTCCAGTATCGGTAATCATAGGAATTAGTGTAGATAGTATTGCAAAATTTCCGAGAATTTCCAGGTTGTTATTAATAATTAATCCTGTCATAGTTGCAGAAATCATCAAGACCATTATCCAAGGTAATCTATTTTTAGCTAGTTTTTTTGTATCTGTTTCTAAATAAACGTCATCTGTAGGAGTAATGGCAGCCATAAGTTGGAAGTCTTCTGTTGCCTCTTCTTCTAAAATTCTAAAGGCATCATCATAGGTTACTATTCCAACTAACTTGTTAGACCTATCTAAAACTGGAATAGCCAAGAAACCATATTTTTGGAATAAGTTTGATACATATTCTTGGTCATCATCTGTGTTTACATAGATTACATCCTCTTCCATTATTTCTGATATCAAAAGATTTGGATCTGCAGTTACAAGTTTTCTTAAGGAAATTATCCCTATTAACCTGGACTTATTATCTACTACATAGGAAGAATAAACTGTTTCTTTTTTTAATCCTACTTCTTTTATGTGGTCAAGGGCATCTTGTACACTATAGTTTTTGTGAAGACTCACATATTCTATAGTCATTACACTTCCAGCTGAATCCTTTGGATAGCCTAAAAATTCGTTAACTAGAGCCCTTTGTTCCTTGGATATAGACCTTAGAACCTTACTTACATACTCTGCTGGCATTTCTTCTATAAGGTCAACTATATCGTCAAAGAAGACTTCTTCCATAATTTCTTTTATTTCTCTATCTGAAAAATCAGTTACTATCTCAACTTGCTTGTCTAAATCTAGGTAGGCAAATACTTGAGATGCACTAGTTTCTGACAGCATTCTAAAGAGTATAAGACTGTAGTGTTTATCTTCTAGATTACTAATTATTTCTGCTATATCTATTTCATTTGTATCTTGTAAAAATTCCCTCAACTCATTATATTTTTTATTTTTTAATAAGTTAAGAATATCTTCTTCTTCGTATTTTATCCTATCTAATATATTTCTTTGTTCCACTAGTCCACCTCCTTTTAAATTGGTAATAATAATGCTGCAACTGTGAAGTAAATAATTAAGGATACAGCATCTACTAAGGTTGTAATAATTGAACTGGACATAATTGCCGGGTCGATATTCATTCTATCTGCTAGTAGTGGGATTAATCCACCCAAAACTTTAGCAATTACTATTGAAATTAGCATAGTAACCATAACAACTAGTCCAATACTTAAACTTACTTGGTCCAAAAAGATTACTTTCATAAAGGAAATTATTCCCATAATTCCCCCAACAATAAGGCCCACCTTTAATTCCTTATACATAATCTTAAACTTGTCATCAAAGTTGATTTCCTCTAGAGAAATATTTCTGATTGCAAGGGTTGATGATTGGATCCCCGCATTACCACCTGCTGCTGTAATCATTGGAATAAAGGAATTTAAAATTAGGTACTGGGCTAGAATCCAATTATATTTTTCTATAATACCCCCAATAAATATTCCTAGTATTAAAAGAACAGAAAGCCATATTATCCTATCCTTCGCTAGTTTTATTGGAGATTCCTCTAGGTAACCACCTTCAGAAGGGGTCATACCTGCCATAGTATGGAAGTCTTCTGTTGTTTCTAACTCCATAACTTCCATTACCTCGTCTACTGTTACAATTCCAGTCATCCTGCCTTCAGTATCAACTACTGGCAAAGTTAAAAAGTCATATTTTCCGAAAATTTCAGCAACTTCCTCTTGGTCTGTATCAGTATGGACATATATTACATCTTCTACCATCAAATCTGATATTAGTACATTTCTTTCTGCAGTTACAATCTCCCTTAGGGACAATACTCCCTTTAGTTTTTTGTTAGGGCCAAGGACATAACAAGAATAAATGGTTTCTTTATCTACACCATTTTTTCTAATATACATTAATGCTTCTTCCACAGTCATGTCACCTTTAAGGGCAACATACTCTATGGTCATAATGGAACCTGCAGAATCTTCCTTATAATTTAAGAATTGATTAATTAGTTCCCTTTCCTTGGCTTCTGTATATTTTAGTATATTTTTTACGGCATTAGCTGGAAGTTCCTCTAATAGGTCCACTTTATCGTCAAGATGAAGGTCATTAATAACTCCTTGGATTTCTTCAAACTTGATAGTTTCTACAATAGCTCTCTTTTGGTCACCAGAGAGGTTAGCAAAAACATCAGCTGCTATATCTTTATTAAGCAACCTAAAAAATATTACTGCCTGTTGCCTTTCAAGGTCATTTAAAAACTCAGCTAAGTCAGCAACATGAAAGTTTTTTATTTCCTCTTGAAGGGCCTTGTAGTTTTTATTTTCTAGGTATTCATTTAGTTTTTCCATAAAGCCTCCTTTCATATAAAAATTTGGTCTATTTAATTATTGTACTATATATTTATATACTACTTCAAGATAAGACAATAAATTATTATACAAAATAAAAATTGTGGTAAAATAATCTTGGAGGTAAAAAATGATTTTCTATTATATAATTATTAATATTATAACTTTTATAGTATTTTATTTAGACAAAAACAAGGCAAGAAAAAATAAGTGGAGAATTAGTGAATCTCAACTTTTTATTTTAATTTATATTGGCGGCGGTTTGGGAGCCCTACTTGGAATGCTTTTATTTAAGCATAAAACAAAGAAATTTTACTTTTACTTAACTATTATCTTCTCTTTAGTATTTCATTTTCTTAGTAACAACAGACACCTTGTTTCATAATTGTGTACAAAAATACCAGCCTAGGCTGGTATTTTAAATTTTTTCTTTAGTTCCACAGCATTGTTTAAACTTAGTTAGACCTACTGTTTTTTTGATTTCTTTTAGGGCATTAAAAATCATCGAATAACTAATTCCATGGCCTGCATCTTCATAATAAGTGAATAATATCTTAGACTTATCTATATTAAGAGTCTTAAGGTCTCTTTGTAAGGTTATCATTGCTTTTTTAGGTATAGTTTTATCTAGAGACCCTACATGTATATCAATACTCTTTGAATCTAAATTTTCTATCCTTTTTTTAGGATTAAATTCCCTTAGCAATTCTATGTCCATAGCATCTAGGTAGGAAATGTTTTTTTCTATAAATTGTTCAAAATCAAAAAGCCCATTAAAAATAAAGGCATGTTTTATACTAGGATCTATAGATAATATTGAAGATACTATCATTCCGCCAAGGGAGTGTCCTCCAATAACTAAGTTATCCCTATCTCCATTTAAGCGTTCAAGGGCTATATCCTTAATATCCAGAAATTCAGCTACAGTTTCTACAAGAACATCAGTAAATCCTTGGAAATTATCATAGTCAGCACTTCCCCTCTTTCCATGATTGGACAGTTCAGGAAGAATAACTTGATATCCTTGTTGAGCTAAAAGCTGTCCAAGTAAAGTGTACTTGTCTACACTTGAGCTCCAACCATGATAATATATTATTGTTTTTCTACAAATAGAATATTTTTCAGGTCTAAATACTAATAAGGGTATATGACCTGCCTTGATTTCTAGTTTTTCAATTGTTATCATTTATTCTAAGCTCCAATCTATTTCCTTTAAGGCATTTTTTCTTAATAATTCATTTGTCTTACTAAAGTGTTTACATCCAAAAAATCCCCTATGGGCAGAAAGTGGACTAGGATGTGGTGCTTTTAAAACCTTGTGAATCGGATTTATAATTAATTTTTCCTTTTCTTGAGCAGGTCTTCCCCAAAGTATAAAGACTACTGGTGTATCTTTTTCATTTAGGGACATAATTGCCTTATCTGTAAATATCTCCCAGCCTTTGCCTCTATGAGAAAAGGCCTCATGGGCTCTTACTGTTAGGACTGTATTAAGAAGAAGAACTCCTTGTTTTGCCCACTTGTTTAGATTTCCACTTTTTGGAATTTTAAAGCCTATATCATCATTTAATTCTTTAAATATA
>CAMEGD010000078.1 GCA_945916025.1 uncultured Clostridia bacterium
ACCTATATGAGGAATAACATTACCTTAATATAGGTGGATTTTTTGTGTAAGCAACTTATAAGATTTTTTATAAAATGTTAAAGTAACTTAAGGCGTACAAGACCCCCATTAATACAACTTGGTGGGCCAAATAAATTTCAAAACTGTATCTTCCAATTTTGTTTATTAGTCCCCCATTAATATTAATAGAATAAAGGGCCTCTTTCCTATTTTCAAAATACTTTCCTACAAAAAACCCACATGAAAATAGGAAAAACCAAGGTAAAAGTGGGAAATAATCAGATGATGAAAACTCCACTCCAAAAAATCCTAAAGAATATATATTGTATGCCCTAAGAGCCTTTGAAAAGGGAAATATATCTACCCCTTTATTCCAAATAAAGAAAAATATTATAAAGGATAGGCCTGCCATAGGCAAAGAGTATTTTTTAGATATATTTTTAAAGAATGATACTATTGCCATGGAAAATCCAATAAGGTGTAAGACTCCAAACTTTATAATAATATGGGGAACAAAAATCCAAGTAACTAGGCTTAATAAATATGCTCCTATGAGTACTTTTACAGAGTTCTTTAAGGGATTTTTGGTTAAATTTACTGAAAATCCAGAAATAAAAATAAAGGACCAACAAATAGCCTGTTGTATTGGAAACCAAGACTCTATACTAAAAAACCCTATGTTTTTATTAAATATAATTTCTAAATCATAAAGGAGATGATAAATAACCATACCTATAATGGCAAGGCCTCTCCAAAAATCTATTATTTCTATTCTCTTTTTCAAATTCTTAACTCCTTTTTCTCTTATTTATGATTATAACATTTATTTTTAGGATTATTTAGACTTCGTTATGTTAAAATTATATAAATAATAAAATAACTAATCGTTTTTCCATTGACATTAAATTATTTATTAAATATAATTAAATAAATAAATAAATAAATATAGGAGGATATTATGAAAAAAAGTGTAACTGGAAAAATGCCACTATCTTTTCAAATTTTATTAGCTATGATTTTAGGTATTATAGTTGGGATTTTTCTACAAAATTCGCCAGAAATTTCTAGTACTTATATTGCACCCCTTGGGACTTTATTTTTAAATTCTATTAAACTAGTAATTGTGCCACTAGTTTTCTCTTCCCTACTTGTTGGTGTGGCAGGGATGGAAGATGTAAGTAAGTTAGGAAGAATTGGACTTAAGACCTTTATCTATTTCTTCATAACTACTGGAATAGCAATTGTAATCGGACTTACTTTAGCAAATGTATTTAATGTATCAGGTTCTTATATCCTATCTAATGCAGGAGATCTTGCCTATGAAGCTAAAGAGGCTCCACCATTTATCCAAACATTAATAAACATTATCCCATCTAACCCACTTGCATCTATTGTAAATGGTGAAATGCTACAAATTATAGTTTTTGCTCTAATTTTTGGAATGGGACTACTTGTAATTGGAGAAAAGGGAAAAGTTGTATTTAAATTTTTCGACAGTGTTGCAGAAGCCTTTTATGCAATTACTGCTGGAATAATGAAGTTTGCCCCTCTTGGAGTATTTGGTTTAATAACTCCAGTAATAGCAAACAACGGACCTGATGTATTGTTACCACTACTTAGACTTGTTATTATAATTTATGCAGCTTGTGCTCTACATGTTCTTTTAGTATATGGTTTTTCAATTCAGTTTTTAAGCAAGTATAGTTTTGCAACTTTCTTAAAGAAGGCCTTCCCAGCATGGGCAACTGCCTTTACTACATCTTCATCTTCAGGAACCCTACCTGTTACTATGAAGTGTGCTGAAGACCTTGGAGTTCCAACTCCAATTTATTCCTTTGTTCTACCTTTAGGAGCAACTATAAATATGGATGGTACAGCTATTTACCAAGGTGTTTGTGCCCTATTCATAGCCCAAGTATTTGATATTGACCTTACCCTTGGACAACAAGTAACAATTATATTAACAGCTACCTTAGCATCTGTAGGAACTGCAGGAGTACCTGGAGCAGGTATGATTATGTTAGCTATGGTACTACAAGGAGTAAACCTTCCAGTTGAAGGTATAGCTTTAGTTGCAGGAGTTGAAAGGTTCTTAGATATGGCTAGGACTTCCATAAACATACTTGGAGACCTATCATGTGCAACCTTTATAGCTAAGACAGAAAAAAATCTTGATGACTTTCATTCTCCTAGTTTAGAAGTATGAAAAAGTTAGGAATTATAGGGGGTATGGGTCCCCTAGCTACAAATATTTTTTATAAGGAAATTATTGATCATACACAAGCATCTAAGGACCAAGACCATATTTGGACTGTAATTTCTAGTCATTCTACTATGCCTGATAGAACTAAGGTTATCTTAGAAAACTTAGACAAAGAAATCATCCTAAAGGATGTTAGAAAGGATTTAGAAATTATGGAAGCTGCAAAGGTAGACTTAATATCTATACCATGCAATACTTTTCACTACTTTTATGATGAAGTAGCAAAAGAAACTAAAATAGAAATCCTAAATATGATAGACCTAGCTGTAAAAGAATTTAAAAACCTTTATGGAAATAAGGCTTTAATTCTATCTACAGTGGGAACTAGGCAGGCTAAAGTATATGAAAAGTACGGGAAGCTTTACGGTCTAGAAACTATAAAAATTGATGATAAGTTCTCAAAAGCTATTAATGATTTAATTTATAGAATAAAATCTACTGGCGAGACTTATGAAGAAGATTTTAAAAAGTTAGTAGGCGACTTACAAGCTGCCTACAAGCCAGATGGATTTATGGTAGCATGTACTGAACTTTCAGTAATTGATAGGAAGGGACTTGAGTTCAATATTATAGATTCAATGGACATCTTAGTTAGAGAGTCGATAAAAAACTTAGGATACACTTACAAGGAGGGTTAAACCCCTCCTTGTTTGTTTTATTAAATAAATAATGGTAATATTAAAATCAAGAAGTAAATCTTTAAAAAAGGAGATTTTTTTGTGGAAAAAATTGCAATAATTGGTATGGGAATAGGAGGAATGGGAGTCTTACTTTCCTATGAAAAAGAAAACCTAAATAAGGGTCACGAGATAGACTGCTATGATTATAAAAAAAGTACAGGTAGAGGATTTCCCTTTAGGAAGGATTCTGACCAAGTTCTCTTAAACGCAAGACCAGAGACCATAAGCTACGACTACGAAAAACCTACAGAGTTTTCAAAGTGGCTAGAAAAAAATGACTATACATATAAGGAATATGTCCCTAGACATGTCCTTGGAGATTATTTGTATAAAAGATATAGTAAAACCCTAGAGGACTTAGGAGGAAAATACATTGGTCATCCAGCCATTGATTTAGACTACCTAGAAGATGAAAATAAGTTTGTAATTACTGACAGAGATGGTAAAAAAAGATCATACGACAGAGTTCATCTTTGTTGTGGCCAAATCCCACCCCAAGACTTTTATGACCTTAAAGATACAGACAACTACATCCACGACATGTATCCCCTTAAAGATAAGTTAAAGGACATTGCATCTGATACTAAGATTTGTATTATTGGAACTGGACTATCTGGAATAGATGTATCAAGATACTTGTTAGAAGTAGTAAAAATAAAGGAACTGGTTATTTTCTCAAGGGGTCTAGTCTTTCCTAGTGTAAGAAAAGACCTAAATAGACTTGAAACAATGTATTTTACACAAGAAAATGTAGACAAAATCATAGAATCTAACAAGGGTTATATTACCTTTGAAGAAGTTGATAATTTAATAATGAAAGAATTAAAAAATCATAAGATATCCTTTGGTTCCTTAATGAACAAGTATAACAAGGCATTTGAAGGTTTAGAAAAATCTTTAGAATATGATGAAGGTCTTATGACTGCCCAAAACTTATTTACAAATTTTACAAATCCACTAAATACTATGTGGTTAGCCTTAAGTAGAAATGACAAGAAAAAGTTTATGGAAAAATATGACGATTACATCCAAATCTTTGGTGGACCTACTCCCCAATCAACAGGAGAAATCATTACTAAGAAAAAAGAAGAAGGTATTTACCAAGTCCTAGATAACATTGATTTTATTAGTTACAATGATGAAAATAAAAAATACTACTTGTTAGACGAAGACAAAAGAGTAGTAAAGATAGTAGACTATGTAATTAATTCTACTGGAGTTGACAAGAGCCTAAAATCTCTAAATAATGGAGACTTTCTAGAGAAAATACTTAATAAAGAACTTATTCAAGTTGATGAAAATGGAGGTCTTACAGTTGTAAAGGATAGCTTAAATGTTTTATCTCCTAGGTTTGGGGAGCTTTATAACCTTCATGCCCATGGGGTTTTAATATCTGGAGTCCAACTTAGGAATAATTCAATTTCAACAATCCAAGAAAGTGCCCATAGATGTGTAAAAACAATATATAAAGAATAAGTTTTGCTGGCTGAATCTTCAGTCAGCTTTTTTTAAAGATATATACTGGTGAAAGATTACAAAATTGGTCATATATAAGCTAGATTAGTATAGGAGAGAATTTTATGGATAAAAGAAAAATCGCAATAATAACAGGAGCATCATCAGGCCTCGGGAAAGAATTTGTATATCTATTAGATAAAGAAGATGATATAGACGAAATTTGGTTACTAGCACGTTATAAAGAAAAATTGGAAGAAGTATCCAGAAGCTTAAGTAAACCTTCAAAAGTCTTAGCCTTTGATCTTACAAATATACAGGCAGTCCAAGAATTTAGAACTTATCTTAATGACCTAAACTATCAGGTATCCTACTTGATAAACTGTGCTGGTTTAGGAAAAATTAGTGAATTTTCTGATCTTACACTAGATAACAGACCTATCGGATTTAAATATCCAAAGAGATCTTAGACTTACTCATTTAGTTCTACCATATATAAAAAATAATGGAAAGATAATAAATATAGCCTCAGTTGCATCATTTTTGCCCCAACCTGAGTTTGCAGTTTATGCTGCTACAAAGTACTTTTTTAGGTCTTGGTCCCTAACTCTTTCTAGAGAAAAACATATCAAGGATAGGAATATCACTGTAACAACAGTATATCCAAACCCTATTAAAACCAGATTTTTTAGGTAGCTGCAGATAGTACTGAAGATGCAGAAAAAATCCAAAAACTTGGAGTTGAAACCCTAAAAAAGTCGCAAAAAAAGCCCCTTCCAAATGGGTAGGGCTTTGATTTTGATTTTGTAATTATCTCTTTGAGAATTGAGGAGACTTACGAGCTTTTTTAAGTCCGTATTTCTTTCTTTCCTTCATTCTTGGATCTCTTGTAAGCATACCTGCTTTTTTAAGAGTTGGTCTAAACTCTTCATTCACAACTAACAATGCTCTAGCGATTCCGTGTCTTACTGCTCCAGCTTGACCAGTAAATCCACCGCCAGTTACTTTAATTATAGCATCGTATTGATCTGAAACCTCTAATATATCTAAAGGTTCTTTGGCAAGTACTTTTAATGTTTCATAATCAAAATATTCATCTATGTCTTGGCCATTAATAGTGATTTTTCCACTACCAGGCATTAATCTTACTTGTGCAACAGAAGTTTTTCTTCTTCCAGTTCCTCTGTATTGTTCTATAGCCATTATTTAACAGACCCTCCTTCCAATACTATAATTTAATTTCAATAGGCATTTGAGCTTCGTGTGGATGCTCAGTACCTGTAAATAATTTCATTTTCTTAATCATTGCTCTTCCCATTGAGTTCTTAGGAAGCATTCCCTTTACAGCTAGTCTTACTAGTTTTGTAGGATCTCTTTTAACAAGTTCCTTATATGGGATTTCTTTTAGCCCTCCAGGATAACCAGTGTGGTAGATGTATTTTTTATCTGACCATTTTTGTCCTGTAAGCTTTATTTTATCTGCATTTAGTACTATTACATAATCCCCTGTATCAACATGAGGAGTGTAGATAGGTTTTCTTTTACCTGAAAGAATCATAGCAACTTCTGAAGCAAGTCTACCAAGAACCATACCTTCAGCATCAATTACATACCATTTTCTTTCAATGTTTTGGGCATTTGCCATATAGCTTTTCATAAATTATCCCCTCCTTTTATTTTTGTTAGTCTATAAAAAAAGTTTCCGGGCTTCTTTTTTAAACACTGTCATACATTATATATAAAAAGCCTTGTACTTGTCAATAGATTTTTACCTTAAATTGCAATATTTTCAAGGGTTTTTATAAGATAATATTATACTATTTTTTATTAAAAATTTCTAGTCTTAATTACCCTTAAAGAAATAAGTAAAGACCCCACATAAGCAAGAGTTCCTAGAACTAAAGAAGAAATAATTGGTCTTTCAATAAATAGATATAAAAACTTAGGAAGTTGAAAATCAATTATCGTAGTTA
>CAMEGD010000079.1 GCA_945916025.1 uncultured Clostridia bacterium
AACCCTGGACCCACTGATTAAGAGTCAGTTGCTCTACCAACTGAGCCAAAGGTGCCTAATTGATTTCATAAAACCTATTATAATACGTCTTTAGGTCATTGTAAAGGAAAATTGCAAAGTTTTCCTAAATATTTTTTATCAATCTTATTTCAGACTTTGCAAAGGCAAATATTATCAAGCCTATTTTAGTATTATAAAAATATTTTCGAATAATTAACTTATATGAAAGTCGAATTTTTCCGCTTAACTAGAAAATCACTATAAAAAAGAAAAGGGCGTAACTAAAGTTGCGTCCTTTTCTCATGTATTTTTTTAGATTTTAAATCTCCCTAATTTAATATAGTTTCCAATTGGATTTAAGTCTGATACTATTTCCCAGTTTCCTCTTATCCCCATAGTTTTTGCCATTTGTTGGAAGTAATACATAATTATTCCCATGTCTGTTAGGGAATGGTTAATGTCTCCATCGTTTTCTACATAGGATAATACTTCACCTTCTTTTAATAAGAACTTCCAAGGTTGTTTGTTCTTATATGATGGTGCATGGATAAGGGCTGAAAATAAGTCCAGCATATTTAAGTCCTTAAGTTTTTCATTTGCTGGTTTTGTAAAGTTTTCATCTAAAAATACTACTTCTTCTACTGGCTTTCTAGTTGAAAATGGCTCTTTTGCAAATGGTGCTACTGCTTTTTTATAGCCTACTGCTATTAGATAATCAGTATCATCTGATGTTTGATCTTGTCCTAAAACCTTTTCTTCGTCAACTGTAATTACACATGATCCTAAACCTAAGTCTACTAGTCTAGTTATAAGTTCTCCTATAACAAAGGCACCCTTTAGATTAGTAATCTTGTCTTGGCCAGTATAATTTAGTCTTATATAACTAGGAGCACTAATCATAACTCCTTCATAACCAGCCCTCTTGTCATATTCATTAAAGACTTCTTCTCCGTTTTCTACAAAGTTCACCTTTATATCATTCCAACCAAATTCACCTGATATTTCAGTTATTGCATTTTGAATATTGGAAATGTCGTCACTTGTTAGTTTTTTGTTTTCAAAATCCCTAACTGATCTTCTTTCTCGTAGAAATCTCATCATTGCCATAGTTTTTGCCTCCCATTAATATACTCTTTATAGTTTGCCACATTTTTAACAAAAAAATTATAGATTGAATAATTTACCTATGGTATCTAGTATTATTGGGGATATGACAGCTAGTGATAACATAGTCATTAGAACTCCCACAAATCCCCCTACTAAAACGTCAGTTGGAAAGTGTACTGCTAGATAAATTCTAGATATTCCTATTAATACTGCGTATATAACCATAAATAAAAAGACCTGGGGAAAGTATGTCCCTACTACTAGTGATAGGGAAAATGCTGCTGCAGTATGGCCAGATGGAAAGGAATAGTCCCTCATAATAATATCAAAGGTGTTTAAGCCTTCTATTAATTCATAAGGCCTTACCCTTTTTGCTAAAAATTTTATGGTATAGACTGCTATTCCTGTTACTATTTGAGCTGTAGCTGCTTCTAAAGCTAGGCTCTTGTATCTTGGCCCTACTGGTAATATAAATATCAAAAATATTCCAAGTACTAAAAAGCTTACCCCTGCCAAGTTTGTAAATCTTGGAAAGAATATGTCAAAAAACTTGGTTTTCATTTTTGAGTTTATAAGTTCTAATACATAATTATCAAACCTGATAAATATATTCTCTTCATTTCCCATTAAGGTCTAAGTCCTCTCGTCTTTCTCTCTTATTTTTATCTTATACCCAGTTATTGTAGTTTTGCTTATTTCTTTGTAAATTTTTATGAAATTTTATGTTAAAATTAATTGGGTGATACTTATGAAACTTAGTAAGGAACAAGAAAGGGCCTCCTTATCCTTAGAAGGTCCAAGTATGATAATAGCTGTTCCAGGAGCAGGAAAAACTACTATCCTGCTTAAAAGAATAGAAAATTTAATAAATAAGGGAGTAGACCCTAAGAGAATCCTTACTATAACTTTTAGTAAGGCTGCCGCCAATGAACTAAAAAACCGTTTTGTTCAAAATGCTAAAAATACCAAGGGCCTGCCTGATTTTTATACAATCCATGCCTTTTCCTTTATGATTTTAAGAAGGTATTCTAAGTTAAGGGGCATTGAATACAAGCTCCTTGAAGGGTCAAAGAATATTAACAAGTACAGGCTTATTTCTGACTTTTATTTCAAAACCCACAAGGTCTATATTTCTGAAGAAAAATTAGAAAGCATAATTAACAAGATTGGCTATTTAAAAAATATGATGCTTAGCCCACAAGATTTAGTTACTGAAATTTACAAATTTGAAGAGATTTATTACCAGTATGAAGATTTTAAGAAAAAATATAAGTTTATTGATTTTGATGACATGCTGGAACTTGCCCTTAATATTCTTAAAACTGAACCTTCAATTAGAAATGAATATATAAACAAATACGACTTTATCCAAGTTGATGAAGGCCAAGATACTTCTAAATTGCAAATTGAAATTATAAAAATTTTAACTAAGAAAAAGAGAAACCTCTATATTGTTGCTGATGATGATCAGTCTATATATTCCTTTAGAGGGGCAGACCCTCAAGGACTTTTTGATTTAGAAGAATTTTTTCCAGACTTAAAGACTTACTACATGGAAACAAATTTTAGGTGTTCACAAAATATAGTTACTTGCGCAAATAACTTTATAAACTTAAATAAAATAAGATACCAAAAGACTCTTAGGGCAAATAAAAACTACTCTTCTCCTGTAGAAGTTGTAAAGGTTTCAGATCCTGAAGACCAGTACAAGTATATTTTAAATGACATTAAAGAGAAAAATTTGGACTACAAAGATGTGGGAATTTTATATAGAAATAATGTTTCTGCCATGGGCCTAGTTGAGTATTTTGAATCTTTAGATGTGCCTTTTATATTAAATGAGTCTTCTAAAATAAAATTTTGTAGTCACAGAATTTCTTCAGATTTAATAGATATTATTTCTTTTTCTGAGGATTTTTCCAGGCTAGATATTTTTGAGAGAATTTATTTTAAGCTAAAGGGCTACGTTTCTAAATTTATGATTAGTCAAATTAAATCATACAAGGGAATGAATGTATTTGATTCTTTAAAGGCTATCCCTAATCTAAAATCCTACAGTATTAGGGAACTCGAGAATTTAGAAAGGGATTTTAATACTCTTTCAAGGCTAAATATGAGGGACAAACTTTCCTTTATAGAAGGTAACCTTGAGTACGAAAAATTTATAAACTTTTCTGCTAAAAAAGAATCTCTTGGACTTCAAGGAGAACTTTTAGTTTTTAATATCCTAAAGAAGATTAGTTTTAAGGCTTCTTCCTTTAAGGATTACATTGGTAGACTAAAATATTTAGATTCTACTTTAAAAACTCCAGATTTTAATGGAATTAGGCTATCAACAGTTCATTCTGCAAAGGGAAAGGAATACAAACAAGTTTATTTAATTGATATTTATCAGGGGATGTTTCCAATGATAACTAAAAATGAGAAAAGTCCTCTACTTTTAGAAGAAGAAAGAAGACTCTTTTATGTTGGACTTACCAGGGCCAAGGACCATTTAAATATTATATTTCCTAGTAGAATTGGAAAAGAAAAAACCGAGGTTTCGGACTTTTTGTTAGACTTGCAAAATTCCTGCAAGTAAACTCATACTTCCATTATGTGTTCAAGAAACTGAGCCAAGAAAACAGAGGTTTGTAAGCTTAACTTAGCTTACAAACCTCTTAGTATTTTTTACTTTAAGAAAAATCCTATTATCTCATCGTTTTCTCCATAATTAATTGTATAAATTATAGAGCCGTTTTCATAAGTAACTTCTTGTTGGGTTAAAATTCCTTCTGTCTTGGTTTTATCGCCAGAGATTTTCACACCATCTCCTTCACCAAATTCCTTAAATCTACTCTTTTCTTTAATCAATTCTTCAACTTGGCTTATTGAATCTGCTGTAAAGTCTTCTTTCATTTCAGCACTAAAAGATTCTTCTATAGTCTTAATCCCACCTTCATGAATTTTAGATATGTTTTCTTTAGTCATTTCCACATACTTGGTCTTAGTTTCTTCATCTAGCTTTTCAGTAGCTGGTTGACTGCCACATCCTACTAAAAACAAGGCCAAGGACAATAACAAAAATGCTTTTTTCATAATGTTTTTCCACTTTTCTTCCATAAATTTTTTAATAATAAAAACACAAGAATGTCTATACATAAGAGTATTATATAAAATACCCGTATACCTACTACATTTGTAAGGATAATAGTAGAATTTACTAAGGTATGGATAGATATTGCCAACAACAAGAAAGTAAGTTTCCTCTTTTTAATGAAGCCTTCAAATACAAGTAAGGTTAATAGGACATGTAAGGTAACTGCCAGGGTCCTTTCAATTATAAAGTAGGCCTTTGGGGTTAAGCTAAGGTCAAAGCCTATTAAACTTAATAAGTATAAGACCTCAAAGAGCCCATGGCCAAGGCCAAATATTATTGCACTTTTAGTAGTATTATTAAAGGAGAAAAGCCCTCTTTCCTTTAATTTTACATCCCTTAGTAAAAATTATCTAAATAAAAACCTAAATCCCTCTTCAAATAGTCCTGCACTAAAGGACACTATTACAAAGACTAGGACTGGATGGTTCAAACTAAAGATTGAATAGTCAATGGTCCTAGTAATCCTATTTCATATTGGGATTCTTATTAGGATTTGTGATACAAAAAAGCAAAGACATCCCAATAAGAATATAGCTATATATCCAATTTTATTATTTTTGTCTTTGCTTTTTAAGATCATTTTAAGTCCTTCTAATTCGTTTTTTTCTAATTAGATTATGTTCTCTTAAAATTTTCTTGTCAATATTAAAATACTATATTCTCTAAAGAAGCCATGTCCTTTATGATTATTATCTTGTTTCCAACTAGGTCTATATATCCAAGGTCCTTAAATTCTCCCAACTTTCTAGTAATACTCTCTCTAGTTAAACCTGAGTAAGAGCCTAATTCCTCCCTATTTAAGGCTAGTTCTAACTTAATGCCTTCCTTAGTCTTTATACCTATTTCTCCTGAAAGTTTTAGTAATAGTCCGGCAGTTTTCATAGTTGCATTTGATGTTGCAAGTCTTTCAATAAGATCTTCAGCCCACCTTATTCTTTCAAAGGACTTCTTTAGCATTTGTCTTAGGGCCGTTGGAGATGAGTCTATATATTTCATATAAATATCCCTAGGGACTGCCACAATCTCACTATCAGCTATAACTTTTCCCGTATAAAGATATGACTTAGAGTCCATTAGATTAAGGCCTCCAATATAATCCCCTTGCCTATACACATAGAAAATTTGCTCTTTTCCATCTATTGTATTGTTATAGATTTTTACTTTCCCAGTGAGGATAATATACATGTAGTCTGCATGGTCCCTACTTTTAAATACAAAATCATCTGTCTTTATTTTTAGAAGTTTAACCTTGTCTAAAACTTCTTCCATCCCCTTTTCGTCTATATCTTGAAGGAGGGGAAGGTTTTTTAGCCTTTCTAAAAGACTATTCTTTTCTTCTTCTAGTTTAATTTCCCTATCAGAAAACTCTTTTAACTTTTCCTTTTTTCTGTATTCTTCTTGTTCTTGTTTCTTTCTTAAGGATTGAGCAAAGATCTTGTTAGCATATATTTCTAAACTTTTGGCCTTCTCCTTGTCCATTTCTTCTATACCTTCAAGTCTATAGGATAGACCCATTTCCTCGTACTTTCCCACACCACTTGTATGGTAGGGTAAAATCTCTATTCTTTCAACAAAGTTTTTTATTGGATTTATAATCTGTATTAGCCTTTCCATGTCTTCCTTACTGTCAGTAAAGCCTGGAACCATAACGTGGCGAATCCAAATTTGTCCTTTAAAGCCATAGGTTTGGAAGTTTTTTAGGAATTTTTCAAAGGTTATCATTGTTGCCTTAGTCAGATTTTTAAAGGATTCCTTGTCAAAGGCCTTCACATCTAAAATAAGAGTGTCTACCATTGGAAATATCTTTGGAAAGTATTCCCTAGGTCCATAACCTGATGTGTCAATTGCAATATTAAAGCCATCTTCCTTTAAAAGCTTTATTGTTTCATACAAAAACTCTCCTTGAAGTAAGGGCTCCCCTCCAGAAAAGGTAATGCCACCTTCTTCTCCATGGTATGGCTTATACCTTCTTGCAATTTTTAGGATCTCCTCTGGGGTAACTTCCCTGAGAAGATCTTTTGACTGGGCATCTGGGTTATGGCATTA
>CAMEGD010000080.1 GCA_945916025.1 uncultured Clostridia bacterium
AAGACATCGCCCTTTCACGGCGGTATCCCGGGTTCGAGTCCCGGTGGGGTCACCAAAAAAATAATACGGGAGTATAGCTCAGCTGGGAGAGCGCCTGCCTTACAAGCAGGATGTCATAGGTTCAAGTCCTATTACTCCCACCATTTATTGAATGGTATATTTTTTGGCCTGGTAGTTCAGTTGGTTAGAATGCCAGCCTGTCACGCTGGAGGTCGTCGGTTCGAGCCCGATCCAGGTCGCCAATTATATTTAAACAAACAAAACATGCTGGTGTAGCTCAATTGGTAGAGCAACTGACTTGTAATCAGTAGGTTAGGGGTTCAAGTCCTCCCACCAGCTCCAAGTATTTTTTAAAAGAAATTCAATTTAATAGCATTTAATAATTTTAAGCGGAAATGGCTCAGTGGTAGAGCATCGCCTTGCCAAGGCGAGGGTCGCGAGTTCGAATCTCGTTTTCCGCTCCATTTTTTTATTTAGAAACATAAATATGCACTCTTAGCTCAGCTGGATAGAGCGTCTGGCTACGGACCAGAAGGTCGGGGGTTCGAATCCTCTAGGGTGTGCCATATTAAAAAACGGCTAGAAATAGCCGTTTTTTTAATTTACATGTTTTCTTAGAAGTTCTATATAAAGGATATCATTTTCTGTATGAATACTTACATTGTCTATTAGATAAGAAACGTATTTAATAGCATCGACTTCTCCAATTCCCAAGAGCTCATCATAATAATCATCGTATTCTAATGCTCTAGAGGCTTTTAAATCATTCTTTAGCTTTGATATGTCCATATCTGAATTTTTAATATTGCCCCTCATCCACATAATTGTCTTATTTTCTAAGACCCTAAGTTCAAATCCAATTTCTCTAACCCTATATTCAAAAAACACATCTATTATTTGATTACATATTTTTTTTGCCTTGTCTCTTTCTCTGTTCATTTTCCTTTTTCCTTTCTTCGAATAATTCAAATAATGGTATCAAAATTCCAGCTGTAAAACCTCCTGCAAGACCGTTGTTATATAGGTTCATACCACCATGGACAAAGCCAATGTTACTAGAAATACCCTTGTGAACAAAGCCTGCTAAGAGTCCAGCAAATATACCAAATTTACCTGATATAGGTGCTAGAGTAGTACCAAAAAGGGCTATTAAAATAGCTTCGGTGGACTTAAAATCATACTTGTTGATTAAACTAGTTAAATAGACTCCAAGAATAATTGGAATGACATTCTTAGGATGCTTACCAAAGGCACCAAAGGCCACAATTGTTAGAATACCTCCCAATACTGGCCCATTAAACTGGCCACCAATGACCTTTACATATAAGGTAGATATAATTCCTAACCAGGACATATTAATAATTACTAAGCCCTTGTGGTTTTCCAAAGTAAAGTCTGATACCAACTGACCACTGGAAGACAAAATATTATTGTAGCCCTTTAGACCCTTATTTGAATAAAGACCATATATTAGTAATATGACAAAAAACACCAAGGTACTAATAAATACTATGGAGTCATCTCCCTCATATACATATCTTACAGTGTCAACTTGGTAGTTAAACATTCTTAGTATACCAGCAACACCAAGTCCAATAATACCAAGGGTAAAACCAACGTTATAAAGATTGTAGCCTTTATGAAAGTTAAGCATACTAGTAGATAGGGGAGTAATTATAAATCCTATAATTATTCCAGCTACAAGAGAAAGTAAAATAGAAAAATATAAATTAAGCCCCATTCCAAACATAAAGAAACTAACTGCAGGGGATATGCCAGTGGCAAAACAAGCAATATGCATTAGGTTTGCAAGGTTTAGTCCTTGAAAACGAGTATATAGATAGACACCTAACATTAATGGTAGGGAATTAATTAGGTTTTTTCCAAAAAAAGCAAAGCCAGCAACAGTAAAGAGACCAGCAATCAAGGCTCCCGAAAGTCTAGCCTTGGCTCTTTTAGCAATTAATAAAGTAATAAAGAGAACTAGACCACTATTAAAATAGGCTGCACCAGGGCCACCAATTTCCATATAATCTGAAATCAAAACACTAGGAGAGATATTTATTTTGATAAGTCCATCTATAAGAGCATATCCTGGCTGGAGAAAATATCCAAACACCATCATTAATACACTTATGAAAAAAATTCCCCTATAGTAAAAATCTGAAGATCGAATCATCAATGTGGCCTCCTTTCAAAATAGTATATACATAATATTATAACAAAAACTTTTTAATAATTAGAGGTGTATCTTTAATACTTTATAATAAATCTTATTTCCTTGTCACAAAACCAAATAATGTCTCCTGCCTACGACATGGTGGATTTTGGGGATTATTTATATTGCAATATTGTCCATACATCTAGGTCATGTCCTTTTAAGTGTGATTTTTGTTACAACTCATCAGGCAACCACCAATACATAAATAGAAATATTGAGGATGTCTTAAAGGATATAAAGACTCTTAATACTAACCATATAATGTTTATTGATGATAATTTTATTGGAAATCCAAATTGGACTAGGGAATTTTTGTATAAAATAAAGGACATAAACCTAAAATACAATGCTGCAGTATCTACTAATATCCTTGATTATCCAGATATTTTAGACTTAATGGAAGAAACAGGTTGCAAATCTTTGTTTATTGGCTTTGAAAGTATAAATCCAAGGGCTATTGAAAGTGTAAACAAGGTCCAAAACAATACAAATAGATACGAAAAACTTGTAGATGAACTTCACAAAAGGGGAATTATGATAAATGGGTCCTTTGTCTTTGGCCTAGAAGGAGATACTAAAGAAACATTCAAGGCTACTTTAGATTGGATAGTAAAAGAAAAAATAGAAACTGTAACCTCCCATATCCTAACCCCTTATCCCGGGACAAAACTTTATAAGGATATGATGTCCAAGGGATTAATAGATGATTCTAACCTATCCCATTATAATACATCGCATGTGGTATTTCAGCCAAAAAACATGACTAAGGATGACCTATATAGGGGGTATCTGTGGATATACAAGGAAATTTATTCTTTTAAAAATATAATAAAGAGAATGCCTAAATCCTCCTTTCAGATTTTTCCATACTTGACATTTAATTTCTTGTATAGGAAGTTTGGCAAGGTAATTGATTTTTTTGCAGGTCTTATAGGATATAAGAATGTAGGAAAAATTGCCCAAAAGCTTTCAAAGTATCTATAAAAAATGAGATGAGCATTTTATTACTCATCTCTCAAGTCCCAATGTTTTGTTTAAAGGATACATATACTCAATGGGAAAAGTTATTTTATGCCTTCAGGGATTTTTCCCTTTATGGCACCTTTGCCATATTTTCTAACAGCATAGACATAGGCCTTTAAGTTTTCTAGTGGAGTTCCAAAGGGAACGTCACAACCTGAGCATACAATATAACCTTGCGGACTATCTCCAGCTTTTTCAATACAGGATTTAACATTTTCAATAACATCATCAACTGACCCTAGCCTAAGAATATCAACAGGTGGAACATTTCCAATAATAAGCATCTTATCTCCAAGGACCCTTTTACATTCATTAAGATCTTCACAGTTATCAACTGAGAAGGCAAGAAGGGGCAGGTCCCTTAAGTGAGGCCAAATAGAGGCTGAGTGTCCACAAATATGAAGAATTGCCTTATTTCCTGTGATTTTGTAGATACCATTTATCATCTTTGTAATGGCTGGAAGTGAAAATTCCTCAAATTGTTTTGGTGATAAAATATCAGCACAAGTAACAGGATCTGCAATAGCCATTGTAGATGGTCCAAATTCTTCTGTCCAAGCTTTCACCCAACGCAAGTTGTTTTCCACAATAATATCCAATAGTTTTTTTACATTTTCTGGGTCTTTTCTTAAGTCTCTAAGAATTTTCTCAATAGGTCTTACAGCAGAGGCTACTGACATAGGTCCCTTTAATCCAGATGAAAATCCTATTTCTGGATGTTCTCTTTTTAGTCTTTTAGCCTTTTCCAGATGGGGGCTTAGAATGTAGTTGTCTTTAGGGTCTACATCTATTAATTTTTCCCAATCATAGCCGTCTTTTAGAATATGTTCTTTTACAAAGTCAATTCCATGTTCAGGATATTCAAGTTTTGAACCCATTGCTGCACCCATTTGGCGTAAAGTAAGGGAAAAACTGGCACCTGAAAGTCCAAATTCTTTTTCAGCTAATTTTATCATTTTTACAAAAATATCAAAATCATCATAGTATTGTCTAATTGAATATCCACTAGCTTCAGTGAGAAGTTGGGGAACGTCAAATAAGTCGTAAGGAAGGTGGTCTACCTTTTCTCCAGATAAATATGCCGTCATTCTCTCTGAACTAGTCATTTCATCAGGGTATTTTTTAAACTCCTCCAATAATTCTTCTTTATTCATTATGCCTCCTCTGTTAAATTATCTATATCTAGTCCAACAGGATAATAAAGTGACTCTCTAAATAATTTTTCATAATCCTTGTAGACTGCTAGTTCTATATAATCCATTTTTTCTGCAAGTTTTTCCATTTCATTTCTTATTTCCTTGTTTAAAAGAGCAATGTAGGCCCCAGACTTGGAAGTGTTACCTAAATATTCAATTTTCGAAAATACTGTTTCAGGTAGAATTCCAGTTCCAACAAGGGAAGTATTTGGAAGATGGGCCCCAAATTGGCCAGCTACTAGAATTTTGTCTAGGTCCTTCATTTCCAAATCAGAAACAGCCAGCAAAGTCATAAAGCCTGACAATATAGCTCCCTTTGAAAGCTGAACACTTCTAATATCTCCCTGGGTCATTATTATTCTTGGATTTTCGGAAATAATTATTTCACGTTTTCTATTAGTTTCACCTATATATTTTTGTCTGTAGTCATCTTCGGAAATAGCATCTTTTTTAATAATAGCACCGTTTTTTAAAATCATATTGTGTTTTATAAGTTCACGAATAGTAGCTAAAATTCCAGATCCACAGAGTCCAAAAGCCTCTACATCATCAATAACCTTTAGGTGGATTTCATTTTTAGTAATCTTTAAGTCTTCAATAGCTCCAGGTTCAGAACGCATTCCATAAGAAACATTCATCCCCTCAAGGGCAGGACCAGCGGCACAGGAACAGGAAACTAGCTTTCCATTTTTTGAAAGGACAATTTCTCCATTTGTTCCGATATCAATAAAGAGCACATTTCCCTGGAACTTGTTAAGTCCGGCCACATAGGCACCAGCAACTATATCAGAACCAATAAAGGCTGAAAGATTAGGTAGGGTTATAAGTCTAGTGTCTTTTCCAGCAGAAATTCCCACATCACTTGCTAAAATATCCTTAAGGTCTGTAAAGGATGGTTTGTAAGGGAATTTTCCTAAGGATCTAGCATCTACTCCAAGAAGAAAATGGGCCATTGTAGTATTTGCAGCTACTAGGATTTCCTTTATCTTTGTCTTATCAACCTTGAAAGAATTTATTCCTTCATTAATGGAGGCTACAATAAGGTCTTTAAGTTCCTTTATTGCAATGTCGCCATTTTCAACTTGGTAAGTAATTCTAGTTAGGACGTCAGAACCATAAATATTTTGTGGATTTATCATAGATTCAGAGGCCAAAATTCTTCCATTTTCTAAATCTACTAGGTCCATGGCTACAGTTGTAGTTCCAATATCAATAGCAATGCCGTATCCAGTATTTTCTTTATCAATTTGAAAGTCAGGTAGGTAGCCACTTGTAAGAATCTTTCCCTTGACTGCTTTTTTTATTAAGTCGATTTCCAAATCTTCATCTAAAACCTTATCACAAGTAAGTCTAACTCCTTGGGATATTTCAGCTGAATTCAAGAACTTTTTATCAAGGTCGCTAATAAGAAAATTTTCGTTTCTTATTAGAATTTTACATTTTCCACAAGTCCCTTTTTTGTTACATGGACTTTCAACGAAAACCTTATGTTTTAAAAGGGCATCTAAGAGATTGGCCCCATTTTTTTCTTCAAAAATTTCTCCTGTAGAAGAAATCTTAATCTTGGTCATTTCCAAGCTCCTTTGCACTTTCTAATATTGCCTTTAAATTTGAAAGGGGAGACTTCATTCCTAAACCACAAGCAGGGGATAGGATATTTGTTCCACTTTCAATACAGGATTTTGTCGCTTCTTTGATTCCATCACTATCACTAAATTCTAAGGCATAAGTAGAGACATTTCCCATTAATAACTTTTCATCCCCAACAAATTCTCGAACTTTTTTTATGGAAACAATAGAGTCAAAGCTAAGGGCATCAGCATGAATGTTTTTT
>CAMEGD010000081.1 GCA_945916025.1 uncultured Clostridia bacterium
TTTCTATATTATTTAGATACTCTAACCATTGCTGGTCGTAATACCTGATCTTTTATTTGATAGCCCTTTTGTAAGACATCTATAACTATGTCTTCTTGTCCATCTTCTGAATCTACTACTGCAACTGCATGGTGTTGAGATGGATCAAATTTTTGTCCTTGAGCTTCTATTTCTGTAATTTTATTTTTTGATAATACTTCTAAAAATTGATCATCTATAAGGCTTATCCCCTTAAATATTTCTTCATCTTTTGCATATTGGGATATACTATCTAAGGCCCTTTCCAGATTATCAATAACTGGCAATATCTCTAAGGCTAGTTTCTTTACTCCCAAGTCAATATAGTCTTCCTTTTCCTTTTCTACTCTTTTTTTGTAGTTGGAAAAATCAGCTTGAAGTCTAATAAGTTGATTTTTATATTCTTCTTTTTCATCTACTTCCTCAAGGACTTCTTCTTTTTTTTCATATGCTTCTTCTGTAGGTTGATCTGTATCAGATTCTTCAACCTTTTCAAAATCAGCATCTAGAATTTCTTTATTTTCTTCAAAAACTTCCTTGTCTTTTTCTTTCACTTCATCACCTCTTAATTTTATTGAAAATACACTAAGTAGTTAGTGTAAGTAGTTATTTATTCCCACCTAGGATTACTGAAAAATTATATAAAATATTAGCTAGCCTCTTGTAGTCCATCCTGGTTGGTCCTATAAGGGATATATTCCCAAAATTTCCAAGGCCAGTCTTATATTTTGTAGTTATTATAGAAGAAGTTCTCAAAATATCACTTTTGTTCTCATTGCCAATTTTGATATTTAACAAAGAATCTAATTCGTTGCTAGTACCTACATCAATGAGGTTGTTCTCATCTTCTAGAAATCCAATTAAGGACCTTACATCTATTTCTCCATTATCAAAGGAAAGTATATTAGCTAGACCGCTTAAATAAACATTATATGAATCCTGTTTATCTAAAAAATTAATAACTAGCTTGTAAATGCCCTTAAAGAGCTTTGAATTTGGAATTTCATCATTAAATGATTCTAAGTCTTTTTTCAAATCTTCTTTGTTCTTATTTATAATAAGTCTTTTCAAATGATTTTCTAAGTCTAAAACTGATACATCATTTTCAATCCTAAAATTATTAAATATATAAGAAGAATTCTCTCCCTGGCGGCCTACTAATATTATTAATAATCTATTTTCAGATAATAATTCTAACCTAATAAACTCAATAACACTTGAAGTAGATTTAGGCGAAAGAATGACGGTAATGTAATTTGTTCTTTGAGACAAAAGCTTGTTAGCTGTCTCATAATAATCATTTAGCGATAAAACATCTTCAAGTAAAGTATTTTTTAAACTCTTAATAAACTTATCATTTCTTTTAAGTTCCTTCTCCATAAGCTTATTGACATATAATCTATAAGCCTTGTCAGAAGGAATCCTGCCAGAAGAAATATGGGTCTTAGTAAGATAACCTAATTCTTCTAAGTCGCTCATTTCATTTCGTATAGTGGCAGAAGAAAGACCTATAGAGGGTAACTTGGATAAAGTTCGGGACCCTATAGGTTCTGCAGAGTTAATGTAATAGTCTACTATTTCAGTTAGAATCGCCATTTTCCTTTCATCTAACATTATAATCACCCTTGCTTTTGTTAGCACTCTATACCATCGAGTGCTAATCTACTCTGACTATTATATACCCTGGAAGAAATATTTAAACCCCTAATGTAAAAATAAATTGTGAAATTTTGGTGAAAGGCTCTCCCCTTTTGGTTTATTAACTTCTTTATAAAAACCTTATATTCATAAAAAAATAACTGAAGATTTCTCTCCAGTTATCTTAATACTTAATTATCTAAATAAACTTGCTATCCAATCAATAAAGGAAGAAATTGCAGCCTTTAGAGATTGTAAGAATGATTGACCTTCATCAGTTGATAGGTACTCTGCTGCTTGAGTGCTATATTTTTCAGCAGTTTCAGCTATCTTATCCCAATCTACATTTGCATTTTTCATTTTCATAAACAAGTTTACAATTTGATCTACTTGTGCATCTGATAAATCTACATTATATTCATTGGAAATATTAATAATAATATCTCTAGCTTCTTCTTCAGTTTCAGGCATATTTTCAGCAAATATAACCTTTACTTCATTAATTATTTTAGTTGCTTCAGTACTTCCAACCTTTTCACCAAGTTCATAAGTTACTACTAACTCTTCATTGGCTACTTTTTTTACATCTTCTGGAATTTCTTGGCCAGTAAGTTCTTCATAGGCTTTCATTATTCCAGTAAGTGCTCCAGTACCAGTTACATTCATAGGTGCTGTTACTACTATATCTGCATCCTTTATTCCCGCAGTAATTAAGGCATTCCTATAAATATCTTCAGTAATATAAGTTATCTTTTCACTTACATCTACATCAATTCCATCACCAGGTTCTGTAGTAGTTATTTTTGCAGAGGAAAGAGCCTTGTTACCGATCTTCTCAGCAGGAATTATCCCACCTAAATACTCATGCTCTTCTGCATTTGTAACTTCTATTACCTTGGCGTTTTCGTCTCCTAGTTCTATTAAAATTTTATTTTTTTCTTCTTTACTTAGGTCTGCCCCAATACTAATTATTTC
Organism: uncultured Clostridia bacterium; assembly: GCA_945916025.1. Taxonomy (GTDB): domain Bacteria; phylum Bacillota; class Clostridia; order Tissierellales; family Peptoniphilaceae; genus Neofamilia. The sequence continues at coordinate 2,632 of CAMEGD010000081.1, forward strand.
TTCTCCTGAAACTACATCAGCTAAAACTGGAGTAGCTAAAAAAGTAAGTATTAAAGCAAATGTTAAAATACGTTTAAATTTCATAAATACCTCCTAACACTATTTCTGTTCTAGTATAGCATAATAAATTATAACTAATATTAAAAACCACAAAATTTAATCAAAATTTAGAAAAGTTCACAAGTTTTTCTTTAAAAAGTTTTTAAAATAAAGTATAATATCTAATAGTCGCTATCATAGCTCAGTCGGTAGAGCACTTCATTGGTAATGAAGAGGTCGGGGGTTCAAATCCCCCTGTTAGCTCCATTTTTTTGGCTAGAAGATTATTATGTCTTCTAGCCTTTTTTAATAGTAATTATCCCTTTGGAAAAGTCATATCTATAGGATTTACCCACTTGTCAAAGTCTTCTTCTGATAAATATCCAAGTTCCAAGGCTGATTCCTTTAGAGTAATATTCTTGTCATAAGCATTATTTGAAATCTTAGCTGCCTTTTCATATCCAATATGTGGATTCAAGGCTGTTACTAGCATTAGAGAATTATCTAAATTTTTCTTTATATTTTCCCTTATAGGTTCCATTCCAAGTAAAGTCTTTTCTGTAAAGGACCTAATTCCATCCCCTAATAATTGTACAGACTGTAAAAAGTTATATATTATTAAAGGCATATATACATTTAGTTCAAAGTTTCCTTGGGATGCACCTATTCCAATTGCTACGTCATTAGCCATTACTTGGACACAAAGCATTGTAAGACTTTCAGCTTGGGTAGGATTTACCTTTCCTGGCATTATAGAAGAGCCAGGTTCGTTTGCAGGAATCTTTATTTCCCCTAAACCAGACCTAGGTCCTGATGCTAACCATCTTACATCATTAGCGATTTTCATTAGATTTGATGCTAAAGAATGTAATGCACCATGGGCAAAGACAAGCTCGTCTTTAGAAGTAAGAGAATGAAATTTGTTTTCTGCACTTTCAAAATTAATATTACAAATTTCTGAAATTTTTGTAGCAACCCTTTTGCTAAAGTCTGGATGGGCATTTAAACCAGTACCTACTGCAGTTCCCCCTAAAGCAATCTCTTTTAAACTTTCAACTCCCAATTCTACCATATTAATATTTTTATCTATCATTATTCTCCAACCACTAATTTCTTGTCCCAAGGTTAGTGGAGTTGCATCTTGAAGATGGGTTCTACCTATTTTTACAAGGTCCATATACTTATCTTCTAGCTTTTTAAGCTCATCCCTCATATAAATTAGATTTGGAAGTAGATGATTTTGCATCTTATCTACAGCTGAAATATGCATAGCTGTAGGAAAAGTATCATTTGAAGACTGAGACTTATTTACATCATCATTTGGATGGACAAAGATACTGGAATCTAATTCCCTTGCCCTATTTGAAATCACTTCGTTCACATTCATATTTGTTTGAGTCCCACTGCCAGTTTGCCACACTACAAGTGGAAAGTGATCATCTAATTTCCCAGATATTATTTCATCTGCAACCTTTTCTATTAAAGAAGCCTTGTTCTTATCCAATAGTCCTAGCTCGCTATTTACAAGGGCTGATGCTTTTTTTACAATAGCCAGTGATTGTACTATTTCTCTAGGCATTTTTTCATTACCAACCTTAAAGTTTTCGAAACTTCTTTGAGTCTGGGCTCCCCAGTATTTGTCTATAGGAACTTTTACTTGGCCCAGAGAATCTTTTTCTATTTTGTAATCCATAATATCCCCCTTTGTTGTTTTAGTACTATACCCTAATTAATCTTTTAAAGTCATAAAAAAAGACTGTAAACAAAATGCTCACAGTCTAATGGTGCCACCAGTGGGAATCGAACCCACACACCCTTACGGATAACAGATTTTGAGTCTGTCTCGTCTGCCAGTTCCGACACGGTGGCTTAAAAGCTATTAGTATATTAACATAATATAGGCGTCTTTTCAATAAATTTTAGGCTCATATACAATATTTTCCTAATATTACTATATTAATAACTAATTACTTCTTATTTTTAAATAAAATTATTAAAATCAAAGTTAATGTAGCAATAATTACAGTTGTTCCACCAGGTTTAAGGTTTAAATAAAAGGACAGAACTAGTCCTAAAAACATAAATACTAAACCTAATAAGCTAGAAATAATAATTGTCCTAAAATATGATTGTCTAAGTTGTATGCCACAAGCTACAGGAATAACTAACATACTAGATACTATCATTACACCGATTGACCTTGATGCTATTGCAATTGTTAAGGCTGTTAAGACAGAAAAAACAAAATTTACAAACTCTACCTTTATTCCCGATACCCTAGCGCTAACTTCATCAAAACTAATATGCTGAAGGTCCTTGTAATAGTATATGGAAAAAAACAAGACAACTAGACTAAGAACTAATACAATTTTTAAATCCTGAGGACCTATGGCTACAATAGACCCAAATAAAAAAATTTCTAAATTTGCACCACCACTTACAAAGTCAGTAAGTACACTTGCAAGTCCAATACTAGCACTCATAATTATTGTTGTTGATATTGAAGAATGTCCTGGAAATTTTTTTCTTAAAAACTCTATTAAAATACTAGCTAATATACATACAATTATAGTAGAAATAATAGGATTTATCCCTATTAAAATACCAAAGATTACCCCTACTAAAGACGAGTGAGAAAGGGCATCCCCAATTACTGAAATGTTTTTATTTACAATTACTATTCCAATCAATGGCATTATTAAAGCTAATAATCCAGATACAATAAAGGCCCTTTGTAAAAAATCATATTGAAGTAATTCTAACATCCTTCCTTTACCTCTCCTTCTTCTAATATAAGAACCTTGTCAAGATAATCTTTTAAATAATCCAGTTCATGGGTAATCATCATTATTGTAATTCCATGCTCTCTACTTTGATGGTGGAGCATTTTCAAAAAACCATCTTTAGATTCTTGATCAAGTCCAATTAAAGGTTCATCTAGTAATAAAAGTTTTGGATTGGTAATTAAGGCCTTACCTAGCATAGTCTTTTGTTTTTGACCACCTGATAGATCTCCATATAAAAAGTTCTTTTTACCTTCTAAACCAACTATATTTAAGATAATGTCTATTTTCTTTTCTTCTATACTATCCTTACTCATAAGATCTTTAAAACTTTTCTTTAAACTTAAGGACATTATTTCCTCAACTGTTATAGGAAAATTATTGGATATGGCCGCACTAAGCTGAGGCACATATCCAATCCTATCCTGATAATTAAATAAGATTTCTCCTGATTCAGGTTTAAGTTGGCCAATGATTAATTTCATTAGTGTAGACTTACCAGCACCATTTTCACCAACTATGGCAACAAATTCTCCCTCCTCTACAGAGAAATTAATCCTATCTAATATTAAGTTTTTGTCATATCCAAAGGATACATCTTTAACTTCTATAATTTTATTCATTTAAAGCCTTATAAATTCCCTCTAAATTATTTTCCATAATAGAAATATAATCATCATTATTTTCTATTTCTTCTTTGGATAGAGTTTCTAATGGATTCAACCTTAATAATTCCCCACCGATTTCTTGTGAAATCATTTCAGAAATCTTTG
>CAMEGD010000082.1 GCA_945916025.1 uncultured Clostridia bacterium
AAGAAGACTTCGTTTCAATGGGAACAATCTCAGCAAGACACGCAAAACAAATCGTTCAAAACTCTAGAAGAGTAGTTGCAACAGAAATTATGGCAGCTTGCCAAGCCCTTGACTTCAGAAAAGATATGGTAGATGACTTTAAATTAGGAGTAGGAACACAAGCAGCTTATGACCTAGTAAGAGAAAACATTCCATTTATCGATGATGACAAGAACTTCGAATTGTTCGATGAATTAGAAGTAGCATCAGAATTGTTAGAAGATGGCAGCCTTTTAGACGTAGTATTAGACAAAGTAGACTTAGTACTTCAATAAGTTATCTTTTAAAAAATAAAGTCGCGATTAATTCGCGGCTTTTTTTATTGTGCAGTATCCCTCACACGTAGGGGGCGATTCCCACATCACCTACAATAAAAAAAGACGGTAAAACAAATCACCGTCTTTAAACCTATCTCTCACTATTAATAAATTCCAAGGAAGACACTACAATGGATGCCATCTCTGCCCTTCTAAAAGGCCTAGTAGGTTCAAAATTACCCTCACTACCTTCACTTGAAAATACTCCCAAGTCTACTAAAGGAGAAAGATAATCACTCACCTCCAAATCATTGGCAAGGGCTTTTCCAATACTATCAATATCCCCATAAGCTAAATTAGAATGGTCATAATCAGGAGCTACCTCCAAAAACCTTCCAAAATACACAGCAATTTCTTCCCTCGTAGGAAAATCACTGTGTTTTTTAGGAATATCACTAAGAAGACCACTTTCGTAGGCCTTATTAATTTCAGACTCATAAAGAATATTTTTGTATAAACCATAAGAAATACCAGGCTTTGCCCAGTCTGAAATATTGTAAGAAGACAAGAATCCCTCATACATCCTCATAGCCCTAGCCATATCCAAATCACTTGGTTTGTCCATTCTTTGGATTATAGAAAAAATTTCAAGTAAAGAAACATACTTTTCTGGCTGGAAGGTTCCGTCCTCATAACCCCCAAAAACACCTTCATCACTTAGGGAATTAATATCCTCATAAGCCCAATGCAAGTAGGAAACATCCTCAAAAGCATAAGAAGGACTTGGGAAAAATATAAAAATAAAAATAAAAACTATTCCAATAAATCTCTTCATAAAAACCTCCAAGTATATATAATATTATAGCATATATTGGAGCAAAAAAGATTTTTATGTGATTCGGAAAATTATCCTTGTATTAGAACATTTGTTCTGTTAAAATAAGAATATAAGAAGGGAGTGAAGACATGAAGAGAGTCCATGACGAAAAAATCCAAGCAATTGTCCCAGTGTATACAGAATATGGAGATACTACATACGTCTATACAAAAGAACAAAATAAGATACTTTACCCAAATACAATTAGAACCTTTATAAAAAACTTGCTAAAATTTTATATGATAGATTTTTCAGCCTTGAAAACAAAATTTAGGGACTTAGGTATAAAACAAAACATACCTCTAATAATTGACAACCAAGTCCTTGTAAAAGTAAAGGTGCGAAAGCCCATTGGAAAATCAGACGGAGCCTATGGATACATTAATATCTCAGAACTTAAGAGGATCCAGGTAGAAAAGACAGTAACCTATATAGTCTTTAAAGATGGCTATAGACTTAAGACCTTAGACAGTAGAACAACCCTTTCCAAAAATATATTAACTGGCCATGAAATAAAAAACATTTTGGATAGTAAATTTTGAAAAGTCTGTGAATTTATGAAAATAAATCATATAATCTGCTTTTAGATACCTTTACAGGGTATATAATGACTATCAAATTATATTTAAAAATCTAAAGCGAGGTAAATTATGAAAAAATTAAGTATATTATTGTCCGTGGCCTTAATGGCATTATTACTAGTAGGAACTCCAGTTTATGCAACAGATGCTCCTGCTGAAGAACCAGCAGAAACTACAGAAGCAGCAGAACCAGTAGAAACTACAGAAGCAGCAGAACCAGTAGAAACTACTACAACAGAGACAACTACAACTGAAGTAACACAAGAGATTGAACAACAAATAGAAAGAGACGATGTATTGTTTGGACTAGATATGACTACCCTTCTATTAATAGGAGCTGGAGTATTATTACTAATAATCCTATTAGCATCTAGAGGAAGAGACAGAGACGTTCATACAAACACAAGAGAAGTTCATACAAATACTAGAGAAGTAATCGACAGAGACCCTATAACACCAAATGACAGAGTGGTAAGAAAAGAAGAAACCTATGTAGATGAAAATGGACACACAGTTGTAAGAGAAGAAAGAATCGTCGATGACCATGACGATACAATAAAAAGATAAGAAAACAAAGATCTAGCCGGTAAATTATCGGCTAGTTTTTTTATGTCCCCCACCTGTAGTGACCGATGCCTATAATTGGATACCGCACCCCTAGTGGCTGAAGCCCTTCTTCAGCCATAATGAACCGAAGATTCATTAAATTATGTCGCCAATAATTCTCAACCAGAAATATATACATAGACACAAATAACACTTTTACAATATCATTTTCGACCTGGGCCCAATAGGGCTGATGTGGGAATAAAGCCCCTACCTTTACGCATTTTCCGGCACAAACAAAAAATGGGAGCAAATCTGCCCCCACTTTCAATTACTATTTAATAAAATTTTAATGTAACAGTGTATCTGTCACCATAGCCACTAATAGTAATATAATCTCCGTCTATATCAACATTTCTAAATGTATTACCAAATTCGGAAACTTCTACACTAAAATTCCTACTTCCAGTAAATCCGTCTCTTTCAATAACTCTTAATTTGGTATATCCAGATCGAGACTCAACTACTCTTAAACCAATTAATCTGTCTGGATTTATAGTATGCTCATTTACACCATATCTATCCACAGTAAATCTATAGACTAAATCACTATAAACACTAGATCTTACGTCTACGTAAACATCAACTAGTTCACGACTTCCATCCATGTATAAAACTTCTACAATACCTGGTACATTTTCCCTAACAGTTGCAGTTGAAGGTTTACTATACCAAGAAAAGCTTCTTACAAGTTTAGGATCATAGGACCATGAGTCTATAGCTTTTTCAGCATCGTATCTGCTTAAATCAGCATATCTAGCTACAACTAAATCAGCTCCAGCCTTAGCCTTGCCATAATAGTAACCGTCAGTATAAATAGTATACTCAGTCATATTAATACCATTAGAAGAAACAACAGCAAACTTAATACCATTTCTTAAATCAGAACTATAAATTTTTGACACTTTTGCATCCTTGTTAGTAGGAATAATTTCAACATCCCAATCTCTAACATTAGATACATCGTATTTGCTTGGAAGACTTACATAAAACTTAGTATCATCAGTCAAAGACCTAGTAACCTTAATACCATAAACACTAACAGAATCCACGCCAGTTTCAGAATTTACACTTACACCACCATTAATAGTAAGAGTATAAGCAACAGCATCTTTACCATTTTCAGCAACTACAACAAAATCCCAAACCTTGTTATCATCTCTAGGAACTGGTTTTGTAACAGTAGCCTTAGGGTCAGTAGTGGTAATTCTAATATCACTAGCCCTTAAGTTCTTTAAGTTCATTGACTTAGGAAGATTGATGTTGTAATCAGTCTTGTCCTTAGAAGTAGTAACAGCAACATATCCATCAATTACAAGGCTCTTTAGAGAAGTAACATCAGACTTGTTAGCTTTTACCTTTCCAAGCTCTTCCATTGTATTAAAAATCATTTCAAAAGCATCTTTACGAGGAGCTTTTTTGTTAGGATCAGCTATTTTTAGACCTTTTAAAATGCCTTCTTCAGTAGCCCATCTAATATAAGATTCTGGCCAAGAAGCATTTTTTTCCATAGAATTAGTTAAGTTCGCCTTAGTAATTCTAACTAACATAGCTGCGATTTCACCATAAGTAACATCCTTTTCAGGATAGAACTTTCCATCAGGATAACCAACGATGATCCTGCTGTTTCCATTATTAGTTGAAGTAGAAGTAGCTACAGTAATATAGCCATTTCCCCAGTGGTTCTTAGGAACATCTTTAAATGGACTAATAGTTCCATAAATTTGATCGGCAGAAGTTTGTTTTCCTAAAACAAAAACAAGAAGTTTTGTAATTTCTGCCCTAGTAATACCTGAATTAAGTTCTAGGTCCATTGACCCATCAGCATTTAGCCTTCTACCATTCAAAATATTTTCTTGAACAAGCCAGTCTATTTTTTCATCTTGAGTGTAGGTTTCAGCTGCCATAACAGCAGAAAAACTAGAAAAAACTAGTAGTAAAGCCATAACGAGCGACAATATTTTTTTCATAACTATTACCTCCTATGTAATTGTTTATAGTATATCATTAAACTATCACCAAATTACTACAAAATATTTACAAATTTATTAATTTTTTAGAATTTTTAATAAAATTACCATAGCTTTAGGAGTCGATGCCCACATCGACCATGATGAACCAAAGGCTCATTAAATTGCGAAGTCGTAAATTATTTACATAAATATAGTCATAGACATCTCGTTACACATCAGCCCCTACAAAACCCATGGGTCCATACAAAATAAAAAAGGGTGCAAGTGCACCCAACATATAAGTGAAAATTAATAAACATATAAATCAGTGTATTTTAAAATATAGTCGTCAAAACAAATTTAAAGGAGTGATTATAAAAAAGCGCCAAGCAAGTTGCTTAGCGCTGTTGAGTACTATTACAATTCTTCATCAACACTATTTGACAAAGAACCAATATAGATAGCTAAAAAGAAGACCTATATACTTTAAGTATATAGGCCTTCTTCCAATTTATTTCACTAATATTTTAGTTTATAAAATTGTCGTTTCGCACTTTTATTGTTTAGTTGTTAAGTGTTGTAATTGTTTTATTAACAGCTTCTAATTTAGCTGTAGCGTATCCAAACCATTTTAAAGCTAATGGATCTTTTTGAGCATTTTCAGAAAGAGTATCAAATTTATCAATTACTGATTCAATTTCAGTTCTTAATGCTATTAATTTATCAAGATCATCCATATCATCCATTTCTTCGATTTCAGTTGTAGTAGGAAGAGCTGATGCTAATTTTACATAAGCATTTACTTCTTCTGCTAATTCAACTTCTTCTTGAGTAGTTAATTTTACAATGTCATAGATATATTTTGTTTCGCCAAATTTTTCAGCAACTTTGAAAGATATCTTATCAGTACTTAATTTTCCTGCTTCTCCTTGGTATGATCTAGCTTCATCTGCCCAGTCAGAAGCAACTTCATAAGTTCTAGAATTTACTAAAATTCCTCTGTCTATCTTGTCAGCAATTGTTACAGTATATTTACCATCTTTTTCTACTACTAGACCATAAATGTAACCAGTTTCTTCGCCTACGTAAACTCCCTTGTCAAGAGCTCCTCTGTAGTCGTTTCCATATACAGAAACTACATCAATAACTGATTTATTTAAGTCAGCATAGTGAACTTGTACGAATACATTATCTTTGTATTGACCTTCTAAGAATACTTTTTTGTCTCTTGCTAATTCATAAGTCCATTGGAAGCCAGCTTTGTCTCTTAAAGTAATATATCTTTCACCTGCTTTTACTACTTTGTAAATTGGGTCTTCAGATGCATTAATAAGGATTAGGCTTGCTCTGTCTTGAACATTAGTGTTGTCTGTAATTCTAACTACATCATATTCATCTAATAAATCATTAGTTGGGAATAGAGGAATGTTAGATACGTCATAAACTTTTTCAGCACCTTTAGTGTCTTCTGCTCTAAATTTGTAAGCTGAGTTTAAGTCGCCAGTAATTCTTACGATAGCTTCTTCACCCATGTACTTGTCAATAGAGTTAAATACTATAACTTTTCCTAAGTTTACACTGTCATCTACATCATAACCAACGTATACGTTTTGAACTTTATGACCATCAATGTTTAATAATCTAAATGCAGCTTCAATATTTTCTACTTCTTTAAGAGCATTGTTCTTTACGTCAGCTACAAATAATTTTGTAGATTTAGATATTTCTATTTTTCCATTAACGTCTGGCATTTCTAAGTCAACATATTTTCCAGATACTGTAAATTTAGCAAAAGTTTCTTCGTTTACAGTTGTTGAAGGATTGTCTTT
>CAMEGD010000083.1 GCA_945916025.1 uncultured Clostridia bacterium
TATTTTTTAGATATCTTACGTTGTAACCTACGTTTTTTCTTTTTTAATTTTCTTACTTTTTGAGTTTTATTTATATTTTTATAAGGCTTATCAATATCACTACATATTGCTAAGTCCTTTATTCCTAAGTCAATTCCTATACCATCATTTACTGGTACTTCCTTATTATCGGCATACTTTATACCGACACTAATCCACCAGTTGATACCATCAAATGTTATTCTCGGATTAATATACTTGCTATCTATTGGTATACTGTTTCTTTCAGCAAGTCTTATCCAATTAAGTTTCTGTTTATTTTTCTTTTTGCTTAATGTTATTTTTTCAAGTTTAACTTTTTTATTTGTAAACTTAATTTTATCAGTATCAATATAAAAACTTAGTTTTGATTTTCTTTTGCTTTTAAATTTTGGAAAAGCAGATTGTCCCTTGAAAAATCTCTTATAAGTTAAACAAGCATCTTTAATTGCCTGCTTGGTTATATTATTAGAATAATCATTAAGCCATTTATATTCTTCATGTGTTTTTAGTTTAGTAAATTCTTTTCTTAAATCATAATCAGATAAAAAAGTACCACAATCTTTATAATTTTCTTGTTCCCTGACTAATGCCCAATTATAAGCAAAACGGGCTACCCCTGCTGATTGAAATAATTTAGACTTCTGCTTATTATTAGGAATTAACATTACTTTTAATGTTTTTATCATAATAAAGCAACTCCTTAACCATTTTCTTGGTTTTATTGAATCTTTTATCTTTCAATAGTATCTATAATTTCAATCCCATTTATTCCTGAAAAGTTATAAAACGCAACACTTATTTATAATTTTTATAAGTTTTCGTTAACGTTATTCAACCTCCTATTTATAGGTGTCCAATATAGTCGTATAGATATCCTCTGTTAAAGTTAATCCTCCGCTATATCCAACATAGTGCTTGTTCATAACTAACCTATGTTGTACTGGCAAGGCAATATTTAGCCCAAAGCCATCAAGTTCATTAATTAAATCTCTATCCCAGCTACTTCCTAAAATAATAGGTTTATTGTTACCTATATCTTTTCTTATTTCTTCACTAATTTTTCCACCATCAACTTCAAAATTTACTTCTGCTGACTTATATGGTGATATATTTTTAAACTCATTTCTTATTAATTCTTGATATTTTTCTGGTGTATCATCAGTAATATATTGAACCCCTGGTGAAATACCTAATTCATTAATCAAAAACTTACTTATACCAAGGCTATATGATGCTTCATTTATGTTGTAGAAACTGCTAGCCAAGTCATAACGGAATTCTACAAAGAAGTCTGCTGCTCTATCTATATAGTAATAGTAGCGTTCTTCTTCTTTTCTTATAAACTTTTCAACTACTTCTTCATCAATACCAGCAAATTTACCTACTTCTCTTAAGAATTTAGTAGTTTCTTTTCCTCCTACTGGTAATGTAGGATAATGTAAAAATGGTGTTCCATATTTCTTTTCTAAATGTTTAGCTGTATCTATACCTACCCATGGATGAAGTACTAAATTAAACTGTGCATTAGGTATACTCTTCCACTCACTTAATCCCTCTGAATCTGGTCCAAAGAATGTATTAACTTTAAGTCCTATACCTTCTAAAAGCCTCTTAATTTCACCTAAATCTCCTGACCAAAACGGATCTTGATATGGAACTACAGACCATAAGTTTACAAGACCTTTTTCTACATTAGGCTTAACATCTCCAACATATTGATCCACAATAGCTTTAATTACTATCTCATGACCTTTTAAATTTGTTCCCTTAAATCCACCAGTCTCAGCATACACTATTGGTTTACCTTCATCTTGATATTCACTAACTACTTGTCCAATATCATCACCAACTATATCAGCTGTACATCCTGTTAATACTACAAACAAATCAGCATTTAAAACTTGAAATGCTCCATCTATAACTTCTTTTAATCTTCTTTCTCCACCAAAAACTACTTCTCTCTCAGTAGTATTTGTACAAGGTATAGTACTTCCACCACCATACCCTATACCTTGGTATCCTGAATCTGTACTTAATCCACGGAAAAGTTTCACACCACATCCAGGTCCTGAGTGTAATATTGGTATTGATTTCTTTATTGCAACTACTGTTTGTTGTGCTCCTAAAGTACAAAAATGTCTAGGTTGTTCTACCGCTTTTACCATTTTACTTTCCCCCTATAAATTTATTTGCAGGCTGACTAAGCCACCAATCTGAATATGGTGATAATGCATGAGAAGCAATATTCTCAGAAAATTCTTTTGTATTTAATATTTGAAGAATTTTTTCTCCATAATTTATTATTCCTTGATAACCTAATCCAAATTGTTCATCACCAACTAACAATGTTGGAATTCCAAGTTTTATTCCCCATACTGAAACTCCACCATGTCTAGCTATTAACAAATCTGGCTTTATTCTATTTAAATTATTTACTAATTCAAAGGCTTGCTTATTACAGACATGGAAATTAGGTACATCTCCATAAGTATCTACTACGTGATTTAAACTTTCAGTACTTCCATTACAACACTTATTTCTAACGCCACCATCGCAATCATATTTAGGATCATGATGGAATATACCTGCTCCAGTAACTTCTAATCCAAGTTCCTTTAAAAGAGCAATTATACTATGACCATGCGCTGCCCCTGCTGTTACATAAGCTCTTTTTCCCTTAAGCTTTTCTCTTAATTCTTTAAGCTTAGGTGCAATTTTCTCCTTTTCTTCTGCTATTAATTCTTCTACTTCTTTTTCTTTTCCAGTTATTTTTCCAAGTTCCCTAAACCAATTATCTGTTCCTTTTAGACCATATGGTACTGGTGCCTTTACTTCTTTAACTCCATATTCTTGCTCTAATCCTGCTGCTAAATAAGTTCCAAGAGTTGGACAGATTTGTACTGTTGCTGCTGCCTCAGATATTTTTTCTAATTGCTCTATTGTTGAAAATGGTACTATATAATTAGGTCGTAAATTAAGTTTCTTAAATAGGTCGGTAAATATATCGCTTCCCCAGAAGTTTATTACATTTATTAGGTCGTCCTGTTTCTTAACAGGTGGTTTTACAACTTTTCTTAAGATTCCATGAAATGTTGCGTCAAATCCTGTAGTCCATAATTTAGATCTAAATCCTTCACAAGAAATATATGCAACTGGAATACCTAGTTTTTCCTCTGCTTCATTTGTTATTGATTCTATATCATCTCCTATAATTCCTGATGCACAAGAAGCTGTTACAAATATAGCCTTCGGATTATATCTTTCATATGCTAACTCAATAGTTTTCTTTAACTTTTCTCCTCCACCATAAATAGTGTCTTTCTCTTCTAAATTTGTACTAATAGCTCTACAATTTTTTATCTCTAAATTTCTAAACCCTCTATTTACTCTATTAGTAAAATTAAAATCTGCAAAATCTCCAGCACATCCAAGTGGTGCATGATTTATAGTAACTGTATCTTGAATCATTATGCTCTGACATATAGCATTACCTGAACTACATCCTAAACATTGACTAAAACTACGTTTTTTATCACATAACCTACCACTATTAGACTTATCACAAAGTTCTCTAGCAGTACCTGCAAATCCACTTATAGAATTTAATCTCTCTTCTCTTTTTTGAACCTCTGGATGCTCTAAATTAATACTCATTCATATCCCTCCACATATCATATTTTTTCTAAAGCTTCACTATAATCCTCAATAATATCATTAATATCCTCAATTCCTACAGAAACTCTTAGAAGATCTGGTAATACTCCACTTTTGATTTTTTCATCACTTGATAATTGTGCATGAGTAGTACTCCATGGATGAATTATATATGAACGTACATCTCCCAAATTTACTACTAAAGATGTTACCTCTAAATTTTCTATTAGCTTTTTAGCTGCAACCTCTCCCCCTTTTAATCCAAAAGTCAAAATCCCACTTCCGCCACCTCTTAAATATTTCTTTGCTCTACTATATTGAGAACTTGACTCTAAATAAGGGTAATTAACCCATGCAACTTTAGGATGACTTTCTAAATATTTTGCTAGCTTCAGAGCATTTTCACTATGTCTTTGTACTCTTAAATGCAATGTTTCCAATCCCCTATTAGTTAAGAATGCATTTACCGGTGCTGGAATAGCTCCAAAGTCTCTAATCAATGTTGCATGTATTTTAGTAGCATACGCTGCATTTTCAAAGTTTTTTACAAAACTTATTCCATGATAACTTGGATCTTCATCTACAAAGTCTTGGAATTTTCCATTATCCCAATTAAAATTACCTCCATCTACAATAATTCCACCTAATGCATCTGCATGTCCATTAGCATATTTAGTAGTAGAATGTACTACAATATTAGCTCCATGTTCAATAGGATTTATTAAATATGGTGTAGCTATTGTGTTATCTACTATAAATGGTATATCTAATTCTTTAGCTATAGATGAAAACTTCTCAAAGTCTAATACATTTAATCCTGGATTTCCGATAGTCTCTCCATAAATTGCTTTTGTATTAGGTTTAGCAGCCTTTAAAATCTCTTCCTTACTTGCTTCTGAATCTACAAAAGTAGTTTCTATCCCTAACTTAGGTAAATTTATCTTTAATAGATTATAGGTTCCTCCATATACTGCCGATGAAGCTATAATATGATCACCAGCCTTAGCTAAAGCTAATATTGAATAAAGTACAGCAGCTTGTCCACACGCGGTTGCTACCGCTGCAACACCTTTTTCAAGCTCTGCAAACTTTTCTTCTAATGCCGTAACTGTTGGATTTCCTGTCCTTCCATACAAATATCCTTCTGCCTCTAAATTAAATACCTTCGCAACAAACTCTGGATCATCTTGCTCATAAGTAGCACTTTGTACAATAGGCACCACTTTTGGTTCTCCCCCCTTTGGAGTATATCCACCTTTTATTGCAACTGTTCCAATTCTATAATTTTTACCCATATAAATTACACCCCTCATTCTATTCTTTAACCATGTGAAAAAGTCTCTTCCACTTGAATATCATATAGAAGCTTTGAGATATCTACCCCTTTACCTGGTATTCCACAAGCATCAGCTCTACAATGTTTACAATGTTTAAATACCTTAAGATACTTTTCTGCATCACTTCGCGCTTTTTCAATTTCTTCACAAGTAGGTCTTCTACGATCTGCAAACTCATTTTGAGGTATCAATGGTATTATATTTATAATACTTGCCCCTCTATCTGCTGTAGCCTTAGCTATCTCCTCAATTTCTCCATCATTTAAACCAGGTATTAATACAGTGTTTATTTTAACTACTACTCCCAATTCAGATATCTTCTTTATTCCACGTAATTGAGCATCTATTAGTATTCTTGCCGCCTCTTCTCCTATTACCTTTTTGCCATTAACATTTATATAAGAAATTATGTCCTTTTGTGTTTTAGGATTTACTGAATTTACAGTGACTGTTAATGTCTTTACACCAGCATTTGCTATAGCTTCAGCCTTATTGTATAATTCTAATCCATTGGTACTTAAACAACTTATTAACTCTGGAAACTCCTTCCCTATTGCTGCAAAAGTATTTACTGCATCATCTGTTGCTAAAGTATCTCCTGGTCCTGCTATTCCTACTACTGATATTTCAGGACAAAGTTCCAATGCCTTTCTTACAATTTCTACACTTTCCTCTGGTTTTAATATCTTCCTTGTTACCCCCGGTCTCTCCTCAAACTTGTTAAAGCCCCTTTTACAAAACTTACATTGAATATTGCATAAAGGACTTACAGGAAGATGTATCCTACCCTTGTTAAAATGAGCTTTTTTACTAAAGCATGGATGTCTCAATTCTAACTCTT
>CAMEGD010000084.1 GCA_945916025.1 uncultured Clostridia bacterium
TATCTTCATCGTTGGCCTTGTGAGTTACCACACCATCTACTCCCCCACCATTTCCTCTACATAGGAAACCATAAATAACCTTGCCATTTTCAAGGGTCTTAATATTGCTTGTTATCATATAATCAGCAAATTTAAGAGCATCTTTTCCTATTAGGGTAATCTCTCCCATGTGAGAAACATCGAACATGCCAACCTTTTCTCTAACTGCATTATGCTCAGCTACTAGTCCTTCATATTCAACAGGTAGTAACCATCCAGCATAATCCACAACTTTTCCGCCAGCCTCAACATGAGCATCATAAAGCGGTGTCTTTTTTGCCATACTTTCCCTCCTTGTTATAAGAATTAATGTAAACCTTTTCTACCTTATAAATAAACTTATACTGAATTAGAATAAATAGCTATAAAAAATCATCCTAATATACAAAATATTATTTTTGGATATTAAAGCATTATTTAATTCTAACTCTTATGCATCAATTATATCAAATTTTATCTAATATAAAAACATCAATTGTAAAAGGATTAATAATTTTTTATCATACTCAAGGTTTTTTCTTCTATCATTAAGTAAGTTACCCTATAAAGCTATGGAATAACAGATAATTTCGTATAAAATTATTGATAATAATATGCTTAAATGTAAGTTTGTCCTCATTTATTTATATTCCTAATTATTAATTGACAAAAGTCTTTCCTTTTGTTATGACTTAATTATGAAAATACTACTAGATAATTATAAATTTGAAAGAATTAAATATTTTGATGAAGTGGAAAACATTGACTTAGCCTTAAGAATCTATAAGTCTAGCGAAGAATTTTTTAATATGCTGTCAGAAGAAGAAACAGGTAAAAGAGAAAAACTAACAAAAAATACAGTTATAAAGGACCTAGAGTTGACACCTTCTGGTATAGACTATGAGGATAAGTTTTTTGGTTTAGTTTATTCTATGGACAAGAACCTAGTCGGAGTATTAGACCTTATAAATGGTTATCCTAGAAAAGATATTATGTATATTGGACTATTTGTAATTGATGGAAAGTTACATAGGTTGGGACATGGTAAAAAACTTTTTGGTGATTTAATGCATATGGCTAGAGATAATAACTTTTCTGCTATTATGCTAGGGGTTTTAAAGGAAAACAAAAAAGCCCAAGACTTTTGGAAGGCCATGTGCTTTAGGGTAGTTAAAGATAATAAAACTTTTATTGAAATGATAATAGACTTGTAGGTCTTATTCTCCTAACTCAAAGGATTTCTTGTTCCTCTTAAACTCTTCTACTATATCATTAATCATAGTTTTGTCTAACTGGTTGTTGATTTGTCCTTGTAATATTTCATGGGCATAGTCAATAAACTCAGCTACTTCGTCCCAGGTGGACCTATTAGCCATCATATATATGAGAATCAGTCCCTCTATTAGGGACTTAGAAACCCTAGGGTCTCCTAGGGTCTCCATTTATAGTTTAAGGCCTTCATTGCTATTTCAGCTAGATTTGCAGATACTCTCCCTAAGTTCCTTTATTTCTTCCTCACCTAATTCACTTTGGTCTATTAGTTTTAAAGATCTATTTTTTACCCCTTTAGGAACAAAGTCTCCAATCTTTTTTTGAATTATAAGTTCACTTTTTATGTCCTTTAAACTTTCAGAAAGTCCACTGAAGTCAATGGAAAACAAGCACCCTGTACTTGGGATATATAAATCAACATTCCCAACAAATTCTTCTACTGAATACCTTTCAGAGTTTTTTCTAGCCTCTGCTTACTTTTGTACTAGGAATAGACTTTTTTTGTAAATATTGTCCACTACATTTTCAACAATGTCCTTTAGAACACTTTGTATAAATAAGATAAAGGCAATCATGGCAGAAATTTCATAAAATATTCCAATAGTCCCTGACAAGACCTTTTCTTCGATTTCAATTTGTTGTAGTAAAAACAAAGACAAGACTGTATAAAAAAATCCACCAATGAATATTCCAAATAGGGACAGGACATTTGGTCTGTCAATAAAGTCCTGGGTTTCTCTAGGTGTAAATGAGGATGAGTACTAATTTAGAACTGTCAAAATAGTCGTAAATGTAAATGTAGTAACTGTCAAAAATACACCTGACAAGTTAGACAAAAATTGGGCTACAACATCCTTAGACAAAAGTAGTAAAGATGGAAAGTAACCTTTTGTATATGAATACCTGTAATCTACTACCCAAGTTAAAATTAATAACAAAAAGGAAACTAGAGAATATCTGGTTATCCTAATTATATTTCTATGGTTTTGTAAAAAAACTTTTATTCTTTCCATTATGGTCCCCTTAATAAATTTTTCTAAAATATTATAGTTTAAAAGGTACAATTCTTCAAGATTACTAAGTGATATAGGCTTTTATAAAATAAAAAATAAGAAGATTCATTTTGTTTATATTTACTTTTCCTAGGGTAAAATATCTATAATAAAATCTAGTATTTTTATCTAGTTTTTTGGATGTGTAAAGTAGGGAAATTTTTGGAGGTAAATTATGAGATTAGAAAATAAAGTAGCAATTGTAACAGGAGCAAGCTCTGGTATAGGTCGTAATGTTGCTTTACTTTTTGCAAAGGAAGGGGCTAAGGTAGTCGCTGCTGCTAGAAGTTTAGACAAGTTAGAAACTTTAGAAAATGAAGTTAAAGAAGGTGGCTATCCTGGAGAAATCTATTCAGTTCCAACTGATATTAGCAAGGATGAAGACCTTAAGAACTTAGTGGACTCAGCTTTAAGTAAATACAATACTATTGATGTACTTGTAAATAACGCAGGTATTCTAGACCAATACAAGTCTTTAGAAAATATTGATGAGGATTTGTGGATGAAGGTCTTTGATGTAAATGTTCATAGTATTATGAAACTATCAAAATTAGTCTTACCAACTATGATTAAAAACAAAAAAGGCTCAATTATTAATACTGCTTCAGTAGGAGGCCTTCACGGGATGAGAGGTGGGCTTGCTTATGTAACTTCTAAACATGCTGTAGTGGGTATGACAAAAAACATTGCCTATACCTATGCAGATGATGGGATTAGGACAAATGCAATAGCTCCTGGTTCTGTATCTACAAATATAGCAAGTAGTATAAGTGACCCTGACAACAAGACTTTAGAAAAGTTAATGGCAGGAGTAAAAATATTTCCTAAATTTGCTCAACCTGACCAATTATCACCAGCATATCTTTTCTTAGCATCTGATGAATCATCCTTTGTTAATGGGGAAGTATTAGTTGTTGATGGAGGATGGACAGCTTATTAATTATGAATTTTTAAAGCCCTTAGGGGCTTTTTTCTTTTAAAAAAATTATGTTTTTTATAAATAGCAGGTGGCTTTTGGTTTTACAAAATGGGAATTAAAAATATAGATTGTTTAGGAGTCTCAATAAAAAAAGACCCTTGGGCCTTTTTTTAAACAGTCATTCCACCGTCAACATGAATAATGTCGCCACTTACATAAGAGGCAAGGTCTGATGCTAAGAAAACACAAACCATAGCAACGTCAACTGGTTCGCCCATTCTCTTCATAGGAATAGCTTGAACCAAAGGTTGAATCATTGCTTCAGGAAGACTTTTTACCATGTCCGTATTCATAACTCCTGGAGCAACTGCATTTACTCTTATTCCATACTGGCCAAGTTCCCTCGCAAGTGAAATTGTAAGTCCATTTACTGCAAATTTAGAAGCTGGATAGGCAACCCCTGAAGGCTGTCCATTCTTACTTACCATTGAGGAAGTATTGATGATTACTCCTTGACCTTGTTCTTTCATTACCCTTGCTGCTGCTTGACATCCATAAAATACAGAGTTTACATTAAGGTCTATAACTTTTTTAAATAAGTTTGGATCCACTTCCAAAGTTGGAGTTTTTTCACTTACTCCTGCATTATTGACCATAATATCTAGTTTTCCAAATTCTTTTACTACTTCTTCTACTGTTTTGGAAACTTCTTCAGGAGAAGAAAGATCTGGCCACTTTCCATAAACTTTGAAGCTTTCATCTTCCTTTTTAAGTTCTTCAACTGCCTTAAGGGCAGACTCTTCACGGCTACCACAAACAACTACAGTAGCTCCATTTCTTAAAAACTCTCTAGCAATAGCAGCTCCCATCCCCCTACTAGCACCAGTAATTAAGGCAACTTTATCTTTTAATAACATACTATTCCTCCTATGTTTTTTCTGGTATATGTATACTCAAAAAGTATAAAATGTAACATCTTATCCAATTTAAAAAACCAGAGACCTTTACAGTCTCTGGTTCCTTGTCTTATTCTGCGTCTATTCCTTCTTCTATGGTATTTCCTTTTAATTCATTTGTAAAATCATAGGACAATTCTCCATTTTCCGCTGTGAATAGAATTTTATGAGCATTAAATGGGTTTACTAGGCTAATTTTTGGAGCCCTTACTTCCTCAAAACCTTCAATCGTCTTTGAAGATTCTACTATGGCACTTTTGTATGTTTCCCAGTCTTCAGTTAAGTTATTTTCTTCAAAGGAAATATCACTTATATATGATGCTAAAAGGTTAGATTCTTCTCCTTGAGCCTTTAGTGTAAACTCATAATTTTCTGGATTAAATCTTACTGAGTAATTGTCCTTGTACTTATCAAATACAATTGCTCCAAAGGCAAGTTCATCTTCACTTAATTCAGCATCTTCATACCTAGTAGCAAATTCAGATTCTCCTTCAATTGTACCATCACTGGTTACTTTTAGGTCTTGGCCTTCATAGGCATAAGCTCCACTTTCTTCAACTTGAGTAGATTCTTCTGGAGCTTTTTCGTTCGAAGTGTTTCCTTCATTTCCACAACCAGTTAAGGCTAATCCTAAAGTTAATAATACTAATAATTTTTTCATTTATGTCATCCTTTCCCTTTGTTATTTTTCACACAAAACCCATTATAACCCTATTAGAGCCTTAAGTCAAAGATAATCCCAACACTTTCACAATATGTTAACATAGTTTTAGTAGGAGTAAATATTTGAAAAAAATTTTCATTTCGCAAAAAATAACCCTAATTTCTTAGGGCTATTTCTAAACTCTTATATCTTGTTCAAATTGAACTTTTTTTCCTATATTATAGTAGGTAAAGGTTCCTATTGCTAAAACGTGTTTTAGTTGGTCTTCTAAGGTTACTGTAAACCTTGAAATCTTGTTTCCGTGGTTTAGGACCTTTGCCTTTGCGTATAGGGTTTCTACATTTTGGCCAGCTTCTAGGTATTCTATATTGGCATTTACTGTTACTACATCGTAGCCGTAAGATCTGGCTGCTGAACCTCCAACATTGTCAGCTAGGGAGAATAAAAGTCCTCCGTGAATGGTCATGTGGCCATTTAGGTGGTCATCGCTTATTTCAATTTTTGCCTCCGCATAACCTTCTTCTATTTTTGTTGTTTCTATTTTTATAAATTTAGAAAATCCATTTTCACTGTTTCTTAGTTGGGTTAATTTTTCAAAATCCATATTTTCCATATTACACCTCTATCTTAACATTATCTTCTTGTCAAATTCTTCTTCTTTTATTTTCTTATATAAATTATAGTAACGTTTTGGAGAAATTCTCTTTATATCTTCAATGTAGTTAATCATATTTCCTAAAAATACCACATCTGAACCAAGATATCCCTTAGTTAAGTTTTCTATATTTTCTCTAGTTTTACATGAGCAAACTTTTTCTGTACAGCCTACACAATTTTTTAGGTTTTCAGAAATTTCCTTTATAAAGTAAGCTTCTTTCCTCTTGTCATT
>CAMEGD010000085.1 GCA_945916025.1 uncultured Clostridia bacterium
AAAAGTGGCAGTTGGCATACATGATACAAAGGCTCCAATAATATTTGCTACTCCATATCCAATTATGCCACCTCTAAGTTCCCTGTCTGTTGGGACCCTGTTCATTCCACCTACAGTAGTTGAGGACATATCGCCTATTCCCTCTATGGCTGTAACTATAAACAAAATAACTATAGATACAATTGCAGATGGTTCAAATCTTAGGCCAAAGTGTAGTGGTCTTACGAAGGGAACCCAACCCGCTTCAGATAAACTTGATAAGTCAACCATTCCAAAGAAAAATGACAATATATATCCAAAAATCATAGCAAAAAGTACATTTGCTAGGCTTATCATTCCCTTTCCAAAGTTACTAAATATAATCCCTGCTATTAAGGTCAGTCCCCCTACTAGCCAATTTTGCCACGCTCCCCAACCAGGTGCCATAACATCACCAGCTCCACCAATGTAGTTCATTGCTACAGGATAAAGGGAAAGGCCAATAACTAATACCACAGTTCCTGATACTAAAGGTGGAAACAAAGGAAGTATGTACTTAAGACCTAATCCAAATAATATGGCTGCTATTGCCCCTACTATCTGGGCGCCCAATATAACTGCTATTACTTCATTTGGCCCCTCTGCTCCATATTGGCCAGCTAAGGCTAACATAGTTGGAAGGTAAGCAAAACTTACTCCGTAAATCATAGGTAACCTTGCCCCAATTAACTTAAATGGATAAATCATTAAAAGTGAAGTTAAGGCTGAACCTATTAGTGACATTTGTATAAGTATAATCGTATCTTGGGGACTTAAGCCAGCCGCCCCTGACAAAATCAAGGGGTGGTGTTATACATCCCGCTATCATTGCTATTACGTGTTGAAAGGCAAGAGGAAATGATTCTGCTAAAGTCGCTTGCCCATCAAAGTTAAAAAGTCCTTGATAATTTTTTTCCCCCATTAATTTCCTCCTCTAATTATTTTCTATTTTCAACCTTCACTCTTAAAAAGAGAAGGTTTTCTTTTTTCTAATCTTTCCTACATATTTAGTTTTTCTATCTATTTAAAAGTCTATTTACTTCTTTTTTTCCTTCATATACAATCTTTTCTTCGTCAACATTTTGAAGGACTCCATCTTTTACAAGAACTTTTCCTCCAACAATTGTATAATCTACTCCACCCTTTATTCCCACTGTACCAAGTAGGGATTTAGGGTCTAAGTCTGCACCTACTAGTTCAATCCTATTTGAATTAACCATAAATAGGTCTCCAGCCTTCCCAACTTCTAAGGAACCTAGATCAGACCTTCCCAGTAAACTTGCTGAACCCTTAGTTGCAAGTTTTAAAAAGTCATAGCCACTAGGAGCCTTCTTGCTGGAATTTAGCCTGTGAAGTAAAAATCCAACTCGAATTTCTTCTAATAAATTTGAGCCATCATTACTAGCGCTGCCATCTACTCCAAGTCCAACCCTAATGTTTAGGTCTAGCATTTCTGGAATTCTAGCAATCCCTGAAGCTAATTTCATATTGGAAATCGGACAATGACAAACTCCAGTGTTAGTTTGGTTTAAAAGCTTAAGTTCTTCATCGTTAAAGTGAATGCCATGGGCAAACCACACATCTTCCCCAACCCAGCCTAGACTTTCCATATATTCAAGGGGTCTCATTTTAAATTTAGAAAGGGTAAAGTCTTCTTCGTCTAAGGTTTCTGCTAAGTGTGTGTGAAGTCTAACCTTGTATTTTCTAGCAAGGTCTGCTGCCTCTTTCATTTGGTCTCCAGTTACAGAAAATGGAGAACAAGGGGCAAGAACTATTTGGGTCATGGAATTTACACTTGGGTCGTGATATGTTTTTATTAGTCTTTCTGATTCCATTAGAATCTTTTCTTGACTTTGGACCACTGAATCAGGAGGAAGACCTCCGTCTTTTACACTAAGGCTCATGGAACCACGTGCCGCATGCATCCTAAGACCTAATTCTTTTGCTACTTCAAATTGTACATCTATATAGTCATCACTTTCCTTCGAAAAGACATAGTGGTGATCAAAACAAGTTGTACAACCATTTTTAAGTAATTCTCCCATTCCTACAAGTGAAGAATACCTTATAGAATTAGAATCAAGACCTGCCCAAATTTCATAAAGGGTCTTTAACCAGTCAAAAAGTTCCATGTTTTGTACTTGTGGAAGATTTCTTGTAAAGGTTTGATACAAGTGGTGATGGGTGTTTATTAGACCTGGATATACTAACATATCACTAGCATCTATTACCTCATCTGCCTCTTTATCTTCTTGGCCTACGTACTTTATGATTCCGTCTTCTATATATATGTTTGTGTTTTTTAATAACCTATCTTCACTATCACATGTAACAAGAGCTTTAGCTTTTTTTATTAGTAAAGTCATAATATATTCCTTTTATTTAATTATAATTCCTATACAATAGAATTTAAGTCAACTGGAGAAGGACCAGCTGACTTAAAATATAATTTATATGTTTGGCCAAATCTTAGCTGCTCTCTCACGAGATTTAGCATGAATTTCTTTTTGGTCAAGCTTAGTTATAACCTTGTCCTTCATTACAAATTCACCGTTAATAATAGTGTCATTTACTAATTTTCCAGTAAATCCGAATAGAGAATGTCCACCCCAGTTATTAGCATTTAGTGGAGTGATTGGGTCATAATCTAGTGTAATTATATCAGCGTATGCTCCCTTTTCTAAAACTCCAATTTTCTTATCTAAGTATCTGTTCATAATTAGTGGATTGTTTTTAAATTGGAATTCTAAAGTTTCTCCAAATCCCTTAGTTGGGTCACAAGCGTTGTGAGCAAGTAAGATATTTGCAACTTTCATAGATTCAAACATATCATTTGTATAAGCATCAGTTCCAAGACCGATTAGCATGCCCTTTTCTTTCATTCTAAGGATTGGAGGGCAACCTACTGCATTGTTCATATTTGATTCTGGGTTAAATACTGCTGGTGTATTGTGGTGTAGTAAAATGTCCATTTCTCTTTCGTTAATGTGAACATTGTGAATTGCAAGGGTGTTTTCAGATAAAATATCAAAGTCTTGTAGTCTTTCTACAACACGTTTGTTGTATTTTTCTAAAGATTCCCATTGGTCTTCGATACCTTCAGCTACGTGAATGTGATATCCGTCATAAACTCCTTCCATTTCAGTTCTTGCTTTATCTAATGTTTCATTAGATAAAGTAAAGGCCGCATGAAGTCCGAATAGGCCGTGAAGCATATCACCTTTATTGTCTTTTTGACAAGCCTTAATCCAGTCTATGTTTTCTTTTATTCCCTTAAAAGCAATTTCTTTTCCATCTCTGTCAGATACTTCATAGCAAAGGGAAGTTCTCATTCCAGTTTCTTGAGCCGCTTCACCAAGGGCAAATAAAGAACCTTCTACAGAGTTTGGTCCAGCATGGTGATCAACTACAGTTGTTACACCATTTGTAATGGATTCCATAAACATTGTTAGACCATTTAACTTAACATCTTCAAGGGTAAGTTGTTTGTCAAGGGCCCACCAAAGGTTTTCAAGTACATGATAGAAGTTGTCAGTTGGTTTTGAAGCTGCCATTCCTCTAGCATAAGTTGAGTAAATGTGAGAGTGAGTACAAATCATTCCTGGCATGATTACTCTGCCCTTTACATCTACTACTTCTTCATTTGGATATTTTCCCTTAAGCTCTTCAGTTGTTCCAATATCTTCTATTACATTGCCCTTTACATATACAGCGCCATTTTCGTAGAAGTTATTGTCTTTATCGTTAGTGATAACTACGCCATTAATTAATATCATATATTATCTCCTTTATATAAGAAAAGAGGGACTTAGGCCCCCTCTTCTAAGTTAAGTTTCTTATTTTACATTACCTGTTGGGTTCATGTAATAAGGGTAATCTCTTTCAATTGTAGTAATGAAGTTTTCTAGGTCCTTAGAAAGTACTCCTTCTCCAACCTTAGCATCAACTACATTTCCGTTTTCCATTCTAACCTTGTAAGAGTTTTCACCAGTCTTTAAGAAACCAACATTTTCTGAATCTTCAAAGTCAAATTCTGTCCAGAATACTGTAACTTTGTCTTTGTATGGGTTTCCTGTATGAGGACAGAACACTCCACAGTTACCACATTCGTTACACATACCATCTAAGTGAACAATTTGGTGTAGGTCTTCATATCCATCAATTGTAATAGCAACATTTGCCCTATTTGGACAAACTTCTGTACAAATTTCACAGATTTGGTCACATTTTAAGCATCTTGTGCCTTCTATGTTTCCTTCTATAACTGGAAGTAATACTCCACGTTTTTCATAAACAACTTCATTGTCTTCTTCTACACAGAATCTTTCAAAGTCGTTATCTAGATTTTCTTTAGCTAAAATGTCTAAAGCAACAACCTTAGCATCTCCCATAGCTCTAACTATAGTAGATGGGCCTTTTCTACAGTCTCCAACAAAGTAAACATTTTCTATGTTAGATTCTAAAGTAGGAAGTAATTTTAACCTACCCATGTCGTCCATATTAATTCCGTTAGCTTTGAAAGGATCTAGGTTTACTCTTGCACCAGTAGCTCCGATAACTGTATCAAATTCAAGTTCTAAAACTTCTCCAGTTTCAGAAATTCCCTTTCTACCGCTGTCATCAAATTCTCCAAGTTGCATTTTCTTGCAAGTAAGAACTTTTCCATCATATTTTTCTGGAGCAACAAGTTCTAATATTTCGTGACCTTCTTTTTTAACGTCATTTACTTCTTCTTGAGTAGCTGGCATGTAGGATTCAGTTCTTCTATAAACTAGAGAAACACTTTCTACACCTTCAACCCTTGCAGCAGTTCTAGTACAGTCCATAGCTACATCTCCTGCACCTACTACAGCAACTCTCTTACCAAGTTCTACTCCACCTTCCATTCTTACTTTCCATAAGAAATCAAGGGCGTCCATTACATTTTCAGAACCTTCTTTAACTGGTGATCTACCTTTGGCCCAAGCTCCAGTAGCAACTATTACATAGTCAAAGTCTTTTTTAAGGTCTTCATATTTTTCAGTAACTTCTCTGTTAAACTCGAATTTAACACCTTGGTTAACTGCTATATCAAAGTCTTTTTTGATTTCATTATCAGGAATTCTAAATTCTGGAATTACGTGACTTACAATACCATAAGGTTTAGCAAGTTTTTCATAAACAGTTACATCCATACCATTTCTTCTTAAATATGAAGCAGCTGCAATACCACCAGGTCCAGCACCAATTACAAGTACTTTTTTGTTAGAAACTAAATCTACTGGTTTGATGTTAGAAACATATTTTTCTTGAGCATTTTCAGCTGCAATAAGTTTCATGTCTCTAATTTGTAGAGTCTTTTCATAATCAACCCTTGTACAGTGTTCTTGACAGTGGTGAGCACAAATTGTTCCTAAAATTGTAGGAGCAGTGTTGTCATTAGCAATTACCTTAATAGCTTCGTCATAGTTTTCTTCAGCAACTAATTTTAAGTATTCAGGAATTTGTTGTTCAATTGGACATCCACCATCCTTACAAGGGGCCTTGTAACAGTCTGTAAGTGGAAGTTCAGATAGAGTCTTTCTAGAAGAAACCTTTTCTCTATATAATTTGTTGTTTTTCCAAGAAGAAATTACCTTGTCTCTTAAAGCAACTATCTTT
>CAMEGD010000086.1 GCA_945916025.1 uncultured Clostridia bacterium
CATAGGGTACATATTTCCTCCACCATTTTCCCTAAGGTCTACTACAACTCCCTCAAGATCTTTGTCTTTAAAGGAATCTGCTATTAGATTGGCATATTCATTTCCCTTTTCGTCACTTCCCATAAACTCAGGAACGGTTATATAAAGAACCTTGTCCTTGTAGTCTACTTGTGGACTAATATATGCCCTGTCTGTTTCTTCAGTGCTTTGGTTTTCCATAACAAAGGAGTACTTTCCTCCCGCTATCTTTATGCCTTCATTTAACTTTTCAAAAAGTTCCTCATTTGTCTCAACTTTTTTTAAGTCTTCTTTAAATTTACCTCTGAAGTTTAACCATTCTTCTGACTGGCTATATACGCCCCTGACATCCATTATATTAAAGGCATTCTCACCAATCTTTTTTGGACTAGGTGGGAACAAATAAATTGACCTTCCCAATATCATGGTTAAATATGGGCTGACAAACATAAATACTAAAGAAGTAACAATTAAGAATAATACTAAACCTATAATATATTTTTTTATACTTCCTCCTTGGTTGCTTCCATTGTACTAAAGTATATAATAAACTTTATTTAGAAAATATTAATAAAATATAAAGAAACTATAAAATTTGTGCAAAAAAAGAAGGCCTAAGCCCTCTTTAATCTAATAGATAATCTACAATATCTACAATTTTTCCATCTTTAACATAAACCCTAGGAACCCTTCTAGCTATATTTGAAATAATATCTATATTGCCAGTTTTAAGCTCTTGGGATAGTTCTAAAACACTTGGAGCATTGTCTTCATAGCCAAACACTATTACTGGATCTCCAACTTTACAGTCTATGTCGCTAACATCTACCATCATTTGGTCCATACAAATAGTCCCTCTAATTTTTGCTCTTTGTCCATTAATTTGAACTTGGCCCCTATTAGAAAGTTGTTTTTTGTAGCCATCTGTATATCCTATTGGCAGTGTAGCTATTTTTGTCTTTTTGTCTGTAACAAAGGTGGAATTATAACCAATTCCTTCCCCTTCTTCAACTTCTGCTACCCTAGCTACAATTGTCTTAAGTTGACAAGCTAGAATAACTGGAAGGTTTTCGTGGTTTACAGTAGGGTCATATAGGCCTGTAATGTTATATCCATTTCTTACAAGGTCGAACTTGTACTCTGGTAGGTCTACTACAGCGCCACTGTTAGACATGTGTTTTTTCCCTACAATTACTCCCCTATCTTCAAGTTTTTTGCAAAAGTCTAGGAAGTTTTCAGCCTGTCTATGACTTTTTGTCTTGTCTATTTCTTCGGAACCAACAAAGTGTGAGAAAATCCCCTCTATTTTTACTCCATCTAATTTTGAAATCTTTTCAACTTGGTCAATGGAACCATCAGATAAGTCAAAGCCTATCCTATGCATTCCAGTATCTACCTTTATGTGGATGCCAGCTACCTTGTTTTTTTCCAAAGCAAGGTCTGAAAGTGCCTTAGCATCTTCGTAAGTATATATGGTAGGAAAAATATTTTCTTCAATCAAGTACTTAAATTGGCTAATAGGAGTATAACCTAAAATTAGTATGTTCTTTTTTGTGCCTAATCTCCTAAGTTCTAAAGCCTCATTTAAGGTTGCAACTCCGTAACTGTTAATTCTACTGTCTTCTAGGTACTTAAATACTCCCCTAATACCAAGTCCATAAAGGTCTCCCTTTACAACTCCCATTAGTTCAGTATCTTGTCCTACCCTGTCTTTTGTAATGTCTATGTTGTGAATAATTCTGTCAATATTTACCTCTAAATAAGTCGGCCTAATATCCTCCAAATTGTACATTTCTTTCACCCCTAATAAATGTCATTGGTCTTATTATAACACAAAGGGACCTGCTTTTTAAAATATATAGGCCCGTATAAAGGGTCAAAAAAATAGGCCACTAGATAGCAGCCTATAGTTGTTTAAAATTTTGTACCACATTCAGGACAGAAGTTAGGTGTCTCTGGACCCTCTGACTTCCAACCACAATTTCTGCAAGTTGCTCCATCAAGTGTAGGTCCCTTAGCTCCACAGTTTGAACAAAATTTGCCAGTATTTTCATGGCCACATTCTGAGCACTTCCACTCTGTATAAGCTCCACCTGGGTTTCCTACCCTTTCACTTGCCCTTGGATTTTCTTTTAGTCTTCTTTCTTCCTCTTCAGCCATTTTGAAAAAGTCGCTGGCATTTGCTCCTCCAGCATTTTGGGCCATGCCCATTCCCATATATCCAGTAAAGGCTCCAGCTTCATTTTTAGCTGCATCTCTCATAGCATCAGATTGGGCTCCTACCATAGTTGCCCCTGCCATAGAAGGATTTCTATAAACAGCATCCCTTTGGACTCTCTTTATCATTTCTTCGTCTTCTTCTGGTGCAGTAATAGAGTTTAGAGAAACTGATAGTACCCTAATTCCCCTTAGTTCCCTCCACTTTTCAGATAAGACTTCATTTAGAGCATCAGAAAGTTCCATAGTATGACCAGGAAGTTCTGAATATCTAATACCTTGGGCTGAAATCTTTGCAAAGGCTGGTTGAAGGGCATTTAAAAACTCAGACCTTAAAGTATTG
Organism: uncultured Clostridia bacterium; assembly: GCA_945916025.1. Classification (GTDB taxonomy): domain Bacteria; phylum Bacillota; class Clostridia; order Tissierellales; family Peptoniphilaceae; genus Neofamilia. The sequence continues at coordinate 2,579 of CAMEGD010000086.1, forward strand.
TCTATTTCTTCCCTTCTAAATTCATCTGCTACATTTCCTGTAACATTTGTATAAAATAAGATTGGGTCTTCTATTTTATAAGAATAAAGGCCATTTGCCCTTACAGAAATATCCACATCAAGTCCAATGTTAGTATCTACTATTCTAAAAGGAACTGGATTTACTGTTCCGAATTTGTTTCCTGGAATTTCCTTAGTATTAAAATAATAAATCCTTTGGTCCTTATTTGGATCCCCACCGTATTGGAACCTTTCCTTAATAAGTTCAAAAGTTTCAATTACACTTTCCCTTAAGTCTCCATTAAAAATACTAGGTTCTGTAGACATGTCATAGGTATAAGTTCCAGGTTCTGCTGAAACCTCCATTACTTTTCCATTTTCAACTATCATCATACATTGGCCGTTTGCAACAGAAATACCTGAGCCATTTGTAATTATATTGTCAGACCCTCTAGTGTTAGATGACCTATCAGAAACTTTCTTTTGACCCTTAGCTACTAAAACATCAGCATCTAAAGAATCACAATAGAAAAACTCCTTCCACTGATCTCCTAAAGTTGATCCTAAGGCACCTAATCCCGCTTTAATTAGTCCCATATCTTACCTCCTCTTGAATTTGTCCATTCTTGAAATTATTATACCCATAACTTATCACAATAAAAAATGCACTTTTCTGATAATTTTTATCAAAAAAGTGCATTTTTAAAGAGGTTAAGACACTCAAATACTATTGGTTATTATATTTGAAAAATTCTACATTAGTAGTTTTTTCCTCCCCGTTTCTTATATATTTAATTTCCACTTGGTCCCCGAACTTATACTCAAATAGGGTCCTTTGGATTTCAGACATGGAGTCAATTTCCTTTCCATCTAAACTTGTAATAATGTCTCCTACTTCAATACCTGCCTTTTCAATAGGTGAGCCTGGAATAAGTTCCCTTACATAAACCCCATGGTCAGCAAGGTCTTTTCCTAAATAAGTTTCAATAGGTTCCAACTCTTCACCAATAAAGCCTAAAGTAGTCTTTTCAAAGGTTCCTGTCTTAATAATTTCTTCCAAAATTGGCTTTGCCACATTTATTGGAATGGAAAATCCAAGGCCTTCAGCAGTGGATATCTTCATGGTATTAATACCAATGACTTCCCCCTTAGAATTTAGTAAAGGGCCACCACTATTTCCTGAATTTATGGAAGCATCTGTTTGGATTAAGGACATTTCCATTCCTCCAGCCCCCCTTAGGATTCTGTCTAATCCTGAAATATACCCAGCTGTAACAGTTCCATGAAACTCAATGGCAAGGGGATTGCCAATAGCTACTACTTGTTCACCAATAACTAAGTTTTCAGAATCGCCCAGTTTGGAAACCTTTAAAGGTTTGTCTGGGTCTACCTTTAAGACAGCAAGGTCAAGGCCACTATCAGACCATAAGACTTTTGCAGGAAGCTGGCTACCATCATTAAAGACAACAGTAATTTCATCAGCATAACCTACCCCTCTAGAATAGCCATCTATACTTGAAAGGTTGGCAATAACATGGTCATTAGTAATAATGTATCCATCCTTGTCAACTATAAAGCCAGAACCCATAGCTCGGGATTCGTAGGCTCCATATATGGAATTTCTAATAATAGAAGTTGTAGTTATACCTACTACAGAATCCAGATTCGCCATGGCAACTGAGGACACTGTATTTAGATCGTCTTTTGGAGTAATGTTTATAGTTTCATTAGACTCTTGTGCCACTTGGTTTGGTTTACCTAACTTATTATAGGCTAGGTTGTAGCCTATAAACCCTCCAAGAAGAGACCCAAGTAAGGATAGGACTAAGGCTAAGGCTACAAACTTTCCAAAGCCTGGACTTTTATCTCTTCTCTTTACTGGTTTTTCATAGGAGCTATTTTCATAGTAGCCTTGATCAAAAAGTCTTTTTCTTCTCTCCCTTTCAGCTTGGAGCCTATCCCTTGGAGAATCTAAATTAGACCTTCTACTTTCTCCAAAGGAAGAAGGCTCATTTTCAAAGTTATTATCATTAAATTCATTTTTCATAAAAAAACACTTCCTTACTATAAAAAATTATGTTAATATTATACCCTTAACAAAAAATTATATATGAATTAAGAATGAAAAAAAAATGTAATTTGTGTTATAATATTGTGCGATAGATAGGAGGAGTAAAATGAAGGCAATAGTTGAATATTTAAATCACAGCGGATATCTTGTAGAAACTAACAATCACATCCTTATAGTCGATTATGTAAATGGAAAACTCCCTAAACTAGACAAGCCTACACTTTTTGTAAGCACCCATGGTCACGAGGACCATTTCAATAAAGAGATATTAAATATAGAAGGAAATGTAAAAATTCTGTTAAGTTCTGATATAAAAGAAACAAACAAATTAGAAACAAAAAACAATGTATTTTATATAGAACCTAACTCTAGAAGATATATTGGAGACTTCCAAGTAGATACCTTTGGATCAACTGACAAGGGGATAAGTCTTTTTGTATACGTTGATAATATTGGAATCTTCCACGCAGGAGATCTTAATCTTTGGCTTTGGGAAGAAGATAGTCAAGAAGAAAGAAACAAAATGACTAAGGACTTTAGGGACGAGATTAATAGGATTAGAAGAAAGAACGTTGAAATAGCTATGTTTCCACTAGATCCAAGACTTGGAAAATATACTACAAGTGGCATAACTTATTTTATGGACAACGTAAAACCAAAACACCTGTTCCCAATGCACATGTGGGATGACTTTAAAGTTGCAGAAAAATTTAAAAATACTATGAGATCAGACAAGACAATCTTTTATGCACCAAGTCATGACAACGAAAAATTTGAAATAGATGTATTGTAAGTAAAAGTTGTAAAGTGAGTATTCATTTTACAACTTTTTTGTTGTGGGGAGAATCTATTACAACTTGACAATAGAGGCAAAATTCTGTATTATTTATAAACAGGTTTTAGATAAAATTGTTTGTGTAGCTCAGCAGGATAGAGCGTTCGCCTCCTAAGCGAAAGGCCGTGGGTTCGACTCCCGCCACGAACACCATA
>CAMEGD010000087.1 GCA_945916025.1 uncultured Clostridia bacterium
ACAATTTTTAGAATTAGGTATTATATTAGTTGTAGATTTACATAAAAGCGATATTAACGCAAAAAAGGATACTGTAATAGATACAGACCTTCTTTCAAAAAAACTAAAAGCCCCAGTTGTTGAAACAGTTTCAACTTCTGCAGATGGCTTAAAAGAACTTATACAAGTAGCCCTTAACCAGGCTAATAAAATTCAAGAAGCTCCTTATGTAGATGAGGTACTTGTTTCTAGCAAGGAAGATGCAGAACTTGCAGATAGGAAGAGATTTGACTTTGTAAACAAAATAGTTCATGAAGTTGAAGATAGGAAGATTCTAACTAGAGACAAGAATTTTGGGGATAAGATTGACGCTGTAATTACAAATAAGTTTTTAGGAATTCCAATATTTGCTGTAATTATGTTTTTAGTATTTCATATATCCTTAAATACACTAGGACCTTTTATAGCAGACACTTTAGTAGCCTATATAGAAACTTTCCAAGAATCTATAGCAGGCTTAGTAGTAGATTCCCACCCACTTTTACAGTCACTTCTAGTAGATGGGATTATAGGTGGAGTTGGTGCAGTTCTAGGGTTTTTACCCCTTGTTATGATAATGTATTTCTTTATATCCCTACTTGAAGATTGTGGATATATGTCAAGGGTATCTGTAGTCTTAGACCCAATATTTAAAAGAGTAGGTCTTTCTGGTAAGTCAGTTATTCCTTTTGTAGTTGGAACTGGCTGTGCAATACCAGGGGTTATGGCCTCTCGTACTATCCACAACGAAAGGGAAAGAAGGGCAACAGCAATGCTTACGCCTTTTATGCCATGTGGGGCTAAGCTTCCAGTTATAGCCCTATTTTCAGGAGTATTTTTTGAAAATGCTTCTTGGGTTGGTACTTTAATGTATTTTGCTGGAATTATACTAATCTTTTTTGGAGCCTTAATAATTAATAAAATTGTTGGCCACAAAAATAGGAAGTCCTTCTTTATTATTGAGCTTCCTGAGTACAAGATTCCATCATTATCAAATGCCTTCATGACTATGCTATCACGTGGTTGGTCATATATAGTAAAGGCAGGTACAATAATATTGATTTGTAATACTGTAGTTCAAATAATGCAGACCTTTAACTGGTCCTTTGAAATAGTAGCTGAAGGGATGCAACATACTTCCATACTTGCTACTATAGCTAGCCCATTTGCAGTTTTACTAGTACCACTTGGTTTTGGAGTATGGCAAATGGCAGCATCTTCAATTACTGGCTTTATAGCAAAGGAAAATGTTATTGGTACCTTAGCTGTAACTTATGGAATTACAAACTTTATTGATACTGAAGAACTTGCCCTTATAGGCGGTGGGGACGAAGTAGCTGCCATTCTTGGACTTACAAAGGTCGCAGCCCTATCCTTCTTAATGTTTAACTTATTCACCCCTCCTTGCTTTGCAGCTATTGGGGCTATGAATGCAGAAATTAGAAACAAAAAATGGATGGCTGGTGGAATTATGTTACAGTTTTCAGCAGGTTATATAATTTCCTTCTTTGTTTATCAAGTTGGAACTTTTATTACTACTGGACAAGTTGGATCAGGTTTTATTCCTGGACTAATTGCTGTAGTGCTTATTATAGGAATAATTTCTTATTTGATGTTTAGACCAAAAAAGGAATTAAAAGCATCTTATGCTTTGGATAATTAATTATGGAAAATATAATCATTATACTAGTACTTGCCTTTATTATAGGATTTGCAATAGTTTATCTTTTAAGGGCAAAAAAACGAGGACAGAAGTGTGTTGGATGTCCATATTCAAAAGAATGTGGAAGTAATTCATGTAACAGTCACAAGTAAATAGACATAGAAAAAGAGTTCAGAAATTTCTGAACTCTTTTTTTGTACATATATTTATTTCCAATTATCTAACTCACTAGTATTAAGTCCAATATCTTGGGCCTTAAATACAGGGTTTTTACCATCTTTACTTTGTCTTTGATAATCATCTAATACTTGCCTTCCTAAAATAATTATTACAGGAATGTTTATTAAGGTCATAATAGCCATAAATAAATCAGCCAATCCCCAAACAAAACCAATTTTCAAGGTTGCTCCCACAAATACTACTAAGGCCGCAAGTATCCTATAGGCTAGCATAAAGCCATTACTATGTTTCTTTTAGCCATTTAAATACTTTAAGTTGGAGTCTACATAATAAAAGGTTACCAACTATAGTTGTAAAGGCAAATAGAGTCAAAGCAGTTGTTATAAAAATTGGTCCAATAGGGCCCACTAAGGCTTCCATTGCTTCATTTACAAAGGGTGCTCCTTGTTTGTCAGGTGTTGGTATTACTCCTGATGATAAAGTCATTAAAGCAGTTACAGTACAAATTCCAAATGTAACTATAAAAGTTGATAGCATTTGTAAAAGGCCTTGTTTTACTGGATGTGAAGTAGATGCTGAGGCAGCTGCATTAGGGGCAGATCCCATACCTGCTTCATTAGAGTAAAGTCCTCTTTTTATACCATGCATAAGGGCAGATGAAACAATACCTGCAAAAATAGCTCTAAAGTCAAAAGCGCTTTCAAGTATTAGTCCGAATATCCTCGGCATCATTTTAATATTTAATACAACTAGAACTAAGGCTACTGATACATAAGCTCCACCCATTATATATTTGGTCAAGGGTTGACTCCACAAAAGCGAGGGAAGAACCTACAAGGCCAGTAACCCACATCCAAAATACGGCTCCATAGCCTCCTAGACACATGGCCATAGAAACACCAATAATATTTCCAGTTCCAACCTTTGAGCCTACTGTTACCATAAGGGTTTGAATTCCAGAAACATCTCCCTCATCACCTTTTTCATTTACTACCCTAAAACTTTCTTTAGCAAGTCTTAATTGGACGAACTTTGTCCTTAATGTAAAATATATTCCAACCCCTAATAAAACAATAATAATAGAGGATAATAAAGTATATTGTCGTTTAAATATGTTAATGCGCTACTTATTTTTTCCATAAAATCTCCTTTTAATATATACTTAAGCCTAAGTCCTTAGATATGGTCTCTAATATACTGACTCCTACCATACTGTTTCCAAATTCGTCTAAACCTGGACTGTAAGTCCCTATTCCATAGCCTTCCTTGGAAGCTACAATTATTCCACCACCAACGCCACTTTTTCCTGGCATTCCAACCCTAAGGGCAAATTCTCCAGAATAGTCGTACATTCCTCCCATGGCCATAACAGCTCGAACTTCTCTACCAAGTTTCTCATTAAAAAGTCTCTTTCCACTTATAGGGTCTAGTCCACTATTTGATATAACAGCAGAAATCCTAGCAAGGTCCTTTGCAGACACTAAAATAGAACAAGTCCTAAAATAAATATTAGCCACCTCATCTACAGGAAGTTCATCAGACAAAATCCCCCTTGCAACCATCATATTAAATATGGCCCTGTTATTAAAGGCACTGTCCCTTTCAGAAACATAAATATCTTCAGAAACAGATATTTCTTCATTGTCTGCAAGGTCTCTAATTTTATTTAATATTACATCGAAGGTCTTTTCCTTGAATTTTTCATAAAGTAAAGCAGTAGAGGCCATAGCTCCAGCATTTACTAAAGGATTTCTAGGCTTTCCACCTCCTAATTCTAAATCCATAATAGAATTAAAAGGTAAGGCTGTAGGTTTTACTCCTATAGTCTTTTCAATCTTTTCTCTATCTATGTTTTCAAGAACTAATAAATAGGTAATGACCTTGGAAACAGATTGAATTGAAAATAAAACTTCCACATGACCTTGTTCAAAAATGTTTCCATCTTTGTCAATTAGCACTACTCCAGCCTTGTTTTTATCCGCCTTGGCAAGTTCAGGTATATAGTCTGCTACCTTGGACTCAGGAATTAGTTTTATGCCTTCATCGTAAGCTTTTTTTAATAAATTTTTCAAAATTAATCTCCTCTCTTAAATTTAATCCTATTTATTTTTTATACCAGAATGTTAAAAATTGAACATTTTTTTGCATATCTCATTTCTTTTCATTTTTATGCTATCACTATTAACTTCAAACAAGAAAGAAGAAGATAAAAAAGTACCTAAGTTTTTTGCCTAGGCACATTCCTATTTTTTATATGTTTTAATATCCGTATATATCCTTTATATATCCCTTTATTCCATTAGCTATTGCCCTTGCACAGGCATCTTTGAAGAATTCTGTATCCATAATTTTTAAATCATCTGGATTACTTAAGAACCCTAATTCTACTAAGGCTGCAGGCATTTCTGTATGTTTAAGAACTATTAGGTCTGGTCTTTGTTTAATACCTCTATTGTACATACCTGTCTCTTTTATTAGTTCCCTGTGAATCCTATCTGCTAGTGGGTATTGAGCATCATATTTTACTGATGTTAAGTCCCTTGGAGTATAAAGGGTTTCTATTCCATTGGCCTCTTCATTTGGACTTGAATTTCCATGAATACTAACAAAAACATGGGCATTATTTTCATTTGCAATTTTTGGCCTATTGTAAGGGTTTATATATGAATCTGCTTCCCTTGTCATTAATACACTATATCCATAGTCTTTTAAAAGAGATCTAGCCCTTAAGGCTATTTCTAAGTTAAAATCTTTTTCCTTGTAAGATTCATAGGCCGCCCCTGGATCTTTTCCCCCATGTCCTGGGTCGATTACAATCTTAACTTCACCCTTAGAGTTAGGTTTTATCCTTGGCTTTCTAATAATTAATTCTTCTTCTTTCACAGTGTTAGCTTCATTCTCATTTAGTGGATTTGTTGGTGGCTTGTAGTTTGAGTCAGGATTAGTAACGTTGGTAGAAGAAGGGTCTTTAGGTATAATTACCATACCTTCATTGGTCATTTCAACTTTTACTTCTCCTCCATAGACTTCTGATTTTCCATCTAATACAACCCTAACAATATTGTCATTAGCATTATAGTTACTATCAGGGTTAAATTGACTTACCCTAACTTTATCTACAAATCCCATGGAAATGTTATATTCTTTCATTTCACTTCCATTAATAAAGCTTGAATCTTGGATGTCTATTACATACCTAAAAGGATTGTTTAACTTAATTAGGTTGTAGCCACTTGACTTTACCCCCTCAATTAAAATAGCATCTTGGGCAGAATGAGTTATAGGCCTAACTCCTACTACTTGGTCTGTAAAGGAAATACTAAGATCTTTGTTGCTATTAGATGCCTTAATAGTTGGTTTTACTAACCTGTTTAACTGAATCTTTAATATAGAGGTATTTTTATTAAAGTCTGAACTGTATTCTAGACTTTGTATAAGGTTTCCCTTAATATCTATAAGGCCCTCGCTGGCATTTTCAATATTAAAAGTTGCATTTTGAAATTCCATTATAAAGGCATTTTTGTCCTCTTGAAATTCTGATGTATACTTTAGTTCCCCATTTCCTGAAAGTTTTACCTGTTCGTTTTTCGTAGAACAATTTTGCTTTGTTATGCTAGTTATACTCGTTCCTGCTGAAGAACCTAAGTTAGGATCAAAAATTGTAGCCTGTCTTTTTTCTTGGTTCCATTTTACTTCATAGCCTAGTAATTCTGAAACTACCCTTAAAGGTACCATTGTCTTATATTCATTTTTAG
>CAMEGD010000088.1 GCA_945916025.1 uncultured Clostridia bacterium
ATGTATAACCAGCAGTTACCATCACAGTCTTCTTCTTGAACTGTTCCAGTTACTAATACTCTAAATTTATCATTTAAAAATCCTAGGTCTTTCATAACCTTTGCGCCATATACTGCAGATACGATACCTCCTAATTGGTCAGAACCACCACGGCCACCAATTAAGTTTTCGTCTTCGAATCCTTCATATGGATCAAAGCTCCAGTTGTCTCTGTTTCCAATACCTACTGTGTCAATGTGAGCGTCAAAACCAATTTGAGTTTCTCCTGTTCCCATTTCTCCAAGTACGTTACCTTGTGGATCGATCCAAGCTTTGTCAAAACCTAATTTTTCCATTTCTTCTTTAATTCTCTTAGACTTATCTCCTTCTTCACAAGATTCACCTTTAAGGTAGATTAAATCTCTTAAGAATTTTGTCATGTCAGCTTCGTAATGTTTAGCTTGTTCTTTTACTTTATCGTAATTAATGTCTAGCATTTTTTCCTCCTAATAATTATATGTATCAAGTAGGGACTTACCCTACTTGATAAGTGATTTTCCTAATTTATTATATTATCTTTCTACTCTTGCTTTGTTAGCATCAAGTAATTTTTGTAACATTTCTTCTGGGTTTTTAACTTTTTGTAAGAACATCATAGCTGCAATTATATATGGCTTGTAGCTAGCTTCTTTGTATAGAGGTACTCTGTATCTTGAGAATACTGATTCGTCAACTTCTCCAAGTTCACAAGAAAGACCAGTTATGTCAGCTGGTAGGCAGTGCATGTAAAGAGCTTTTCCGTCTTTTGTAGTCTTCATTAATTCTTCAGTACAAGCCCAGTCAGTGTGTTGTTTGTTTTGTTCTAGAAGTCTCTTTTCTAGTTCATCGATACCAGCCTTGTCTCCTTTTCCATAAAGGTCAGTTCTTTCTTCCATAGCTGCAAATGGAGCCCAGCTCTTTGGATAAACTATGTCAGCATCTTTGAAAGCTTCTTCCATTGAGTTAGTTTTTGTAAACTTTCCACCAAATTTTTCAGCGTTAGCTTTTGCTATTTCTTCAACTTCTGGCATAATTTCGTATCCTTCTGGATGAGCAAGAACTACTTCCATTCCAAATCTTGTAAATAAACCAGCGATACCTTGTGGTACTGAAAGTGGTTTACCATAAGATGGTGAATAAGCCCAAGTCATAGCAACTTTTTTGCCTTTAAGGTTTTCTACTCCACCAAATTCGTGAATTACGTGTAACATGTCAGCCATAGATTGTGTTGGATGGTCAACATCACATTGTAGGTTTACAATAGTAGGTCTTTGTTCTAAAACTCCATCATCGTATCCTTCTTGTACATAAGAAGCTACATCTTTCATGTATTGGTGTCCTTTTCCAATGTACATGTCATCTCTAATACCAATAATGTCAGCCATAAAAGAAATCATGTTAGCTGTTTCTTTTACAGTTTCACCATGAGCTATTTGAGATTTCCCTTCGTCTAGGTCTTGGATTTCTAAACCTAGAAGGTTAGATGCAGATGAGAATGAGAATCTAGTTCTAGTTGAGTTATCTCTAAATAAAGAAATCGCTAAACCTGAATCAAAGATTTTTGCAGAAATGTTGTTTTCTCTAAGTTCTCTTAAAGCATCAGCAACTGTAAAGATTGCTTCTAATTCTTCTTGTGACTTGTCCCAAGTGTGGAAGAAGTCGTTTTGGTATAATTTGCTATAGTCTAATTTTCCTAATTTTTGGATTAAATCGTTTAATTTTGTTGTCATTTTTTATTCTCCTTTGTTTGAGTTGTAGTTGTATTTTTCATCGTTAGTATAGTATCCATCCCATACTACTTTTCTATAGTGTTCAAAATCTGTATCTCCTTCTGTAGAGAATAGTAAGATTATTGAATTTTCGTCTAATTTAAGGTCCCTCTTAAAGTCTTGAAGGTCTTCTCTTTGTAGAATTTCAGAAACAGCTCCTAAAGTAGCTGCTCCAGATTCTCCAGAAATTACTTTTTTGTCATCTCCAAGTGGGTTTCCTAAGATTCTCATCCCCCTTGCAGCAGCCTTGTCAGGTACTGAAAGAAAGGCATCTACATAAGAATTAAGTACTGGCCATCCAACTGTTACAGGTTCTCCACAAGCAAGACCTGCCATTATAGTATTCATTTCACCTGTTACGTTGTGGATTTCTCCATCATTTGCTTGAGCTGTAATAAAGTTACAGTTAGCTTGTTCTGGTTCAATAACTCCTATGAAAGGTTTTTCTTCTCCTTGGTATACAGAAGAAAAGTATCCTGTAACACCAGTTGCTAAAGATCCAACGCCAGCTTGTGCAAATACGTGAGTAGGTTTAAAGCCTAGTTCTTCGACTTGGTCCTTTGCTTCCTTGGCCATTGTTGCATATCCTTGGATTATCCAAGTAGGAATTTTTTCATAACCTGGCCACGCTGTATCTTGTACCATAACCCCATTATTTTCTTCAGCATACTTGTTTGCAAATCTTACACACTCGTCGTAGTTCATACCCTCCATAATGTCGCATTTTGCTCCATGGGCACGAATCTTGTCTCTTCTTTCTATTGCAGATCCATCAGGCATTACTACTACAGCCTTTTGGCCAAGTTGTTCAGCTGCCCAAGCAACTCCACGTCCATGGTTTCCATCAGTTGCAGTTACGAAGGTAACATCTCCTAATTTATCTTTAATTTCTTGAGACATAAGTCTTTCTGCTGGTAAATCCTCGATGTCTACACCAATTTTTTCAGCGATATATTTTGCTATTGCAAAAGAACCACCTAATACCTTAAAAGCATTTAGTCCAAACCTATAAGACTCATCTTTTATTAAAATGTTCTTTACACCTAGTAGTCTCGCTAAATTTTTTAATTCAACTAGTGGAGTTGGTTGGTATTGAGAAAAGCTAGAATGAAACTTTTGTGCATTATTTACTACTTCCTCGTTAATAAAATCTAAAGAAGCCTTTTCTCTTTTCCTTACATCGTTTAATACAATGTTAAATCTTTCTGGCATAATATCCCCTTTCTTAAAAATTATCTTTTACGTAAATATATAACGCAAGTATCGTGCCAACTTTTAAAAGATTTTTGGTAATGTTTTCCTAAAAAGGCCCAAAAAAATAACCCTTTTGGGGCTATTTTTGTTAAATGTCATCAAATAATGACTTTGTTAATTAATGATTTTATCAAATTGATAAATTTTATCATTTTGATAATAGGGTGCAAAGGTAGGATTTTGCCCTTTGTAAAATTCCTTATCAAAATGATAAATTATTTTACTCTTTTTCGTATAAAAGCCTTAAGATAAGTCAATATTTTGTAATTTTCTATACAAAGTTGCTATACCAATTCCCAAAGATTCTGCTGCCAATTCCTTACCCTTAGTGTCATTTCCAAAGAACTTTAAGGCTTTTAAAATTTCCCTTTCTTCCAGTTGGGATAGAGGGATTATGGAGTTGCTTGTATTTAAATTAACATATGGATTAAATATGCTCTTTGGAAGAGCTTTTTTACTGATTATCCCATGTTCCATCATGTTTACCATATATTCCACAGCATTTTCAAGTTCCCTTACATTACCTGGCCAAGGATAGTTTAACATTATGTCTAAGACGTCATCATCTACCCTTTGGAAGCTTTTTCCAAATAAATTCCTATAGTATTCTATATAAAAATAAAATAGGTCCTTAATATCTCTTTTTCTTTCCCTAAGGGGAGCAATTTCTATAGGTATTACATTTAGTCTATAGTATAGGTCTTCTCTAAAACTGTTTTGCTTTATCATCTTTTTAAGGTCTTGGTTAGTAGCTGCAATTATCCTTACATCTAAAGGTATTATTTGGTTGGATCCAATGCGGGAAATCTTTCTTTCTTGGATAACCCTAAGTAATTTAGTCTGTAGATAAAGGGGCATGTCTCCAATTTCATCTAAAAACAAGACACCCTTGTTTGCAAGTTCAAATTTACCCATTCTTCCCTTGGGATCGGCTGATGTAAAGGCTCCCTTTACGTATCCAAACAACTCAGATTCCAGTAAGGCTTCTGGAATAGCAGCACAGTTTATAGCAACAAACTTTTCATCCTTCCTATCAGAAGACTTCCATATAGCTGTTGCAACCATTTCCTTACCAGTTCCAGATTCACCAGTTATTAAAACAGTGGATATGGATGGGGCTACCTTTTCTATTTCTTCCTTAAGTTTTTTTGTCTTTTTACTAGTCCCAATTATTGAGTCGGCACTTGCTACGTTTATAGTTTGGGTAAGGTCGTAAATGTTAGTCTTTAGATCTTGAATATTTTTAAATAATATTACCTTGTTGTATTTAGGATTGTCTATTGTCTTAAATATTTCTCCTAGGACTGTAACGTCTTTTCCATCTATGTTTAGTACAAACTCGTCTTCATCTGAAATCTTATCACCTGTGCTGGTAATTTTGATTTCATCTTCGTCGATTATCCTCTCAATCCCAAGTTGGGCTTTGGCAGATGCATTAATAATTTGAATCTTGTTTTTTTCGTCTATTACTATGGCTCCTTCATCCATGTGCCTAATCAGGGTCTCAAACATGTTTATCATGGACTCATTTTCTTCTTTAGCCAATAAGTTCTTAAAAGAAATGGCAATAAAATCTGCGGCCTTTTTAGCTATATCTGCATAAAGGCTTAAGTCATCTAATAATAAAGCATTGTTGTTTTTCGTTATAGTTGTCCCTAGAGTCCCTAAAACTTCATTGTTTACAACTATTGGACTTGCTATTAAAGACCTTATATTAAAATCCTTAAAAACTTCGCAGCCTGCAACTAGGGGGTCAGTCTTTCCATCATCAACTATAACCTGTTTTTTTGTCTTTATGGCCTTAGCATAGGCTAGGGGAACCCTTGGAAAAACATGTCCAATTTCATTTTTAAATTCAGACCCAGCTCCAGATATTCTAACTCCCCTAAGGTCTATAAGCTCTACATCTCCTCCACCAATGGCGGCCAGTAGGTTAACATACCTGTCAGCTTCTTTTTTGATTCTCTTGAGATTCTTCAAAGTTTCACCCCTTTTCTTTGTAGTCTAATTATAACAGAATATAACCTTAGTATAAATAAAAGATAAGCCCCTTAAAAAGGAGCTTAGGCAAATTTTATAATTCTTTTTCTAATAATTTTTTGATCTCTTCTTTGTTTAGGACCTTTCCATAAGATAGGACCTTATCATCTACAGCTAAAGCTGGAGTTGTCATTACTCCCATAGCAGCAATCTCTGCAAAGTCTCTAATGTGTCCAACTTCTTCATTAAGTCCAAGGTCTTTTAGAGCTTCCTTAGTGTTTTCTTCTAACACATTACATTTGATACAACCTGAACCTAAAATTTTAATTCTTTCTGACATAATCAATCTCCTTTTTAAATAATATAGGGCTCTAATATATTAAATATATACCCAACTAAAACAATACCTACAGTACAAATCCCAACAAAAGCTCCTAAAAGTTTTGGCTTTATGGCCTTCTTTAACATAATTAATGAAGGAAGACTTAAGGTAGTAACCCCCATCATAAAAGCAAGGACAGTACCAAGCTGCGCCCCCTTTGAAAGTAAGGCTTCAGCAATTGGAATAGTTCCAAAAATA
>CAMEGD010000089.1 GCA_945916025.1 uncultured Clostridia bacterium
GATGAAAAGAATTCTATCTTTAACCTACTAGAAATTGAAGATTATTCAAACTTTAGAAAAGATCAAATGGAAAAAGTAGAAAAAGAAGCCATAGAAAAGGGTCTGCTTACCGAAGCATCTGAAAGAACCAAGAAAGCAGTAGTAGACTTACTAAATATAAATCCACTTATTGCAGAAGAATATGAGATAGAAATCAGGGAAATATAAGTAAATGACAAAAAGCCACCAAATTGGTGGCTTTTTGCTTTTATAGTGTAAAAATAAGCTACAAAGTGAAACTTATTTTATTTCAGTTCCTTGTATTTCGTTACCTTCTAGACTTGTAATTACTAGTCCGTTATCTTCTAGGCTAGTTTCTGTACCGATAAGGTACTTGCCAGCTTCAGTAATTACTAGGCCAAATTGACCAAAGTGTTCGCCCATTTCTAGAGTATAAACTTCCTCATCTTCATAGGTAATTTCTTGTTCTTGTCTGATTGTTTCCCTATCATCATCTCGGAATAGTTCATTTAAATATTCCTTTGAATCTTCAGTTAGGCCGTCAGCCTTTACTATAGCAAGTCCCATAAAATCATCTGTTCTAGGACCAAATTGTATTATATAAGTTCCTGGTAAAAGTTCATATTCACCAAGATACTTGTAGTTAGTTCCTAGCTCTACAGGTTCAGCATCTTGATTATCTTCTACAACATTGTCTCCAGTATCTTCTATTTCTTCTTCACCTTCAATTTGGTCATCTTCAGTTTCAGCTTCAGTAGGTTCGCTTTCTTCTTCAAGGGCTTCTTCATTTGTAGTAACTTCTTCTGTTACTTCAGTTGTTGTGGTTTCTGTTTGGCTTTCGTGTGCTTGGCTTTCGCAAGCTGCATTTACAAATACTAAGGCCAGGGCCATTAAAATCAAGGTTAGTTTCTTCATAGTATTTCCTCCTATCAATTGTCTAATCTATAAGAAACTATACCCTCTTTTTAGTCATAATAAAGGACTTTCACAACATTTTAACAATAAAAAAGAAAAATATTTTCAAAACATAGTAAAAAAGTATGAATTGTACCCTAGGTTACAGAAAAGAAGGTCTTAGGTTGATAAAATGTATTTAACATAAGAAAAGGGAGCAAAAAAGATTATGGACAGAAAAGAGAAATTAAAAAACTAATAGAAAGACTTCACAATGAAAGAAAACTTTGAAGAAGTTAAAAGAGACGTTAAAAGGGAAGTTTCTTCTGTAAGTGCAAGTGAAATTTCAAACCTAGAAGGACAACTTATTTAGGATGGACTTCCAATAGAAGAAATCCAAAAACTTTGCAATGTTCATGCTTCCTTGTTTAATCAAAGAGTAGAAGAAATTCATGAACAAAAGGACAAGCCTGGTTCGAAAACAAAATCAGGTATAAATCTAATGGGGACCAAGACCAAATAGTCTTACCATCAGGAAGACTTAATAAGGAAGAACTAGTATCAATACCAAACACTATTCCTAGTGACTGGACCTTTATTGGAGAAGATGACCTGGTAAGGTATTTTTCAGAAGGAAAGGACCCAGTCTTCCCAAGGACTAGGACAATAATCGGAAGGGATGTTAGAAATTGTCATCCACCTAAGGCACTAGAAGTAGTAAACCAGTTAATAGCAGACCTTAAGGCAGGAGTAAAGGACGAAGAAACTAGAATAATGACTAAGGGGACCAAGATATTTGTTATTAGGTACCTGGCAGTAAGGGATAAAGAAAATAAGTTTATGGGAGTTTTAGAAACTACAGAAGAAGTTTCAAAACTTTACAAAATGATAAAAGAAGTATTAGAAAAGGATAAAGAATAGGAGTTATTATGAAAATTACAAAAGATATTAGCCTAAAGGACTTAGTAAAGAATTACCCACAGACAATTGAAGTTTTAAATACATTATCCATTGACTTTTGTTGTGGGGGAGATGATACAATAGAAGTTGCAGTGAACAGTAACAATCAAGATTTAGAAGAAACCTTAGCTCTACTTGAGAAAAAGGCAGAAGTACCTATGAAGGATTCAGAATCTCAACTAATTTCCATAGAAAACTTTAAAAACCTTTCTATTAATGAGATGATAGATTCTCTAAAGATGACCCACCACAAGTACGAAAGAGAACTAATGTTAGAGCTAGATGAACTAATAAATACTATTTTATTAGTCCACTATGAAAACCACAAAGACCAATTAGTAATTATCCATAATTTATTCGCTACATTAAAAATGGAACTTGAAGAACACTTTGCTAAGGAAGAACAATTAATCTTTAAGATAATGAAAGAAAATAAAAATCCTTCATCAGAAATTATAGCATTTATAGATGAGGTTGAGTCTGAACACGATGTAGCAGGAGATATATTAAAGAAACTAAAGGTCGTAACTAATAATTTCAAGGCTCCATCTGATGGATGTTATACCTACAACAAGACCTTTGAAACCTTAGAAACCTTTGTAAATGATGTATTTGTACACGTATTTAAAGAAAACTCTATCTTATTTCCAGAGTATAGAGAAAAGAAAACAAACTAAAGAAAACAGGAGGATATTATGAGAAAGCATATAAAAAATAACGTATCATGGGTTGGTAAAATTGATTGGGAACTAGAAACTTTTCACGGATCAGATTATTCAATTTCTAGAGGTTCAAGCCAAAATGCTTACCTAGTAGAAGAAGAAAAAGTTGTATTAATTGACACAATTTGGCAACCACATTCAAATGAATTTGTTGAAAACCTTAAGTCAGAAATAGACCTTAATAAAATCGATTATATTATTGCAAATCATGGAGAAGTAGACCATGCAGGTTCCTTAGTAGAACTTATGAAAGAAATTCCAGACACTCCAATTTATTGTACAGCTAATGGTAAAAAATCTATTATTGGACAATTCAAGCATCCAGAGTGGAACTATGTAGTAGTAAAAACTGGAGACACTTTAGATATCGGTAACGGCAAAACTTTAGTATTTGTTGAAATGCCAATGCTTCACTGGCCAGATTCAATGGCAGTATATATGACAGGAGATAATATCTTATTTTCAAATGATGCCTTCGGTCAACATTATGCATCTGCAGAATTATTTAATGACAAGGCAGACCAATGTGTACTTTGGGAAGAAGCTATGAAGTACTTTGCAAATATCCTAAACCCATTTGCTGGACTTGTTACAAAGAAAATCGAAGAAATTGTAGGTTTAAATCTTCCAATAGACATTATTGCAACTAGCCATGGTGTAATTTGGAGAGACAATCCTCTACAAATTGTAGAAAAATATGCTGAGTGGGCAGATGCTTACCAAGAAGACCAAATTACAATTGTATATGACACTATGTGGGATGGGACAAAGACTATTGCCCATAGGATAGGATCAGAAATCACAAAACAATCTCCTGATACTAAGGTAAAGGTACTTCACCTTCATACTAATGACAAAAACGACATTATGACAGAAGTATTTAAGTCTAAGGCGATAATTGTTGGTTCTCCAACTTACCTAAATGGAGTTTTATCATCAGTAGCTGGCTGGTTACACTTCCTAAAGGCTCTTAAGTTCAAGAAGAAAAAAGCAGCAGTTTTCGGAACTTATGGTTGGTCAGGGGAAGGTAACAAGGTATTAAGAGAGTCCTTAACTGGAGCAGGTTTTGATGTAATTGACAAAGAAATTAAAGTAAACTGGAATCCAGACGAAGAACACTTAGTAGATGCAAAGGGTTTAGTTGAAGATTTACTAAATAGCTTAGATAAATAAATAAAAATACAATGGCTTAAGACCCTAAGTAGGTGCTTAAGCCATTTTATTATGGATAGGATTAGAATATGTTAACTATGGGAAAATATATAGTAGTAAAAGCCTTATTTTTTTGGTATGTTAAGGCATTCTCAATTCTTTTAAATTATCTTTTAATATTATATAATGGAATTCACACTTAAGAAAGGAGACAAGTATGTTTGATAAAAAGGCAGCTTATGAAGTATTGACATCTAGGTCCTTAACCCATGAACAAAAGTTAATGAACCTAGCAAAATTTGCTGAAAATGCCGTAGGCACAATCACTATAGATGAGAAAACAAAAGAGTATTTTAACAATGGGTCTATAAATGACCTTTTTGAAGGAGATGCTCCCTATAGACCTAGGTATATTCTACCTGACTATGAGAAGTTTATGAAACAAGGTTCTGAGTTTTTAAAGATTGATCCTCCAAAGGATTTTGATGAGGCCATATTTGCTTTAATGACCCTTTATAGACACGTTCCTTCTATTACTAACTTTCCAGTTTACTTAGGAAACCTAGACACCCTTTTGGACCCATTCATAAAGGATATGACAGATGAGGAAGTTGTAAAGAAACTTACCCTATTTTTAAATTATTTAGATAGGACTATTACAGATTCATTTTGTCATGCTAATTTAGGTCCTGAAGAAACTAGGGCAGGGAATTTGATTTTAGAGGCAGAATCCCACCTTACAAATGCAGTACCTAACTTTACCATTAAGTATGATGAAAACATTACAAGTGATGATTTTATGAAGAAGGCAATCGATTGTTCTTTGAAATCTTCTAACCCAGCTATTTGTAACCATATTGCTAACACTGATCCATTTGGAGATGAGTATGGTATTTCTTCTTGTTACAACATACTACCTTATAGGGGTGGAGCTTATACTTTAACCAGGATAACTTTAACGAAGTTAGCTGAAGTTTCTGATTCAGTAGAGGACTTTTTAAATGTAAAACTACCTGAAGTCTTAAAACTTATAGCTGATTATTTAGACCAAAGGATAAAGTTTATAGTTGAAGAATCAGGATTTTTCCAAAGCAACTTTCTAGTAAAGGAAGGCCTAATAGAAAGGGAAAGATTCTTAGGTATGTTTGGAGTTACTGGACTTGCTGAAGCTGTAAATACCCTACTAAAAGATAGAGACCTACAATATGGTAGAGACAAAGTAGCTGATGATCTTGCCCAAGAAATTTTGGATAAGATAGAAGAAATAGTTAATACCTTCGATGCTCCATATTCTGAAGTTGCAGGGGGCAAGTACTTGTTACATGCCCAAGTAGGACTAGATTCAGACCTTGGAGTAACTTCTGGTGTAAGGATTCCAGTTGGAGATGAGCCAGATAATTTTGTAGACCATCTTAAACATTCAGGAAGATACCACAAGTACTTCCCAGCAGGAGTTGGAGACATCTTCCCAATAGCTACCCATGTAAAGGACAATTCTGATGCCTTACTTGATGTTGTTAGAGGGGCCTTTAATAGTGGAGTTCACTATATGAGTTTTTATGCTGCCGATACTGACTTAGTTAGAATAACTGGCTATTTAGTAAAACGTAGTGAAATGGAAA
>CAMEGD010000090.1 GCA_945916025.1 uncultured Clostridia bacterium
AAAACTTAAAAATAAGGGAAAGATTGAAAAAGACTTTGATGATGATTTATTAGTCTTAGAAAAGGAAAGCCTAGATATAGATACAGTAATAGCAAAGAGACAGATTATGGTTAAGGTAAAAGAACCAATAGTATTTGGAACCTTTGAACAAAATTTATAAAAATACTAAGACCTCTAGAGAAAATATCTTTAGAGGTCTTAGTATTTATAAAAAGAAGTAAAATCCATTAAAGTGCACTATAGCAGCACCTAAAACAAAAAGATGCCATATAAAGTGGTTGTATTTAAATCTTTGGCTCTTATAAAAGATGGTTCCAAGGGTATAAAGGACTCCCCCTAAAATTATAAGTACAAGTAACATTATAGAACCATGGTCTAGGATAGGCTTAATTAGAAATATTCCTAGCCATCCCATGGAAATATATGTGATTAGGGACACAACCTTTGTCTTATCGAACCTATCATAAGTAAAAATCTTAAAAACAGTTCCAAATATAGCAATAGCCCATACTAAAGAAATAAAGACTATCCTGAAGATCCCCTGGGTTAGCAAAAGCACTAAGGGAGTAAAGGACCCTGCAATAAAATAATAAATAGAAATATGATCAAAAACCCTTAACTTCTTCTTTAGGTTCTGAAAAGGAACAGCATGATATATAGTTGAAGCTAAAAATAAGAGTATAAAAGACCCACCATAAATAGAAAAGGCCAAAATACTTAAAGGACTTGTATTTAGGTTTTTAATAATAAGCATTACCAGAAATACAATCCCTAAAATAATCCCAATCCCGTGGGATATAGAATTTGTAATCTCTACCTTTAAAAAATCCTTATCAAAATCATGCTTTTTCATAATTTACCCCCATAGTCTTATTATATAGTATTTATAACTAAATAAAACTATTTTTAAAAATTAATACAATAATTATTCTATAATTGAAAGGGCACCTTCATATTAAAAGTTTCACAATGAATTTATTATATAGTATACTATAAATATATTTTGTTTTTAGAAATTATTTTAAAGTTATTTTTAAAATAAGATGAGGTATGTATGGCGATTATTATAATAGTGGTGCTATTATTTTCAGTTCTAGAAAAATATAATGAAGAAATTATTCTGTTTTGGCAGAGAACTTTTATACCAGGATTTGTTGAAATGACGGCTGAAATGTCTGAACTTAAAATAAGAATGAATTTTATCTGGAATAAGAATCTTCCTATTTTACTTATTTTATTAGTTGTTATTAATCTATATAAGGGATTTACTAGCGAGAAAAAGAAAAGGGATACTTTCAGATTGTATAACTTTTAAAGATTTTTTTAAAAAATATATTAAAAGAAATGATCCTAGAAGGGATTATCCTCTAGTAGCTAGTTTTCTAGTATTATTTAACCAATTATACAAATTATTTATAAATAAGGGTTTTTGTATATTTATGGCCCTTTATTTATTCTTATTCCCCTAGGTCATATATTATATGATTTTATTGTATCTTATAGAATATGGAAAAAAAGATAATTTTATTAAAAAACCACCCTTCCACTTGAATTAGCATAGGTTGGATATCTAGTTTAGACAATAGAAAAAGGACCCTTATGGGCCCTTTGCTAATTTATCTTACTTGTCTAATTCATTTAAGCTTGACATTAATTTTTCTAAATCTAAACCATGAACCATAGCTGCTTCTTCTAGTGATTCCATTTGGCTAGAAGGACATCCCACACATCCCATTCCGTGGGACATTAGTACACCTATTGTTTCTGGATTTTGTCTAATAACATCTCCAATTAACATATCTTTTGTAAAAGCCATTATTATGCCTCCCTTCATTATTATTTTAATTATACCCATTTTGGTATAGATATGCAAGTATTTTACTTGGGATTAAAAAAAATTTCTTTAAAAATCCCTTTTTTAATGATACCCTAATATATAAGAAAATAAAGGTAGGTGGACTTATGGAAAATTATATTATGGCCTTTGATGCAGGAACTTCCAGTGTTAGAACGATTATTTTTGACAATAATAAAAAAGTAGTTTCAGTTGCTCAAAAGGAATTTATGCAATATTATCCAAAGCTAGGCTGGGTAGAACAAGACCCTAATGAAATTTGGTCAACACAAATAGGCACTGCTTCTGAATGTTTAAATAAGTTAGGAGCAAGTGGAGAAAATATCTGTGGTATTGGGATTACTAACCAAAGGGAAACTACCATACTTTGGGACAAAAACACTGGAGAACCCTTATACAATGCTATAGTTTGGCAATGTAGAAGAACTTCGGATTATTGTGACCAATTAATAAATAAGGGATACAAGGAAAAGTTTCAAGAAAAAACTGGATTAATCATAGATGCTTATTTTTCTGCAACTAAGATAAAGTGGATATTAGACAATGTTGAAGGAGCAAGAGAAAAGGCTGAAAAAGGGGAAGTCTTGTTTGGGACTGTGGATACCTGGCTTATTTGGAAAATGACAGATAAAAAGGTCCATGTAACTGATTATTCCAATGCTTCTAGAACTATGTTATATAATATAAATGACCTTTGTTGGGACGAAGAAATATTGGAAATACTGGATATACCTAAGTCTATACTTCCACAAGTCAGACCTTCTTCAGAAGTATATGGATATTGTAATCCTAGGTTTTTAGGAGCAAAGATTCCGATTTCTGCAGCTATTGGAGACCAACAGTCTGCCTTGTTTGGACAAGGTTGTTACGAAAAGGGAGAAGCAAAGAATACCTATGGTACTGGAGCATTTATTCTAATGAATACAGGCAAGACTCCTTTTAAAAGTACTAACGGACTAGTTTCTACCATAGCTTGGGGGCTAGGTGATGAAGTTTATTATGCCTTAGAAGGTTCTATATTTATAGCTGGATCATCAATAAAGTGGCTAAGAGACCAGCTTAGAATTATAGATGACTCTGAAGATACCGAATACCTAGCTACGAAAGTAGAAGATACTAATGACTGCTATGTGGTACCTGCCTTTACAGGACTGGGAGCTCCATATTGGGACCAATATGCTAGGGGGACTATAGTTGGAATGACTCCAGGAGTAAATAAGTACCACATTATAAGGGCTACATTAGAATCAATAGGCTTATTATCCTACGATATAATAAAGGCGATGGAAGAAGATAGTAAGATAAATTTAAAAAATCTAAGAGTTGATGGTGGAGCTAGTAGGAATAATTTTTTAATGGGATTTCAAGCTGATCTTATTCAAAGAGAAGTTATTAGACCAGAGTCAGTAGAGACAACTGCCTTAGGAGCAGCTAAGCTTGCTGGACTAGCAGTAGACTTATGGGATACAGAATCTGTTAAAGAAAACAGTCAAAATGAAAAAATATTTAAACCATCTATCAAACTAGGACAAATGGAAGAAAAAATAAATAGGTGGCACAAGGCTATAAACCTTGCAAAAGGCTGGGCCAAAGACTAATCTAAAAAACCACAAACAAAAAAATGAAAATATTTAAAAAAATTTTTTATTTTTAGTGTTTAAAATTTTATTTTTATGGTATAATACAAATACAAGGAAGTAATAATCCTTGTAATCTTTCAAACTATACTGAGAGTGTTATAAGAATCTATACTATTTTATTTTTGGAAGACTTTAATGTTTCCTTAAAACCTCGTATAAAGTTTTGATTTTCACAGAGGTGTTTAAATTCTATAGTAAGTGACTAGAAGATGATAATACTAAAAATTAGTTAGTAAGTTATATGTTTAAAAAGTATTAACTGTTACTTTAATAATTAAATAGCGCTAGACAGTTTATAAAAACGTGAGATAGAAGAAGTTCTATTATGGTCTAGAGAAACTTTTAGTAGTGTATAGAGACGAGATTTAATTAGGAAGTAAGATTTATCTGAACCCTATAAGTTTAAGAAGATTTATTAGAAACCTATTATAAAAGCTCTAAATAAAGACCAGAAACTAAGTTTTTAGTTTTAAGAAAGGTAAAATGGTGATTACAGCAAAAACAGTGATGCTGTATAGTTTGGAAGATATTTAAGTCGACCTTGGATTTTTAGTTAATTAATTATTCATGGTCGACTTTTTTGTACTTAAAAAATGGGTATAAGTAGCCTGTATAAACAATGGTAAATGAGAAATAAAGGAGAAGTATTAATATGAAATATAAATTATTACATCTATGTCTAAGGGTTATGGACTTGGAAAAAGCTTTAGAGTTTTACATAGATGGACTAGGACTAAAAGTGACTAGAGAAAAGGACTTTCCTGAAGATGAGTTTACTTTAGTATTTTTAAGTGATGAAGATGAAAACTTTGAAATTGAACTAACTTATAACTACAATCCAGAAAAACCTTATACCATAGGAGATGGATATAGTCATTTTGCTGTTTCTGTAGAAAATTTAGAAGAATCTAGAGAAAAACACATGGAAATGGGCTATGAATGTACAGAACTAATGGGTCTACCTGGGGAAGCACCTAGGTATTACTTTGTAACTGATCCAGATGGATACGAAGTAGAAGTTATTAGAGCATAGAAAAATATAAAAAATAAAATCGTCAATAGTTGGCGATTTTTTTATGACCTTGTAGTAAAATAATCATATAATATTTAAAGGAATGAATATGAGACTTAGAAAGAAACACTGGGCTACACCAGAACTAAAAGAAAATGAATATATTTACTTCGACCCTGTAGATAAAAAGGGGAAGTGGCATGAAACTTTTGGAAACGAAAATCCAATTTATCTAGAATTGGGTGCTGGTAGGGGATCTTTCAGTTTGAAAAAGGCTGAAGAAAATCCTAATATAAACTACCTACCTTTGGAAATAGAAACCAATGTATTTGTATATGCAGGTAGACTTTATAAGGAAAAGGGCTTAAAGAATATCTTGGGAATTAGAGGGGCAGCAGAAAAACTCTTTGAATTTTTTGAAGAAGATGAAGTCGACAGGATTTATATTAATTTTTGTAACCCATGGCCAAAACCAAGACAGCACAAAAGAAGGCTTAGCCATCCTAGACTACTAAACTTGTATAAGGTAATCCTGAAAAATGGTGGAGAGATAGAACTAAAAACAGACGATAGACCATTTTTTGAAGATACAGTCGACTATTTCAAAGAAGAAGGTTTTGAAATACTAAATATAGACTATGACCTGGGGCTAAAAGAAGGAGACACAATTACAGAATACGAAAGTAAGTGGAGGTCTATGGAAGTCCCTATATGTTATATAAGAGTTAAGTTAAATAAATAATTCCATAACTAAATTCAAGATTTACATGCTTATTTTTAAAAATCTGAAAAA
>CAMEGD010000091.1 GCA_945916025.1 uncultured Clostridia bacterium
ATGCATCTGCAATTTCTGTAAATGAATCCATAGAGTTTTTTAATAAGCATTATAAATTAAGAACCTGTGGCCTAAACTTAAATTATTTAAGTGACAAGTATAAGGTTTGCTTAAATTATCATATTAATCTGTGCTCAGGACCTTGCGAAAACTTAATTTCTTCAGAAGCCTACAAAAAAAGTATCTATGAAGTAAAAAACTTCTTAGAGGGAAAGAACACAAAACTTTTAGATGAAATAAAGGATCAAATGGAGAAGGCTGCTAAGAACTTAGAGTTTGAGAAGGCAGCTGACTATAGAAATAAGTATGAGTTTTTAAACAATCTTCTAACTAAGCAAAATGTAGACACCCTAAGCTTTATTGACAAGGATGTTATTGGAGTAGCAAGGGGTCAAGAGGATATTTGTATCCAGATATTTTTTGTTAGGTCTGGAAAGGTAATAGGTAGAGAACACTACTTTTTAAATGACACCCTAGACCAAGACACTGATAATATTTTAGGTGAATTTTTAAAACAATATTATGCAGGATACTCACAACTTCCTAATGAGATTTTTATTGAAGATGAGGTAGAGGACCAAGTAATTATTGAGGAATTTTTAAGTAAAATAAAGGGAAAAACTGTTAGGATAATTAACCCTAAAAGGGGTGAAAACCTAGACTTACTTAAACTAGCCAATAAAAATGCCAAGGATATGCTTTACAAGTATGGAGAAAGGTATTCTAAAAAGAACCGTCAAGACAGGGAAAACTTAGAGAATCTTCAAGAAATGCTAAATCTAGATGATTTGCCAAGAAGGATAGAGGCCTATGATATTAGCCACTATGCTGGGGACCAAAGTGTTGGAGCTATGGTGGTCTTTGAAGATGGAAAAATAAAAAGGTCAGACTATAGGAAGTTTAAAATACGATACAATAAAAATGACGACTATGGTTCCCTATATGAAGTATTAACTAGAAGGTTTAAAAGGCTTAATGAGAAGTCTAAAAACAAAGAATCTTTCCAAATTAGACCAGATCTCATTATGATGGATGGAGGTAAGGGCCAAGTAAATATATGTAAGACTGTCTTAAAGGAAATGGGTCTTGATATACCTGTTTGTGGCCTTGTAAAGGACTCCTTTCACCAGACTAGAGGGGTAATTTATGAAAATGTTGAGTATGAAATCCCTCTAAATACAAATTTATTTAAAATGATCTACAGTATCCAAGAAGAGGCCCATAGGTTCGCTATAACTTATCATAGAAACAGAATGTCCAGTAGGTTTTATAAGTCTGAACTTGATGATATTGAAGGAATAGGTCCTAAGAGAAAAAAAGACCTTATAGACCACTTTAAGAGTATTGAAAAGATAAAGGAAGCCACTGTAGAAGAACTTTTGGAAGTAAAGTCAATGAACAAAAAATGTGCCCAAGGGCTCTATAATTATTTTAGGGGGTAGGATGAAAAAGTTTTTTACAATTAATGACCTTGTGAAAGATATGAATTTAGATGTAATTTATTTATCTACAAAAAACAAGGATTACAAAATGGACACCAGTGAGGTTACTAGGCCAGGACTTCAACTTAGTGGTTTTTATAAAAAGTTTATTCCTTCTAGACTTCAAGTCATAGGAAATGCAGAGTGGGAATACCTTAATCAACTGGACAAGTCTGAGAGGGAAGAAAAGCTTAAGGACTATTTAAGTAATGATATTTCAGCCATAGTAATTACAGCTGGAAACCCTGTCTTTGAGGATTTGGAATTAGTTGCCATAAACACAGATACAACACTTTTAAGGACAGAAATGACCACTTCCAAGTTTATTAATGACTATTACTCATATTCAAGTAAAATAATTGCTAGTAAAGAAGCAAGTCATGGGGTCTTAATAGAAGTTTATGGAATGGGAGTGTTTTTACAGGGGAAATCTGGAATAGGAAAGTCGGAAACAGCCTTAGACTTAGTAACAAGAGGTCACAAACTAGTCTCTGATGATGTAGTGGAGATTACCAGGGTAAATGATTATTTAGAAGGACAGTCTCCAGAACTTACTAGACACTTTATGGAAATTAGAGGGGTTGGAATTTTAGATATAGAAAGACTTTATGGAGTCGGTTCAGTAAAAACTACTCAAGAAATTGACCTGGTAATTGAACTTGAAAATTGGGATTCAGATAAGTTTTATGATAGGTTAGGCTTTGAAGAAACTTATACTGAAATTTTAGGAATAAACATTCCAAAAATTACTATTCCTATGAAACCAGGAAGAAATACAGCTATGATAATTGAGGTTGCAACTAGAAATCTTATCCAAAAGAAACTAGGTTATAATGCAGCAGAAGAACTGAACAAAAGAGTTTTAGAAAAAATTGAAGAAAGAAAAAATAAAAATTGAAAGAAAAGTTTCAAATTAAAAGGCTTGAAAAATCGATAATTAAGTGGCTTGAAGCAATCTTTTCATATAAAGAAAAAATTATTTAACAAAATTTTGTCTTATTTGATTTGCATTATTGAAACATAAGCTTTATAATTATATCGATATGTAAAATAAATTTTTATTAAATAAATAGGGGGTATTTATGACTAAAATTATGAAGAGTATGTCAGGTAATAGTGCTGCTGCGTACATAGCTTATGCATTTACAGACGTAGCTGCGATTTATCCGATTACACCATCTTCTGACATGGCAGAATATGTTGATACTTGGTCTTCTCAAGGAAGATTAAACTTATTCGGTCAAAAAGTACAAGTAACAGAAATGCAATCTGAAGCAGGAGCTGCTGGTGCAGTTCATGGATCTTTACAAGCAGGAGCTTTAACTACTACTTTTACAGCTTCTCAAGGTCTATTACTTATGGTACCTAACATGTACAAAATCGCAGGAGAATTACTTCCAGGAGTATTCCATGTTTCAGCTCGTGCCCTAGCTACACATGCACTTTCAATCTTCGGTGACCACCAAGATGTCATGGCAGCTAGACAAACAGGATTTGCAATGTTAGCATCAGGTTCAGTTCAAGAAGTTATGGACTTAGGTTCAATTGCTCACTTAACAGCAATTAAAACTAGAGTTCCATTCCTACACTTCTTCGATGGATTCAGAACTTCTCACGAAATTCAAAAAATCGAAGTTATGGACTACAACGAACTTGGAAAATTATTAGATAAAGAAGCAGTTCAAGAATTCAGAAACAGAGCACTTAGCCCTAACCATCCAGTAACTAGGGGTACAGCTCAAAACCCTGATATTTACTTCCAACAAGTTGAAGGTTCTAACCCATACTATTCAAAAGTTGCAGATGCTACTAACGAATATATGAAAGAAATCTCTAGATTAACAGGAAGAGATTACAAACCATTTAACTACTATGGAGCAGCAGACGCTGACAAAGTTATAGTAGCTATGGGTTCTGTAACAGATGCAATTGAAGAAACTATTGATTACCTATTAGATAAAGGTGAAAAAGTTGGTCTTATTAAAGTTAGACTTTACAGACCATTCTCTGAAAAATACTTCTTCAATGTATTACCAAAAACAGTTAAGTCTATTGCAGTACTAGACAGAACTAAAGAAAAAGGTTCTGCTGGTGAGCCATTATACTTAGACGTAGTTTCATTATTCTACGAAAAAGAAGAACAACCAACAATTATCAGAGGTAGATATGGATTAGGTTCTAAAAATACTACTCCATCTCAAATTTTAGCAATCTACAAAGAACTTGCTAAAGCTGAACCAAAAGAAGAATTTACAATTGGTATTGTAGATGATGTTACTAATCTTTCATTAGATGTAGATGACATAATCCAAACAGAACCAGAAGGAACAGTAAAATGTAAGTTCTGGGGAATCGGTGGAGACGGTACAGTTGGAGCTAACAAATCAGCTATCGCTATTATTGGTGATAACACTGACATGTATGCACAAGGTTACTTTGACTATGACTCTAAGAAAACTTCTGGGGTTACAATGTCTCACTTAAGATTTGGAAACAAACCTATAAAATCAACATATCTTGTAGAAGAACCTGACTTTATTTCGTGTTCAATGCAATCATATGTAAACAAATATCATATATTAAAAGGCTTAAGAAAAGGTGGAACATTCTTACTAAATACTCTATGGTCTCCAGAAGAGTTAGAACAACACCTTCCAAACGCTATGAAGAAATTCATTGCTGATTATGACATTAAATTCTACACAATTAACGCTTCTAAAATAGCAGCTGAAATTGGTTTAGGTGGAAGAATCAACATGATCATGCAATCTGCATTCTTCAAATTATCAGAAGTACTTCCAATTGACTTCGCAGTTGAAAAACTAAAAGAATCAATTGTAAAAGACTATGGTCACAAAGGTGACGACATAGTTCAAATGAACTACCTTGCAGTAGAAAAAGGACTTACTGAAGCAGTTAAAATCGATGTACCAGAAAGCTGGAAAAATGCATCTGATGAAAAAATTGCTAACAAAGAAAGACCAGAATTTGTTGACAGAATATTAGAACCAATGGTAAGACAAGAGGGTTCAGAACTTCCAGTAAGCGCATTTGTTGGCATGGAAGACGGAACATTCCCACAAGGAGCTTCTGCTTACGAAAAACGTGGTATAGCTCTTAATGTTCCAAACTGGATTAAAGAAAACTGTATCCAATGCAACCAATGTTCATATGTTTGTCCACATGCTGTAATTAGACCATTCTTATTAAATGAAGAAGAAGCTAACAACAAACCAGAAAACTTCGAAACTATTCCAGCAAATGGAAAAGACTTAAAGGGATATGAATATGCTATTAAGGTTTCAACACTTGATTGTACAGGTTGTGGAAACTGTGTAGACATGTGTCCAGCTAAGACAAAAGCATTAGAATTAAAACCACTTGAAGAAGAATTTATACAAGAAGAAGGCAACTGGGATTATGCAATGACAGTTACTAACAAGACTGAAGAAATTGGCATTGAACCAACTAACCCTAAGAATTCTCAATTCTTCCTTCCATACCTTGAGTTCTCAGGAGCTTGTGCAGGTTGTGGTGAAACTCCATATGCAAAACTTGTAACTCAATTATTTGGAGATAGAATGATGGTTGCAAATGCTACAGGTTGTTCATCAATCTGGGGTGGATCAGCTCCTTCAACAGTATTCTGTACTGACGAGAACGGTAGAGGACCATCTTGGGCAATCTCACTAGTCGAAGACAACGCTTATTTCGGATATGGTTTCCATTTACGAATTAATCAATATTGAC
>CAMEGD010000092.1 GCA_945916025.1 uncultured Clostridia bacterium
AACGAAATCAGAAGGATCCTTGAAGATAACCATGGAGAATTTATTGAGATTATTCCTAAAATAGAAAACCAAGAGGGAATTGACAATATAGACGATATTATTAGGGCATCAGATGGCCTTATGGTTGCTAGGGGAGACCTAGGGGTAGAAGTACCACCACAAGAAATCCCACTAGTACAAAAGGACCTTATTAAAAAGTGCTATTTAGCAGGAAAACCAGTAATTACAGCTACCCAAATGCTAGACTCTATGATTAGAAATCCTAGACCTACAAGGGCAGAGGTAACAGACGTAGCCAATGCTATAATTGATGGAACTAGTGCAATTATGTTGTCAGGAGAAACTGCAGCAGGAAAGTATCCGCTAGAAGCTGTAGAAATGATGACTAAAATAGCAAGGAGAATAGAAAGGTCTTTAGACTATAACGATATGTTAAATACTAGTGTTTCTTTACTTGAAAACACTACAACTAACTCCATATCTAAATCAGCTACAGTAGTAGCAAGGGATCTTGGAGCATCAGCAATAGTTGCATCTACAAATACAGGATCAACAGCTAGAGCCCTATCTAAGTTTAGACCAAAGACTAAAATTTTGGCAGTAACACCTAACGAAAGAACTAGAAGAAGACTAGCCCTCTCTTGGGGAGTAGAATCAATCCTAGTTCCAAAATATGAAAACACTGATGAACTTATAAATAATTCCCTAGAAGTAGCAGTAGAAAAGGGTAACTTAAATGAGGGAGACCTTGTTGTAATGACAGCTGGAGTACCAGTAGGACTTACAGGGGCAACTAACCTTATAAAGGTTCAAACAATAGCTACAGTTTTATTAAAGGGAACTGGTGTAGGTAAGAAATCTGGAATGGGTAGAGTTGTAGTAGGTTCATCAGAAGAAGAACTTCTTTCTAAATTTGAAGTTGGAGATATCCTAGTATGTAAATATACAGACAAGGACATGGTAAAATTCATGGAAGATGCTTCAGCTCTTATAATAGAAGAAGGTGGATTTACTTCCCATGGAGCTATAGTAGGACTAAACCTAGACGTTCCTACAATAATAGGAGCAAGTGGAGCAACTAAGGTTCTAAAGGACGGAGACATAGTAACAGTAGATGCAGAAGCAGGAAGTGTCTACAAAGGTAGAGCAAGAATTTAAGATTGAGATTAAAGGCTGGATTTATCCAGTCTTTTGTAAACTCTATGTAACTATTTATGATGAAAAATTTGATATGATTAAATAAATGAAATATTATGAGGTGAACTATGGCAAAATTCGGCAGGAACTTTAAGGGTAACTTTGAAGAAACGCGTTCATTTTTAAATGATTTAGTACTAAACACCTACTCAACTTCTTCTAAAGAAGAAGAAATTATAAAGGAGTTTGATCAAGTAAAACATTGGTTTTCTGTCTATGAAATTTACTCAATAATAGGGTCCAATAGACTGAGTATATCCATCTCCTTATTTGAATACAAGGGTGAAATTTCCCTTGATATTGTTGGCTCTGGCGGCTCTCAAGCTATATTTTTTAAGATAAACACTTGGGGTGAAGAAAATGCCGTTGGTAACCTTATTTATTACATAGACAAGTATATTGGAGACTTATATAGGGACAAGTCCATGGAATAGGAATTTGACTTTAGATTAAGGAGTAAATTATGGCAATATATAAAAAAACATTTAAGGGAGATTTTTATAAGACAAAAAATTATATAGATGACCTAATAATGAAGTCTTACAAGACAGCTCGTTTAGAAGATAGTGTTGTAAAGACTAATAACGAAACTAGGGTTTGGTATTCAGTTTATGAAATCTATTCATTTTGGGCAAATAATAGGTTTACACTTTCACTTCTCCTTATGGACCAGGAAGAAGATATTTATCTAAACATGACAACTTCAGGAGCATCTGGTCTAATCTATTCTAAAATAGATACCTATTCTGAAGATAAGGTCCTAGAAAATTTAGCCTTAAAAATCAATGAACATATTAAAGAAAAATGATGAATTTTGACAAAATTATAAGGCTCTGCTATAATATATACGATTTAAGTATTTTAAGGTGGTTACCGAGAAAGACTTGGTAGTTTTTATCTGATGCCTAAATAGCGATCAAGAGCCCTATAGATGCCTGATGTGGGATTATAAAAGGCTAAAAAGTTGTTAAGAAGCTCAGAGTTTTTACAAGAAAAAATCAGCAAATAAAAAAGCATCAACACCATCATTAGATTGCAAAGTACGAAGGACTTTCCTTACGACCAGCAGTCTTTTTTTGGTCGTAAAAATGTCCTTGTTACTTTATTGAAGATGACAAGGAGGTTGAAAAAATGCTAAATCAAAAGCTGAAATGGTTGAATTTAACTAAGAGGGAACTTTTAAGTATAAGTCTAGGAGCCTTTATTATGGCTTTCACCCTAGTAAATGTCCATGTACCAGCAAGAATCACAGAAGGTGGAGTCCTAGGTTTAAGCCTAATAGGATACAGGGTCTTTAATATTAACCCTTCCATTGTTAACCCAATATTAGATATTTCTTTTATTCTTTTAGGGTTTTCTTTTTTTGGGAGGACTTTCTTAAAAAAGACTGCAGTGGCTTCTATTATTTTTGCCCTATTCTTAAGAGTAATGAGTGACTTTGGACCAATTCTTCCAAACCTATACGACTTTCCAATATTGGCAGCCGTAGTAGGGGGAATTGGAATAGGACTTGGATGCGGACTAGTAATTTCTCAAGGAGGAGCTTGTGGAGGAGATGACTCCCTAGCCCTTATTATATCTAAGAAAACTGGAATGAATGTTTGTTATTCTTACTTAATTTCAGACCTAGTAGTCCTAGTACTATCCTTAGTGTATATTCCTTTTAGTAGAATTATCTTTTCTTTAATTACAACTACTGTATCATCAATTTTAGTAGGACAATTTGAAATTCAATTAAAGGCACCACATACTGAAAAAGTATCTGGTTAAATAAACTTGCACCCTTAGTGGGTGCTTTTTTATTGCAAATACAAGGTTATCGGCTACTCTCTCCGCAGGTAATCATTGTAAGCTTTTAACCTAAGGGCATATTTATGGATAAAATATCTTTAATTGGATATAATTAATATATAAAAATTTTTATTCAGGAGGTAGACAATTGATTTTAGAAAAATTTAAAGAAGTCCTATCTACCGTTCTTCCAATATCTATCTTGGTACTAATTTTAAACTTCACCTTGGTACCAATTGAAGAGGATGCACTTATTCGCTTTCTTATTGGAGGGGTTTTTATTGTCATAGGACTTGCGATTTTTCTACTAGGGGTAGACGTGGGGATTACGCCTATTGGAGAAAGTATGGGATCTAGTATTGTAAAGTCTAACAAGGTTTTAGTTGTATTTTTTGTTTCCTTGATGTTGGGCTTTGTAATTTCAGTTGCCGAACCAGATTTACACATTTTAGCTAATCAAGTTGAGTTAGTTACGGGATCTATTGTTTCAAAAAATTTATTAGTTGTATTTGTTTCTATTGGGGTAGCTATATTAGTTGCCGTGGGATTACTTAGGATTGTTTATTCAATTTCCTTAAATGTAGTTTTACTAATAGTTTATTTTCTAATTTTTGCCCTGGCAATTTTTGTAGATACTTTTTATTTGTCAGTTGCCTTTGATGCTTCTGGCTCAACTACAGGAGCCTTGACAGTGCCTTTTATTTTGGCCTTAGCAGCGGGCGCTTCAGCTATGAATAAGGATTCTCAAACTTCAGAAATTGACAGTTTTGGACTTGTTGGCATAGCTTCAGCAGGGGCAATTTTAGGAGTTTTGTTTTTGAGTTTATTTTCTAGTGGAGAATTGAGTGGTATTTCTCAAGGTAGCGAAGTTGCTAAGGTTGGGATTCTCAGACCCTTTGTAGACCAAATTCCCCATCTCATCTTTGAAACATTTATAGCCCTTCTTCCAATTACTCTTATTTATATAGTCGCAAATAAGCTCTATTTTAAGCAAAGTAGAAAAAGGACAAATAGGATTTATTTTGGGATATTTTTAGGTTTTATTGGCTTAATTATATTCTTGGCTGGAGTAAATGCAGGATTTATGGATGTGGGTAGGTACATAGGAGAGTATTTAGGACAAAATTCTTCTTCCCTTGCAATAGTATTTATTGCATTCTTACTAGGGGTCCTTACTATTTTAGCTGAACCTGCAGTTCACGTCTTAACAAACCAAATTAGGGATGTTACTGCAGGTTATGTAAAAAAAACCACTGTCTTATTTACCTTGGCTATTGGTGTTGGTATTGCAGTTGCCCTTTCTATCATAAAGATATTAATACCTGGAATGATGCTTTGGCATGTCTTACTACCAGGCTACATTATTGCCTTTATTTTAACCTTTAAGGTTCCTAGCTTATTTGTTGGGATAGCCTTTGACTCTGGTGGGGTAGCTTCTGGGCCTATGACTGCAACTTTTATACTTGCCTATGCCCAAGGGGTAGCAAGTGCAACTCCTACAGCTGATTTATTAAACGACGGCTTTGGAACTATTGCTATGGTGGCCATGACTCCGCTAATTGCACTTCAACTTTTAGGTCTTATTTATAGTAAAAAGAAAATAGAGGAGGGAACTGATGGTTGATTTTACTCTATCTGAAATTGATGTAGGTATTGTAATTGTTGAAAAAAATAAAGGCAGTAAGGTAATGGAACTTTCTAAGGAAAAGGGAATCTCCGGAGGAACTATTTTTTTAGGAACTGGTACTGCCAATAGAAATTTATTTGACTATCTTGGTCTTAATGATAAGAAAAAGGAAATAGTCCTTATGGTAGGTCAAGGTCAAATTATTAAAGAAGCCCTTGATTATGTAAGTGAGGTTTTAAATTTTTCTAAAGCAAACCATGGCATAGCCTTTGTTGTAGAAGTTAACAGCATAGTAGGGTCTAGTTCTTGTAAGATAGATGAGGATTATTTAATTGAGGAGGAAGATTTTATGTATAAGGCTATATATACAATTGTGGAAAGGGGACTTGGAGATGAGGTTATAGATGCTGCTCAAGGGGCTGGCTCCATGGGTGGAACAGTTATTCACGCTAGAGGGTCTG
>CAMEGD010000093.1 GCA_945916025.1 uncultured Clostridia bacterium
TAATCTGTAATTATATGTTAACATCATTAAAAACTAAAGATGATATAATTAGTTTTAGAGGTGATTAATATTAAAAAGATTTTTAAAAAGACTTTAATAGTTCTTTCTTTATTCCTATTATCTAGTACTAATGTTTTTGCTGCTCCAAATGAAGTAGATTTTAAAATAAATCTTAATGGAGAAAATCTTAAACTAGAAACTCCTGTATTAGAGGAAAATAGTAGGACTTTAGTTCCTTTACGACTTGTAGCTGAAAATCTTGGCTATAAAGTAAAATGGATAGAAGAAACTAGACAAGTCAATGTAATAAATGAGACTGATAAGCTAATTTTTACAGTTGATAGTAATATTATTTCTATAAATGATGTTAGTAAGGAAATAGATGTCCCTACTAGAATTTACAAGGATAGGGCATATATTCCTATCAGGTCTTTAGAAAATTTAAATTCCTTTATTGATTGGGATGAATCTTCAAGAACTGTAATTGTAAAGAAAAATTCTGAAATCCACGAAAAGATTGAAAGGAAAAAACCTACCGATAAAACTTCTTTTGAATATTGGGATTATTATAATAATTATAGTGATGAGCTTATAATGTCTCCTGAAGAAATACAAATTTTCAATGATGAAATATCTATAGAAAAAAATAAAATGGCAAATATTTCTAAAGTTGATGAGACTTATGATAGATCTTTCCTTCTTTCTGAACTAATAAGACTTTCTAAGTTTGAAAATTCTAGGTATGATTCTAAGAAGAAAGTTCTTAGTGATGCTTACAAAAATAATCTTGTAGAGAATATGAATATTGATGAGTTTTCTTCTTCTCCTTTAAAACATGGTATTATTAATAAAAGAATTATTATGAGATCATATCCGACTAATGAACCTTTTTACAAAAGTAGTTATGGAACTTTAGACTATGCTGTTGAAACTGCAATTTATCCTTGGGAAGAAATAGCTATTTATAATGTGTCAAAGGATGGAAGATGGTACTTTGGACAAATTTTTAATGCTTATGGTTGGGTTCCTACTGAAAGTGTAAGTTTTGGAAGTAAGGAAGAAATAAATAGATATACTAAAAGTGATGAGTTTTTAGTAGTTACTGATGATAAAGTAAATGTTGGAGGGTTGCAATTAGATATGGGAGTAAGGCTCCCCCTTGTATCTGAGTCTGAAAATTCCTATACTGTTTATCTTCCTGAGACATCAGAGAATATAAATGTTAAAGAGGTTGAAATAGAAAAAAGTGCTGTAAATAAGGGTTATCTTCCTTTTACGGAAAAAAATATGATTCGTCAAGCCTTAAAATTCTATGGAGAAGTTTATGGTTGGGGTGGTCTTAAAAACACTAGAGATTGTTCTGGACTTATTTTAGATGTTTATAGGTCTATGGGAATAAAGATTCCAAGAAATTCTGGAGATCAAGGAAAGTCAGAATTTGGAAAGACTTTTTCTTTAAAGGGTTTAGATAAATCTAAGAGATTTGAAGCTTTAAAAGTATTTGGACCTGGTACTTCTATACAAATGGAAGGTCATGTAATGATGTATTTAGGCACTGACGAAAATGGAGTTCCTAAGGTGATTCACCAATACTTAGGGCATTACCAAAATGGAAAGTATATTCCTATGAACAAAGCTTCCATTACAAGTTTAGAGATTAAAGGCTCAAACGGAAAAACTTTTATTATGAACTCATATGGGTTAAAGTTCTTCAAATATTAATAAGTTGTGTATGAATATTTTTTAATAGTTAAAATAGACTAGAGTTTAAATTCTCTAGTCTATTTTTCTTACATTGACTTTTTTAGATATAATCTAATCAATAGTTAGTTTTTTATAATTTATTCTTTTGAGTGAGCGATTCTAGATGCTGCTGCACTTGCTAATGCTGCCACAAGGTCATCTAAAAATGTATTTACTTGTACGTCCTTTTCTTCATTAAGTTCTTTTATCTTACCAATTTTTTCTTTGTCTAAAAAGCCAAAATTTGTTAGTCCAATAGAGCCATATACGTTTGTTATTGATAGTGGTAAAACCTCGTCAATGCCATATAGGCCGTCATCAACTTCTACAATACTTTGAAGAGGTTCTGGCAATAACTTTTTGTCTGCTAGTTCATCAATAGCTACTCCCGTTATTACTGCATGGGCAACTTCTCTATTTTCCAATACTTTTTCTAGATGTTCCACACATTCTTCTATGGTTAGTTCAGGGTGATAAGATTTTTGAAGAATCATAACTAGTTCTGCTATTTCCTCTAATATTACTCCCCTTCTATTCAGGCTGTCTAATGCTGCAATTTTCAATTCTGATCTTTTCATTTATTTTCTCCATTAAATTTTATTCTATTTTTATATACCCATTATAGTCATAATATTAATTGTAGTAGAGCTTCTTTATATATAAAAGTTTTTATTTTAATGTTCAAACTATTATTATATTAATTCACAGAAAAGACATATTTATGCCCTCCTTATGGTCTATATAATAAAGTCATCAAATAAAGAAAAAGAGAAATAAAATGAAAAATTTATTTAAAGTTGTTGCATTAGCTTTAGTGTTAACACTAGGTACTACAAGTGGAGTTTATGCTGCTGATGTGGAGGTTTCTGTTCCATATTCTGAAGATTGTTTAGGTTATGGTGAAGGTGATGGTATTAGAAACCTTGATGGTACTGGTGCAAGGCGTGGTCAAAGAGGGGGTAATCCTGAAAATCCTGAAAATATGCTAGGTCAAGGCCAAAGACTTCAAGATGGTACTGGTAATCAAAATGGCAATAGCAGAGGAATGGAAAATGGTATTAGAAAGTTAGACGGTTCTGGCTTAGGCAGTGGCCATATAAATGGAAATTGTGAGTTTAGTTCTACAGTAAGTGAAATGTAAGATATCGTATGTACTTAACAGGAGGCGATCTTTCGCCTCCTATTTTTTATTTTAGTGGTTGTGGCAATTTCCTCCATGGCTATGGTCTCCACAGTTATGTCCGTGTCCATGTTCATGGTCGTGATGGTCACAATTTGCTTCTGGATTGTACTCTAGTTGTCCTGATATAAGGGCTTTCACGGCCTCGTCAGCATCTCCAGATACTCCCCCATAAATTTTTATTCCTGCATTTGCTAGTGCTGTTTGGGCTCCGCCACCGATTCCACCGCATATTAGGGCATTTACTTTATGACTTTGTAAAAATCCTGCTAAGGCACCGTGGCCTTGTCCATTTGTGTCTACTACTTCCATGTTAGAAATCTTATTATCTTCTACTTGGTAAATTCCAAATTTTTCAGTGTGTCCAAAGTGTTGAAATACTTGTCCATTTTCATAAGTTACTGCTATTTTCATATTTCTTCCTCCATGAATTTTACTATGCTGTATAGTTTTGTGTTTATTACATCCACCACAGCTACAGGTATCTTCTGTGCCTTCACAAATTTCATAATTTCCTCCTGAAATTTTTAAGGGCCTTCCTTCTACAATAGATTTTGAAAGTTTTTTTCTTGCATCAGCGTAAATTTGTTGAATTGTGCTTCTGGCTACGTTCATATACTTAGCTGCGTCTTCCTGAGTAAAGTTTTCATAGTCAATTAGACGTAAGGCTTCGTATTCTTCTATATTCATAATTATAACTTCTTCTTGTTCATAATAGAAATTATTAGGAATAAAGAGTGAATTTCTTGGTAATGAACAAACTCTACGGCATTTTTTGGGTCTTGGCACTAGAACACCTCTTTCGTTTATGGCATATGTCATTAACCCTATTATATTTTTATTTATGGTATATGTCAATAACTATTATTTTAATTTGTTTTTTCTTTCTATAATTTTAAGATAAGTGGATAGTTTTTAGATAAGTGGTATTTTCTTTTCCTCATTATGGTAAAATAAAAACGAGGTGGTATTTTGATTAAGTATATTCTTTGGGATATTGATGGAACTTTGTTGAATTTTAAGGTGGCTGAGGCTATTTCTATTAGGAAGGCCTTTGAGAAGTTTTCATTGAGCCTTTGTTTTGATGAGATGCTTTTTGATTA
This sequence comes from uncultured Clostridia bacterium, assembly GCA_945916025.1. Lineage (GTDB taxonomy): Bacteria > Bacillota > Clostridia > Tissierellales > Peptoniphilaceae > Neofamilia. The sequence goes on from CAMEGD010000093.1 coordinate 4,027, forward strand.
TTCTAATATTAATGTAGAATATTGGAAGAGGATGGAGCTAGGTCAAATTAGTAAGTCTGAGCTTTTACATGGAAGGTTCAAAGAGTTTTTTTCTAAGTACAATATCGATACTTCTATAATTAGTGAATTTAATTCTTTTTATCAGGAGAGTCTTGGACATGTTACTGCTTTTAATCCCAGTGGTTTAGAAGTGGTGACTGCTCTTAATGATAATTATAAGCAGTATGCGGTTACTAATGGTACTGCCATTGCCCAAAAGGGAAAGTTGAAAAATTCTGGTCTTAATCAGATTTTTTCTGACATTTTTATTTCTGATGAAATTGGTGTAGAAAAGCCTAATCTTGGTTTTTTTGATGTGGTTTTTTCGAGGGTTGGGTCTTTTAATCCTAGCGAGTATTTTATTATTGGAGATTCTCTAACTTCTGACATTCAAGGTGGAATTAATGCTGGTATAAAAACTTGCTGGTTTAATCCTAATAATAAGGAAAATATCTTAGGTTTAGATATGGATTTTGTTATTAAGGACCTAGTAGAGGTTTTGGATATTTTAGCATATTTAAATAAAAGTGATATAATATAAATAAATAAAATTTTAGGAGGCAAATGTTATGGATTTAAGGGGAACAAAGACTGCAGAAAATTTGATGAAAGCTTATTCTGGAGAAATGCAAGCTAATGGGAGATATACTCAATATGCTTCTATTGCAAAAGACGAAGGCTATGTACAAATTCAAAACATATTTTTAGAAACTGCTAGAAATGAACTAGAGCATGCTAAACTTTGGTTCAAGTACTTAAATAAAGGGTTAAAGGGACAAGAGGTAGAGATTACTGATTCTTACCCAGTTATGAGAGGTACTACTGCCGAAAACCTTAAGGCAGCTGCTGAAGGTGAAGAATACGAAAATACTGATATGTATCCTTCCTTTGAAAAAATTGCTCGTGAAGAGGGTTTTGAAGAGATAGCTACTCATTTTAAAGAAGTTGGTGAAGTTGAGGAAGCTCAC
>CAMEGD010000094.1 GCA_945916025.1 uncultured Clostridia bacterium
TTGGACATGGTTCTAATAGGTCTATTACCTTAATTCCTGTTTCTAGAATTTCTGTTTCTGTACTTTGTTCTTCAAAGGATGGGGCCTTTCTGTGGATAGACCACCTTTCCTTGTCTTCACTTATATCTTCAGTTCCGTCTATTGTCTTACCAAAAACATTAAACATCTTTCCTAGGGTTTGTTCACCAACTGGGACCTTAATTTCTTCTCCATCCCTAATGACTTCCATCCCCCTAGCTAGTCCTTCACTTTCTGAAAGCATAATACATCTTACTGCATTTCCTTCTATGTGTTTGGAAACTTCCATAATCCTAGTTTCCTCGTCTACCTTAACTTTTAAGGCTTCCTTTATTTTTGGTAGTGAATTTTTTTCAAATTGAACATCGACAATAGAACCCTTTACTGCAATTATTTTTCCTAAATCTATCACTATTATTACCTCTTGTTCAAGTCTCTTTGGGCCTTGGCCCCTGCAGAGATTTCTATTATTTCGTTGGTTATTGATGTTTGTCTAATCCTGTTAAATTCAAGGGATAGTTTGTCTAAAAGGTCCTGGGCGTTTTCATTTGCTGAGCTCATGGCATTCATACGAGAATTTTGTTCACTTGTGTATGAGTCTACCAAGGCCCCATAAATTACCCCTGTAATATATGATTCTATTAGGGGGTCTAAGATAGTTTCCAATGATGGATAAAACTCAAAGGGCTTTTGGACCTCTGATTCTTTTTCCTTTTTCTTATCATCAAAGTAATCCCTATGAAAAGGTAGGAGTCTCATTGAATTAGCGGTTACTTCAAAACTATTTACAAGGTTTGAGTAAATTAAAAATACCTTTTTTAATTCTCCCCTGTCGTACTGGTCTAGAACTTCTACTGCAATATCCCTAGCTTCGTCTAAACTAGGTTGCTCTGCAGAAAAATCAAAGTCCCTTTCTATTTTAATGCTTCTCTTTTCAAAGTAATTCTTCCCAAAGTCACCTACTACAAATAGTTTTACATCCCTGTGCTCATCTATAATGGTTAGGGCTTCTCTTACTGCGTTTTGATTGTAGGCTCCTGCTAGACCCTTATCTGATGTTATGAGGATTATCCCATAAGTTCCATTTACAAAGTCATCCATATTTGGCGGATAGACATACTTACTTTCTATATCCTTAAGACTTCTGATTATTCTCTTTACCTCAGTTCTTAAGGCTTCAAAATAAGGCCTAGTTGCATCTAAGTCTGCCTTTGCCCTACGCATTTTTGTAGATGAGATTAAATACATGGCATTTGTAATTTTCTTTGTATCTTGGACGCTTTTTATCCTGTCCTTTAGTTCTCTAGTACTAGCCATCTTATCACCTTCTCATTACTTACTTTTTTCCAAGTATTCTTTAGCTAGACTTATAATATTTTCCTTGTCGTGGTCTGTTAGATTTTGGCTTTCGTTTATAGTTCTAATTGTCTCTTTTCCATTTTCTTCTATATAAGAGATAATATTGTTCATTTCTTCTTTTATCTTATTTGGATTTACATCAACTAGCAACTTGTTTAGGCCAACTATTAGGGTAATAACTTGTTCATGGTGGGATAGAGGGCTGTTTTGTCCTTGTTTTAATAATTCCATTAATCCCTTTCCATATACCAGTTGTCTCTTAGTAGTATCGTCTAAGTCACTTGAAAATTGGGTAAATACTTCCATTTCCCTATATTGGGCAAGGTCCAATCTTATAGTTGAAGATGCCTTCTTTATTGCCTTAGTTTGGGCAGCTCCACCAACCCTCGAAACTGAAAGCCCAACGTTAATTGCTGGCCTTTGACCTGCAAAAAACAGGTCAGATTCTAAGAATATTTGTCCATCTGTTATGGATATAATATTTGTTGGTATATAGGCAGAAATATCTCCACCTTGGGTTTCTACTATTGGAAGGGCTGTTATAGAACCTCCCCCCTTTTCATCTGAAAGTTGGGCAGACCTTTCTAATAGCCTTGAGTGTAAATAAAATACATCTCCTGGGAAGGCTTCCCTACCTGGTGACCTTTCTAATAAGAGGGAGATTGACCTGTAGGCCACAGCGTGTTTTGATAAGTCGTCATAAATAATAAGGACGTCCTTACCCTTGTCCATAAAGTATTCTGCTATGGCAGTTCCTGAATATGGACTTATATATTGAAAGGCCGCTGAGTCAGATGCAGTTGCACAAACTATTGTAGTGTAGTCCATGGCTCCATGTTTTCTTAAGTTTTCAGAAAGTAGTGATACAGTTGAAGCCTTCTGACCAATGGCTACATAAACACAAATTACATCCTTACCCTTTTGGTTTAGGATAGTGTCTATGGCTATTGTGGACTTTCCTGTTTGTCTATCACCTATTATAAGCTCCCTTTGGCCCTTTCCTATTGGGAACATAGAATCTATTGCTAGGATTCCTGTTTCAAGAGGTCTATAAACTGACTGTCTATCTATAATTTTAGGGGCAGTCTTTTCTATTTCAGAGTACTTGTCTGCTCCAATTTGGCCTTTGCCATCTATTGGTGCTCCTAGTGGGTTTACGACCCTTCCTAGGATTTCTTCACTAACACCTATTCCCGCTGTATTTTTTGTCCTATATACTTGGGATCCTTCTTTTATATCCTTGTCATCTCCAAAGATTATACAGCCTATTTCATCCTTTTGTAGGTCTAGGATCATACCCTTTACCCCAGATGAAAACTCTACAATTTCTCCATAAGTTGCTCCTTGAAGGCCGCTTAGTTTTGCTATACCATCTCCTACACTTTCAACAAGGCCTAATTCAATAGGGTTTAGAATTGGATTAAAGGATTTAATTGTTTCCTTTAGGTCTTCTATATAATTTGATTTTTCTAAGGATATTTTTTGGACGTCATGTTGAAGCTGGCGAATTTTTCCAGCCCTTGTCCAATCATAACTAAGAGACCCTATATTTAAGATAAAACCATCTTCTACATTTGGGTCTTTTTTAAAGACTATTTCTAAGTCTATGCCTTGTTTTTCTTTAAAGAAAACCTCTAGTTTTTTTATTTGTTCTTCAGTTGGCTTTTTATTTCTTAAAAGTATTCCCTTAATTCTTTCCATAAGTCGCCTCTTTTTCAGATGCGTCTACAAAGGCATCAAATACATCTTCTTCACCTTGGTTACTTCTATCAATTGCCTTCATTACTAGGTGTTTTAGTTCGTCCCTAGTGTCTTTAAATATTTTTTCTTTTTCAAATTCAGCTGCTTGTTTAGCCCTTTGTAATATTTGGGCTTCTTCTTTTTTAGCCGCTTCAATTCTATTATTAGCTTCTATTTCAGCTTCTTTAATTGCTTCTTTTTTAATATTTTGAATTTCTTCATCTATATTGGCAAGTTTTTCCTTGTTTAGTTTTAGTTTTTCATCTGCTTCTTCTAAAAAGCTATTGGCCTTTTGGTCTAACTCTTCATAGTGGGCCCTTCTTTTTTCCATAAAGTCCACTACTGGTTTGTAAATTAAAACATAAAGACCTAGTGATAATATAAAGAAGTTAAGCAGGTGAAGTACAATTTGTAAGAAATTTATTCCTAAAATTCCACCTTCCATTTATAAGACCTCCTTATAGTACAAATATTACTAGTATAGCTACGATTAAAGCATAAATTACAACTGTTTCAATAAATACTAGACCTAACATTAGGGCTGTTCTAATTTTTCCTTCTGCTTCTGGTTGTCTTGAAATTCCTTCTGTTGCCTTTCCAATTGCAATACCCATACCTATAGCTGCTGCTGCAGATGCTAGTCCTATTGCAAGGGCTGATGATAAAGCCTTAGAAGATATTTCTGAGCTTTGGCCTTGTTCTTGGCCTTCTGTTACTGCTTGTCCTTCTTCTACATTTGCTGCTAATACTTGGCTAGTATTAATAGAAATGGATAATACTAAAGCTACTACTAAAATTAGTGCTATATTCTTTTTTATAAAATTCATGTCTTTTCCTCCAACATTATTAATTATTTGCAAGTTCTACTTGATCGTGGTCGTGTTTTTCTGTTACTTCTCCATAAAATAAAGCTGTTAACATTGTCAATACATAGGCTTGAATTACTGCATGAAGTAAAGTAAATAAAACCGCTACGATTACTGGTAATACATAAGATAGATATATATAGTGATAAATTAGTTCATTTACTAATAGTCCACTAAGCAAGGCTCCAAAAAGCCTAAAACTCATTGATACTGGTAGAGAAAAGTCTTTTAGTGCCTTTCCTACTCCCTTGATTCCATTTGTAACTAAACCACCAGACATAATTACTAAATAAGATAAAAGTCCTAAAGATACTGCACCATTAATATCAGAAAGTGGTGCTGGTAAAGATAGGGATATTCCTTCAGTTGTAATTGCCTGCACACCAAAAAGCTCAAACATAGTACTTGTAAAAACATAAACTCCAGCAGCAAATACGTATGCTCCTAAAAATTTATTCCTATGTGGGCTATTTTCTATTGATAAATTCCTAAAGTAACCTACAATAGTTTCTATTCCTAGTTGTAAGTTCTTTGGAATATAAGAAAACTTTGGTATGAAAAATATCCTAATAATCAGTGCTATTGCCAAGACAAATAATGTGACAATAAAGCTGGATATAACAGCAGGATTTACTTCCATGTTGAAATATTCGACTTTGTTGAGATTATGCAAAACTGCATCTTTCATTACGACTTGGATTGGTTCTTTTTCCATTGTTGGTGGATCCAGAATCAGGCTGGCTACAGCAAATAGCACGATCAAAAAGATAAAAAGGTAAACTACTTTTTTATTCATTCTATGCCCTCCAATCTCATAAAATTGAATCTTAATAAGAAAATATTTTTTATTTTCCTACTAGTTTTTTTATATTACTCCTGATTTTTCCATTAGTCAAATTAAATCTTTTTTTAACAAATAAAAAAAGAAGTGATTTTTTCACTTCTTTAAATTAGAAATCTTTCTTAATCAGAGTTTTCACTTTTGAAAATTATTTTTCATATCCATTTGGATTATTAG
>CAMEGD010000095.1 GCA_945916025.1 uncultured Clostridia bacterium
TGAGATCCTACAACATAAATATTTTTGTAAAAGTCATAGTTTTCTTTTCTATAGTATGCAGCAGCTAGGTCCCTAGTAGCATAAAGGGTAGAGCCGTCTGACTTTTTAATTAACATTGGAGGCATGTTGTAATCATCTAAATCTACAATAGTAGTGCCTTCTGAATCTTGAAGTAAGTTTTTAGCCTCGAGTTTTTCTACGATAGGCCCCATTTTGTCAGAATAAAAAGCCTCTCCATTAAAGGAATCAAACTCAATGCCTAGCATCTTGTAAACCCTGTTAAATTCTAGTAAAGAGGCATCCTTAAAGAAGGTCCAAAGCCTTACAGCTTCTGGGTCTCGGTTTTCTAGCTTTCTAAACCATTCCCTAGATTCATCCATTAGGTCTTTATTTTCTTCAGCCTCTTGGTTTATCCTAACGTATAGTTTTATTAGTTCAGGTATAGGGTTGTTTCTTACTGCTTCTTCATCTCCCCATAACTTGTAGGCAGTTATTAGCATTCCGAACTGGGTTCCATAGTCACCAAGGTGGTTTACAGCTAGGGTCTTAAAGCCTAAAAAGTCATAGATATTTCTAATGGAATTTCCAATAACAGTAGACCTTAAGTGGCCAATATGAAAGGCCTTGGCAATATTTGGGCTGGAAAAGTCAATAGTAACAAACCTATCCTTTCCAATATTAGACCTACCAAAGTCATCTCTCTCTTCTAATACAGAAGTAAGGACTTGGTCAGTTAAGGTCTTTTTGTTTATAAAAAAGTTAAGATAAGGTCCCTTAGTTTCTATTTTTTCAAAATAATTAGACTTAATTTTTTCTTTTAAGTCTTCAGCGATTAGATTTGGAGCCTTTCTCATTTTTTTTGCAAAAGAAAAAGTAGGTAGGGCAAAGTCTCCCATTTCCTTTGATGGTGGAACTTCAATAAGGCCTTCTAGGTCTTTTAAGTCTATATCTTCAATTTCATTTCCTATTAATTTTACAATCTCACATTTAAAATTAATCAAGTTTTATCCTCCTAAGTTTTATGGCCGTAGTAGGCCTTAAGTACATTTTTTATCTTATATCTTAAAAATTATTATAACATATTTATATATAATATTATCTTTTTACTTGCAAGTAAAGAAAAAACCCCATAAAGGGGTTAAGTTTCTTTTAAAACTAGATTTCATCATCCTTTTCAAGGACTTGGTCTTGAAGATTTTCTTCAGCTACTAGAATTTCTTCTTCATCTAAAGCTTCATTTTCTTTCTTAATTCTTTGGGCTTCGTCAAACCTTTCTTCTATATAGGCATAGGTAGAGTCCATTTCACCTTGGCCCTTAAAGGCCCTTGCAGGTAGGATAAAGGCAGATCTATCATTAACGAAGATATAAATTCCTTCCTTTGACCTATCTACTGTATAGATTTCGTCATAGGTTACATCTAACAAAACCTTTTTTTCTAAACCATTAAGGTGGTCTATTGTTTCTACAATCCTATCATCATTTACTTCCATGGTCCTTTCATTAAGGAGCCACTTGTTTTCTTCATTTTTAAAAGCCTTGCTTATTCTTCTAATGGAAATATTGTCTAAAACTGTTCTTGAGTACTTTATCCAAATTCCAAGTAAAATTAGGGAAATAACTATAAAGATAGGAGATGGTCTACTTCCTTCTCTAAAGGAAAATAAAATTAAGACTATTATTATTAGGGCAGGGGTCATTATTAAGTTTGCCCTTAGTCTCTTTAAGTGTTTTTCTCCAACTATATTATAGTTTAGGTATACTAGGTCCCTAGGTCCAATATTATAATTAAATTTCATAATTCCTCCTAAAAGAATTATACCATAAGTTCATAATTTCATAGTAGAAAACTTGATTAGGTTAATAAATGCTGGTTATAAATAGACTACTAAAGGGGGCTAGAACTCCTTTAGTAATTAGGCTCTTTATGGCTATAGGGTCTAAAAAAAATTAGCGCTTTTTGTAAGTGCTAATTTTTTTGAAAACTTATTTATCTATTGATATTGAAATTTCTCTTTATGTCCATTAGGCCTGCTGCTTGTTTAGAAGCCTCAACTTCTCTTTTTATTTTGATAATTTTGTCAATTAAGCATGATTTTTTCATTTTATCCCTCCTAAAAATTTATATGTAATCAAGGGTTTATTTCTTAAGCCTCATTTAGTATAACAAAGAAATTTATTTTGCAAGAAATTTTGAAAAAAATATTTCATATTTTTCAAAATTATTTTTCATTAATATTTGTGTATATTACTTACTTTAGCCATAGTACAAAAATTATACCCGACTTAAGCATGAGCAAAACGTCATAGATAAAAATATTTTTGAAATGTTTACTCAAGAAAAAAAGAACCTACTTTTATAGGTTCTCATTTAATGATTCTTTTTCAATATTTTCGTTATATAATCGGGTAAGTTCTTCTTCAGTTATTTCATTTGCCATTACATCTAAGACCACCTTGCCTTTTTGGAGCATAATAATTCTTTCTGAAAACTCAATTACATATCTTAGGTTGTGGGAGATTTGAATTGTTGTAATCTTTTCCTTGTGGATTAAGTCTTGGGTCTTTTCCATAATTATCCTAGAAGTTCTAGGGTCTAGGGCTGCAGTATGCTCATCTAGTAGTAATAGTTTTGGCTTTTTCATAGCTGCCATTATTAGGGCTAGAGTTTGCTTTTGGCCACCTGATAGATACTTGACCTTAGTTGTAAGTTTGTTTTCAAGGCCTAGGTTTACTTCCTGTAGTTTTTTTACTATATATTCTTCGTCTACGTTTTTTAGAAGGGACCTAAGGGTAAAGTCTTCTCCCTTTTTCATTGAAATGGCCATATTCTCTAAAATTGTCAGGTTGTTTGCAACTCCCTTAGATGGGTCTTGGGAAACCTTGCCTATGTCCTTGGACCTTTCTTCTTCTGGAAGTTTTGATATGTCCTTTCCATCTAGAATTATTGTCCCTGCATCACTAGGGATGTTTCCTGTTATTAGGTTAAAAAGGGTAGACTTACCACAACCATTGGGGCCAATTATTGTAGTACATATATTTCTTTCTATATTAAGGTCAAAGTCACTGAAGATTCTTTGTTCTTCTGGACTATTTGGATAAAAGGTTTTGGATAAATTATTTATTTTTAACATTTTCTACTCCTACTTTACTATTTTTCTATCTGCTGATAGGTTGTTATAGGCGATAAAGATTATTACAATCAAGGCAGTAACAAGTTTTAGATCTCCTGGTTCAAGGCCTATATGAATTGCTAGACCATAAATTAGCCTGTAAATTAGAGAACCAACAATAGCCCTAGTTGTAAGACTAATTCTCCTAGAATTTTTTAAGAAGGTGTCTCCAATTATAATAGAGGCAAGACCAGTAACTATCATTGTTGCTCCCATTTGAGAGTCTGCAAAGCCTTGATGTTGGGCCATTAAAGAACCACTTAGGGCTATGAGGCCATTGGATAAAACAAGTCCTAAACACACATACTTGTCTGGATTTTTACCTAAGGATTTTATAAGGTCCCTATTATCTCCTGTTATTTTAAGAAGGTAGCCTTGTTCTGTTTTTAAAAATAAGTCCAACAAGATTTTTACTACTAGTACTATTAAGACTAAAATCAAAATTTTTGGCAGGTTTCCAAGAATAGAAAATATATTTTCGTAAGTGTATAGGGCCATGTTAGAAGATCCAACTATTCTTAGGTTTACTGAATAAAGTATAGTCATAGTCAAAATTCCTGCTAAAAGGGCTTGAATTTTAAATTTCTTATAAAGTACAAAGGTTAGTAGACCTGCAAGACCACCACCTACTATGGATAAGGCAATTCCTAAAAATGGACTTAGGCCCTTGCTTACCATACTCGCAAACAAAAATGCTCCAAGGGGATAGGTTCCTTCTAGGGAAAGATCGTAGAAGTCTAATATTTTGTAGGTTATCATTAGGCCCATTGAAAGGACGCCGAATATAAGTCCAATTTCTATTGAAGATTCCAATACTGGTAATATACTATTTATCATTTTGTTCTCCTTCTTCAACTAGCTGAAAATCTTGGAAGTAACTAGACTTAATATCTAGTCCTAGGGACTCAGCTGTTTTTTTGTTTAATAATTTTCTATTTACGTGGTTGTATTCCACTGGAATGTTTGAAACATCTTGACCATTTAATATTTTAATTGCCATTTGGGCCCCTTGGGCTCCTTGTTCCTTGTAGTTAACCCCTTCACTCATTAGTAGGCCACCTTTAACCTGGCCTTCTTCTGCTGATACAGAAGGTATTTGGTATCTTATAAGGTTTTCTGATACAACTGGGGCTGCATTGGCAACTAAGTTATCAGTTAAAGCAAAGTAGGTATCTATCTTAGTAGACAAGGATGAAATAGCTTGGGGGATGTCGTTTATTGTAGATATCCCAACCTTTTCTAAGGCTATATTTTTTTCCTTAAGTTTTCCCTCTAGTTCCGTAACTTGAACTAGGGAATTTTGTTCAGAAGTATTATATATAACTCCAAAGGTCTTTACTTGAGGATAAAGTTTTAAAAATCCTTCAATTTGATTTATTGGGTCAATATAGTCAGATACTCCAGAAATATTTCCATCTGGTTTTTCAAAGGAGGCCACAAGACCTGCTCCTACTGGATCTGTTACAGCTGTAAAGATAATTGGTATATCAGTAATTTGATTTCTAACTCCTTGGGCAGCTGGGGTAGCGATAGTATAGATAAGATCCAAGTTTCTACCCTTTAGTTTTTGGGCTAAAGTAGGAATTAGGGTCATGTCGCCATTTGCTGAAATATCTATAATCTCGTAGTTTATATTTTGGTCTTTTAATTCTTCTATAAAGCCAAGTTTAGCCTCATCTAGGGAAACATGGTCCATAAATTGGATTATGCCAATTCTATAGGTTTCTCCATGGCCTTCAGTATTTTTTTCGTCATATTCATTCATAGACCCATAGCCCCCCTCAGCGAAATGCTCGCTGCTGATATTCCTCTATT
>CAMEGD010000096.1 GCA_945916025.1 uncultured Clostridia bacterium
TAAAAGATCAGGTATTACGACCAGCAATGGTTAGAGTATCTAAATAATATAGAAAATAAAGGAGAAAATATAAATTATGGGAAAAATTATTGGTATTGACTTAGGAACAACTAACTCAGCAGTTGCAGTTATGGAAGGTGGATCTCCAACAATTGTAACTAATATTGAAGGAAATAGAACTACTCCATCTATAGTAGGTTTTACAAAAGATGGAGAAAGATTAGTTGGTGAAACAGCAAAAAGACAAGCAATTACAAATCCAGATAGAACTATTTCATCTATTAAAAGAGAAATGGGTTCAAACTATTCAGTAGATATTGATGGTAAAAAATACACACCACAAGATATCTCTGCTATGATTTTACAAAAATTAAAAGCAGATACAGAAAGCTATTTAGGAGAAAAAGTAACAGAAGCTGTTATAACTGTACCAGCTTACTTTACAGATGCACAAAGACAAGCAACTAAAGATGCAGGACAAATTGCAGGCTTAGAAGTAAAGAGAATTATAAACGAACCAACAGCTGCAGCACTAGCTTATGGTATTGATAAAGAAGAAGGCCAACATACAGTTATGGTATATGACTTAGGCGGTGGTACATTTGATGTATCTATCCTAGAACTTGGAGATGGAGTATTCGAGGTATTATCAACTAGAGGTAACAATAGACTTGGTGGAGATGACTTTGACCAAGTGTTAATAGACTATATTGCTGATGAATTTAAAAAAGAACAAGGTATTGACTTAAGAGCTGATAAGATGAGTTTACAAAGACTTAAGGAAGCTGCAGAAAAAGCAAAAAAAGAACTTTCTTCAGCTATGTCTACAAGTATAAATCTTCCATTTATTTCAGCTAACTCAGCAGGTCCAGTTCACTTAAATATGGACTTGACTAGGGCCAAATTCCAAGAACTTACTGACCATCTAGTAGAAAAAACTGTTGGACCAGTAAATGAAGCTTTAAAGGACGCTGGACTAAAGGCAACTGATATTGAAAAAGTACTTTTAGTAGGTGGTTCTACAAGAATCCCAGCTGTTCAAGAAAGAGTAAAGAAGTTAATCGGAAAAGACCCACAAAAAGACATTAACCCAGACGAATGTGTAGCTGTAGGTGCTGCTATTCAAGGTGGTGTATTAAGTGGAGAAGTTAAAGACTTATTATTACTAGACGTTACACCACTTTCCTTAGGACTTGAAACTATGGGTGGAGTTACTACTAGATTAATTGAAAGAAATACTACAATCCCAACTAAGAAGTCACAAATCTTTACAACAGCGGCTGATAATCAAACTGCAGTAGATATTCATGTTCTTCAAGGTGAAAGGGAAATGGCAAGGGACAACACTACTTTAGGTAGATTCCAATTAGATGGTATTGCACCAGCTAGAAGAGGAATCCCACAAATCGAAGTAACTTTTGATATAGATGCTAACGGTATTGTAAATGTATCTGCAAAAGATATGGGTACTGGTAAAGAACAAAGTATTAAGATTACAGCTTCATCTAACTTAACTGATGATGAAATAAAACAAAAAATAAAAGAAGCTGAAATGTATGCTGATGAAGATAAGAAAAACAGAGAAGCAATTGAAGTTAAAAACAATGCTGACACAGCTGTATACCAAGCTGAAAAAACTCTAAAAGAATCTGCTGACAACATTGAAGGTGAAGACAAGGAAAAAATTGAAAGTGCAATTTCTGACCTTAAAGCTGCAATGGAAGCTGATAATATTGATGATATTAAAGCAAAGACTGAAGCTTTACAAGAAGCTTTCTATGGAGTAAGTGAAAAACTTTATCAACAAGCACAAGCTCAAAATCAAGACCAACAACAAGACCAAGGACAAACTGTAGAAGATGCAGACTACGAAGTTGTGGATGAAGACGAGTAATTTTAAATAGATAATGCAAACTTAGCGGACCAATGTGTCTGCTAAGTTGCTTTATTTTTTTGTCTTTTTATAATATAATGAAATTTAAATTGTTTTAGGAGACTTTATGAGAGATTATTACGAATTATTAGGGGTGGACAGAGATGCAACCCTAGCAGAAATAAAAAGAGCTTACAGGAAACAAGCAAAGCAGTATCATCCAGACTTAAACCCAGGAGACGATGAAGCTGAAAAAAAGTTTAAAGAACTTACAGCAGCCTATGAAGTCTTGTCAGATGAAGACAAGAGAAATATCTATGACAGGTATGGAGAAGAAGGCCTAAAGGGAACAATGGGCTCAGGTTCTTATACTGGTTATGGAGATATTTTTGAAGATCTTTTTGATATATTTGGAGGCTTCGGCAGTCAAAGAAGAAGAAATCCTAATGCACCTGTTCAAGGTTCAGACATTCAAGTTGGACTTAGAATTTCTTTTAAGGAAGCTATGCAAGGTGTAGAGAAGGAAGTAAAAGTTCAAAGGGAAGAAACTTGTCATACATGTCATGGAAAGAAGACAGAAAATCCAGACTCAGTTCATACTTGTCCAACTTGTCATGGAAGTGGAAGTGTTCAAACTGTGCAAAACTCCTTTATGGGTAGGGTAGTACAAAATATGACCTGTCCAGAATGTAGAGGAAGTGGAAAGATTATAGATGAACCATGTTCAACTTGCCATGGAAGTGGAAAAGAAAAGGTTAAAAAGACTATTAAGGTTAATATCCCTAAGGGAGTAGACACAGGATCTGTAATCAGCTTGTCTGGACAGGGGAATGAAGGAATCAATAATGGGCCACCAGGAAATCTTCTTATATTTATTGAAGTGGAACAAGACAAGGACTTTTCCAGAAGGGGAAATGACTTGTATATAGAAATTCCAATTTCTTATTCACAAGCTGTTTTAGGAGATATAATAAAAATCCCAACACTTAATGGCTTAGAAGAAGAGAGAATTCCTAGGGGAACAGATTCTGGACATGTAATTACACTTAAAGGAAAGGGTGCCCCAGTTTTACAAAGGGAAGGTAGATTTGGAAATCTTTATGCTACTTTGAAAATTCATGTTCCTAAAAATGTATCAAATGAAGAGGAAAAACTCTTAGAAGAATTATTGGTAATTCAAGGAAAAGATATTGAAAAATCATCTAAGGGACTCTTAGATAGGATTAAGGATTTTTTTGACTGATGAATAAAACATGGAAGCAATTAATAATAAAAACTAAATATGAAAATAAGAGTTTTATAGAAGGGATAATATATGCTAATGAAATATATTCCTTTGAAATAATAGATCCTAGAATGGATAAAATTGACAATAAAGAAGGAAGATGGGATTTTATTGAAGAAAATATTTTTAAGGGCCAATATGATGGGATTACCTTTAAATTATATTCTTCAACAAATAAGGATATAGAAAATCTCGACAATATAAAAGCTATTATTGAAAGAGAAGGTCTAGGTCTTATTGAATCTAGTCAAATTGATGATGAAGACTGGAAAAATAATTGGAAGTCATTTTATGAAACCCAGGAGATAGGAAATAAACTTGTAATTAAACCTACCTGGGAGTCCTATGACAATATAGATTCAAGACATGTTATTGAACTTGACCCTGGAATGGCCTTTGGAACTGGTCGACACGAAACTACAAGAATGTGCCTAGAAGCTATTGAAAAGTACCTTAACAAAGGGGGTATACTTTTTGACATAGGATGTGGAAGTGGAATTTTATCCATAGGAGCAAAACTTTTAGGAGCAAGTAAAGTTTATGGAGCTGATCTTGATGAAAGCGCAGTTGAGATTTCTAAAAAAAATGCCAAATTAAACAGTGTTGACGTGGACTTTTTCACTAGTGATTTATTTTCAAGTTTTACTGGGAAAGCTAATATTGTAGTTGCAAATATTGTAGCTGAGATAGTGGTTGTTTTAGTAGATGAACTAAAAAATTATTTAGAAAACAATGGGACCTTTATTTGCTCTGGTATAATAGAAGAAAAATCTCATTTAGTTGAAAACAAGTTAATAGAAGAATCCTTTGAGATTATTGAAAAGAAGAAAGACAAGGAATGGATTTGTCTAGTAGCAAGGAGAAAAAATGCATAGAATATTTGCGGAAACTAGAAATATAAACGGTGAATACTTTTTAATTCCAGAATCTGACCAATTTCATATGGGAAAGGTCTTAAGGTTTAAGGAAGGAGAAGTCTTTGAAGCTGTAGTTGACAACACCTTATATGAACTGCTTTATGTATCGAATGATACGGCTAAGATTATATCATTTTCCAAAATACAAGTTGAATCAAAACCAAATATTAATCTTTTCTTCTCCATACTTAAGGGAGATAAAACAGAATTTGTTTTACAAAAATGTAGTGAGATAGGAGTAAATAACTTTTATCCTATGATTACCTTAAGGACAATACCAAATATTAGTGGAAAGGAAGAGGCTAAAAGAGACAGGTGGCAAAAAATCGTTGATGATGCCAGCAAACAGTCTAAATCTATTTTTATTCCAAAAGTCCATATACCAATAAATATTACAGATGTATTTTCTCATATTTATAGAAATGACTTTTCAATAGTGCCTTATGAAAATGAAAAGTCCTATACAATTAAGGAAGCTCTTAATACTTATAGAGGGGGAGATATTAATATAATTATTGGTCCAGAAGGTGGATTTGAAGATATAGAAATTAAAACATTGATAAGAGCAGGAGTAAAGTCAGTCTCTTTAGGGGATAAGATTTTAAGGGCTGAAACTGCATCAATGGTAGCCTTGGTAAATGTAAAATATGGACTTGAATTATAAGAAAAAGGTAAAGTTTTATACTTTAGGTTGTAAGGTTAACCAGTATGAAACTGAAGCCTCTATAGAAAATTTCGCAAATAATGACTACCTAGTCTTGGGAGAAGATAAGGGACCAGCAGATATTTATGTTATTAATACCTGCACTGTAACTTCTTTATCAGATAGTAAGTCTAGACAAATAATTAGAAAGTCTAAAAGGGAAAATC
>CAMEGD010000097.1 GCA_945916025.1 uncultured Clostridia bacterium
CCTCGGTATCC
Source organism: uncultured Clostridia bacterium (assembly GCA_945916025.1). Lineage (GTDB taxonomy): Bacteria > Bacillota > Clostridia > Tissierellales > Peptoniphilaceae > Neofamilia. The sequence continues at coordinate 12 of CAMEGD010000097.1, forward strand.
ATTAAAAGATGAATAGATAAAGGGTTCTTCATAAAAGAATCCATTATTTACTTTTTTAATCCCACTTATTTCAATTTTTTTGTATGATCCCTTAATATTTTCCAAATTCTTATCATCTACATTTATAATTCCAAAATCATCCTTTGTAAGGTTTTTTAAAATATTAAATTTAGATTTTTTGTAGGATTCAAAGGTCCCATGGTAGTCTAAATGGTCACTGGTAATGTTAGTAAGTACTCCTACCTTTGGTCTAAAGGTATCTATGTCATTTAGTTGAAAACTAGAACATTCTATTACTAAATAATCTGTATTAGAGTTAATAAGTTCATCTACTGCCCCTAGGCCAATATTTCCAACTGCCTTACTGGTCTTGTTGGAATGATTTATTATATCATTAATAAGACTAGTAGTAGTTGTTTTTCCATTTGTTCCTGTAACTCCTACTAATTCTTGATCATTTTTAAAAATATATCCTATTTCAATGTCAGATACTATTTTTTTACCTTCTAATAGTAGCTTAGAAATTATTTCATTTGTTGGCTTTATTCCAGGGCTTTTCATAATTAAATCAAACTCTTGGGAAAACACATCCAAAGAGTTTAATAAAAAGCATATTTTGTTATTTAATTGATCTTCAACAATATCTTCTTGGGTCTTTATTCTATCGTCATATACATATACATCTAGGCCTTTTTCTAGTAGAGCTTTAGCCGCAGATTTGCCACTAACTCCATAGCCTAAAATAAGGATGCTTTTATAATTCATATTCCACCTCTACTTAATCCAATAACACTTATTAGACTAACAATTAAGGTTACAAAAGCAAATACTCTTACTACTTTCTTTTCATGCCAACCCTTAGCTTCAAAATGGTGGTGAATCGGACTCATTAAAAATACTCTCTTACCTCTAGTTTTAAATGAGATTACTTGAATTATTACAGATAAAGTCTCAACTACGAATATTATACCTAAAAATGGCAAGTACAGTGTAGTAGAGGATGTTACTGCAATAGCCGTAAAGGCTCCTCCTAAAGCTAATGACCCAACATCTCCCATAAATACCTTGGCAGGATATTTATTGTATTTTAAAAATCCTAAAAGTCCACCAGCAAGGGCCATGGAGAACATGGCTAATTCATCCTTTACTAAAAAAACATTTATTACAGCAAATCCAATTAATGCAATAAAAGATACACTGCTAGATAAGCCATCTAGACCATCTGTTAAGTTTACACTATTGACAGTCCCCAATATTACAAACAAGGTCAAAGGATAAAAGAAAAATCCCAGGTCCACTGTTCTTTCACCCATAAATGGTACATATAGCTGACTCAAAGAAGAATCAGTCAAGGTAAAGGCCATTAGAATAAGACCTACTATAAACTGAGCAGAGAATTTCTGAGCTGCAGACAAACCATCATTGGTTTTTTTTACAACTATAAGGTAATCATCTACTAGACCTATTAAGCCAAAGGCTAACATAGATAAAATAACTACTATAGTATCCCTTTGTCTGATACCAAATACTACCATAGTAATTATTGTTGCTAGGATAAAAATCAACCCGCCCATAGTTGGTGTACCAGTTTTTACTAAGTGAGATTGGGGGCCATCTAATCTAATTGATTGGCCAATTTTTAATTTTTTTAATTCTGGAATAATAATAGGACCTAATACTAAAGCTATAATACAAGCTATTATTAAGTGTTCTATATAAAATTTTGTCATAATTACCTACTTTTAGCTGATTGCCTCTATGGTTTAATTATTCTCTTCTGTATCCTCAATGTTTTCATTGTCATCTTCTACTTCAGAGTCACTTGTAACATTATCTAAAAGACCGTCTTTTAGGTTATAGTCTCTTTTATCACTTGTTCCAAAACCATAATCATTACCATAAGTTAAGGTAATAGTTTGATTTTTCGGAAGAGTCTCTCCCTGTTTTGGAAGCTGCTCTAATATTACATAAGAGCCATCGTTATTATCTTCTATATCTTCACTTTCAATAAGATCATACTTAATGCCCATAAGAGCTAAGTCTTCTTTTACTTCATCAATTGTTAAGCCTATCAAATTTGGAAGAATTTTTTCTTGTCCATCATTTAAGTCTAAGTTTAATTCTATAATTGTTCCCTCTTTTACAAGTTCTCCAGGTTTTATAGATTGTCCTACAATTATAGTTTCTTCACTTATTTTATCATAACCAGTTGTATATTTTAAGTTTAAGTTCGTAAGTTGTCTTCCACCTTGACCAATAAGTCTATATGAAAGGTCTGGAACTTCCACTAAATCTTCTGTGTCTTCCTTCTCTACATCCATAGGTTTTATCCCCAATGTTTCTAAACTGTATTCAATCATTTCTTTTCCAGTTGGAGAAGCTACTATAGACCCATAAGTCTGACTTTTTGGATTGTCAATAATAACTATAACTGAAACCTTTGGATCTTCAATTGGGGCAATGCCAACAAAGGAAGAAACGTACTTATCTTCATCATAGCCACCAGTTTCTAACACCTTATTAGCAGTTCCTGTCTTACCGCCAACATTATATAATAAACTAGCTGCTCTTTGACCTGTACCATATTCAACTACATCCTTCATCATACTTAAAAGTGTTTCTGAAGTTTCCTTAGATACAACTTGTCTCTTTTCGCTTACTGGAATCTTTTTAACAGTATTGCCATTGGAATCTAATAGTTCCTTAACTACCCTAGGCTCCATTAAAATGCCGTCATTTCCAATTGCAGACACTGCATTTATAAGTTGAATTGGAGTAACTGCTATTCCATGTCCATAAGACATTGTAGCAAAAGAAAGTTCTGATATAGATTCTGGACTCTCAGGAGTTATTCCTATTCCTTCTCCATTTAAGTCTATACCTGTCTTTTCTCCAAATCCAAATCCTTTAACATATTTCAAAAAGTTTTCCCTACCAGTTTCCCTATTTAAATAGACAAAAGTAGGATTACAAGAATAAGCCAGCCCTTCTCTTAAGGTAATATCACCATGGGGGTCATCAAATGACACACACCTAAGTGGTGGAGCCCCCTTAATATCCCTAATATAACCTGTACAATAGTAATGTTTGTCTGGGTTTGATACACTTTCTTCTAAGGCAGCCGCAGCTGTAATTAGTTTGAAGGTTGATCCAGGTTCATAAATATCACTTATTGTTGGGTTCCTCCAGTTTCTAAACCATTCATTTTGGACTTGTTCACTGTCAAGTGTTGCCCATTCTTGTTTTTGTTCTTGAGAAACTGGCCCTGTAGGGTTGTTAGGATCAAAGGAAGGATATGAATGCATTGCTAAAATATCTCCTGTTTCCACTTCTTCTACAATGATATGGACCCTATCTGGATTATATAAATCTACTAGTTTCTTAACTTCTTCTATTGCCTTGTTTTGAATAGACTGATCTATTGTAAGTTTTGTATACAAGCCATCATCTGCATCATATACTTCCATATTTGAGTTTGGTAGTTGTCTGTTGGCAGCGTCAGAAGACTTTAAGATTTTTCCAGGAGTACCTGTTAATTCTTCATTATAAGATGCTTCTACTCCATATTGTCCAACTCCGTCGATGTTGGTAAAGCCTATTAAGTGACTAGCCAAATTCCCATAAGGATAAAACCTTCTAAATCCATCTACCACTTCTACTCCACTTAGCCCCTTTTCTCTGATCCTAATTGAAGCATCACTACTAACCCATTGTCTTACTTTTACTCTCTTGTCCGTATCTATTAGGTTATATAATTCGTTTTCACTACTTTGAAGTATAGGTGCAAGTTCTTTTGCAACAATTCTTCTAGTAGCTTCGTCTTTTATATAAGCACCATTTACATAAATTGTAGATGCTGCCGTATTAATCGCTAATCTTTTTCCATTTCTATCTAATATGTATCCTCTATCTGATACAATTTCTTCACTTCTATTTATCTGTTCTAAAGCCATTTTAGTGTATTCATTACTTTTTATTACCTGTACATGAATTAATTTTCCTAAAATAGTCAAAGCCAGTAGTAAAAATAAAATAAGAAGAAAAATAATCCGATTTACTTGGATGTTCTTATTTTTCTTCATATTATTAACCCCCTATATTACTCATGATAACCTGTGAGAGTGGAAAATATTGTAGACACAATACCTTCTTGTCTTTCAGGACCAGCTGTATCTTCTAAAGTGAAAAACACAACTTGATCTTGTTCTGGATATACCATTCCAAGTTTATTTTGAGCTTCTGCTACTATATCTTTAGTTCCCTTAATATTTTCAATCTCAGCTACTAAATTTAGTTGAGTTTTTTCTGCCTCAACTATTATAGCATCTACTTGCCTAATTTCAAAATTTAGAGCAGTGATTTTCTGATAATTTGAAAGTATGAAAATGGCCGAAGCTATAGAAATTATAGCAAACAAAACATATACAGAAGCTAAGGCTGTATTTTTTTTGCTAATTTTCTTGAGCTTGGATTTTTTATTATGAACATTTTTTTTAGCTGTTAGATTTATATTGTTATTAGAATAAACTTGAGCATTTACAGCTTCAGCCATGATTTCACCTCTACTTTTTTTCTACCACCCTTAGCTTAGCTGACCTAGATCTAGGATTAGTGTTAACTTCTAAGTCACTTGGCAGTATAGGTTTTTTTGTGATTATCTTAATTTGAGATTTTTTGTCACAAGTGCAAATTGGTGCACGTGGATCACATATACAATCTTTTTCTAAATATTTAAAGGTATTTTTTACTATCCTATCTTCTAAAGAGTGGAATGTAATAATACATAACCTACCTTTCTTATTTAGTCTGTTGACAATTTTTGTAATTGTCTTATCTATAATATTTAATTCA
>CAMEGD010000098.1 GCA_945916025.1 uncultured Clostridia bacterium
AGCTTTTTACTTTCTTCCCTAGCTTTTTCAGCTTCAATTCTTTCCTTTTCAATAATCTCTCTGCTTCTTTCAATTTCACCTAGCATGTCTTCAAATTGAATATTTTCAACTTCAATTAGGTCCTTGGCACTGGAAATTATTTCATCATTAAGGCCAAGTCTTCTGGATATTTCAAAGGCATTTGATTTTCCAGGTATCCCAATAAGTAACCTGAAGGTTGGAGACAAGGTATCTATATTAAATTCCATAGATGCGTTTTCTACTCCATCTGTTGTCATTGCATAGACCTTAAGTTGGTTGTAGTGGGTAGTTGCTATGGTTCTAACATCATATTCCCTTAGCTTTTCTAATATTGCTATTGCTAGTACTGCCCCTTCTGTAGGGTCTGTTCCTGCTCCTAACTCATCAAATAAGACCAAGGAATTGTCATTTATTTTTGAAAGAATGTCTACAATATTTACCATATGAGATGAAAATGTAGACAGGGACTGTTCTATGGACTGTTCATCTCCAATATCAGCATAGATATTTTCAAAAATTCCAATTTTAGAATTTTCACTTGCTGGTATAAATAGGCCAGACTGGGCCATGGCTGTTAGAATGCCTACAGTTTTTAATGATACTGTCTTACCACCTGTATTTGGTCCTGTTATAACCAAGGTGTCAAAGTCTTGGCCAATATAAATATCAATTGGAACAACTGTGTCCTTGTTCAGTAAAGGGTGCCTTGCCTTTTTTATGTCTATTATTCCTTCATTATTCATTAGAGGTTTTGTAGCATTTTGCTTTATGGCAAGTTTTCCCTTGGCAAAGGTAAAGTCCAGTTCCTTTAGGATATGTTCATTGGCCCCTATTTCATAGGACTTTTTACCTACCATATTAGATAGTTCCCTAAGGATTCTCTCTATTTCTTGTCTTTCTTCTACTTCCAATTCCCTTATTTGATTGTTAAGTTCAACTACTGCCATTGGTTCAATAAATAAGGTCGCACCCGAGGAAGACATGTCGTGGACCATACCTGGTACATCTGACTTAAAGTCTCTTTTTACTGGGACCACATACCTTCCGTCCCTTACTGTGTAGAGATTGTCTTGTAAGTACTTTTTGTTGTCTTCAGATGTTATCATGGAGTTAAGTTTTTGTTTAATGTTTTCAGACTTTTGTTTTTTGGAAATCCTAATAGTTCTTAGTCTTGGAGAAGCGTCATCTGAAATTTCATTTTCAGATATTATTGCCCTGTAAATTGTCTTTTCCATATAGTCAAAGGTGCTTAGGCCCTCTATCATATCCTTTAGGTACTTGTAGGAGTCTTCTTCATCTTCTTCTACATTTTCCTTAAGATAATTTTTAAGGTCTCTTGAACACCTTAAGGTTTCAGCTATTTTTAGTAACCCTTCTGGTGATAGGGACCCGCCAATTTGGGTCCTTTTAATTTCCTTTTGGATAGGCTTTACCCCATAAAGAGGAGGATTTCCCCTAGTCAAAACTAGTCTAAAGGCTTCGTCAGTTTCTTTAATAAGTCTTTTTATTTCATTTTCATTAGTAGAAGGGCGGATCTCCTTAGCATAGTCTCTACCTAGCTGAGATTCAGTTTCTTCTACTAATAGGTTTACAATTTTGTCGTATTCTAGTATTTTCAATGATTTTTCATACATTATTCAACACCTCTAAAGTAGTGTCCGTAAGTTATATTCGTCCATTTTTCCTTTAGTTTGTTACTTAGGTCTGTGGTTTTCCCACTTAATTTTTTTATAAATTCATCTATAATCTCTTGAGGATTTTCTTCAAAGGTAAAATCTAATAAAAGATAGTCTATTCCTGCTTCTTTAATTTCCTTTATATAATCCACCATTACAAGGGGATAAGAATTAAAAACTGTAGATAGGTCCCTATTTCTTTCTACCCTAAAATCCACATTCTTTTCATCCCTAATAGAGTAACCTTGTCTAAAGTTACATGTCTCACAGTTTCTATTAGGTCCACAACTCTTTATTAGAGAAAATGGACAGTGCTTCATAGTCATAACCCTATAAAATCCATATCCTGTAACTTCCAAGTTGGACTCTGTCCTTCTTCTAATATCTTGAATTTGAGATAGGGTAAGTTCTAAGGACAAGATTATATCCTCAAGTCCACTTTCATTTAAAAGGTCTATTCCATGGGAATTAAATATGTTCAGTCCTGTATCAGAAACTAACTTTTTGTCCCTAAAGGCATAAAGGCTGCCAAGATTATCTACTGATATTCCAGTCATCTCAATGTCTTTTATTTGGTCTTTTATTTCTTCTAGGTCTTTGTGGAAGAGGATCTTTGAACTTCTGTAGTAGACTTCCTTTCCCTGGTCTAGTAAGTCCCTATAAATCTTCTGGTCTAAAAATCTAAGATAAAATCTAGAAATTCCCTTAGGAGCTATCTTATAGAATTGGTCAATTGTTTCTAAAGATACCGATAATTTTAGGTCAGTTTTTTCTATGGATTTTGGGTTTTTAATAATACTTACCTTTTTTTCATCCCTTAGAGAACTTTTGTAAAGGTAGTCTTCAAAGGCACTTGTCAGATCCCTTCTCAAGGAATTTAAAATAGATACTGGAATAAAAATATCATCATCTATAAATATATTTAATCCTTCTAAGGAAAAACTAGTATCGCCCAACTTTTCCAATTGTTTTTTTATTTTTTCTTGGTCCATTGGGGACTTTTTGGCCCCTTCTATTGTTTCAGTACCTAAAACTTCTTTTTTGTAGCCTCCACTTATAAGCTCAAGTCTTGGGACCTGTCCCTTGTATCCATAAAAGTTTAGGGTAATTGGTCTTCTTAATTTATCTTCATTATAGGATTCTTTTGCCCTTTCAAATTCTCTAAAGTTTCTAATCCTTCTCACTTGGGATTTTTCTAAAGGCACAAAGGGAAGACTTAGTGTAACTTGTCCTTTTTTGTAATCGGCGTTTACTTGGTAAGTTTTCCTATTTGATTTAGTATCAAACTCTAGAACATCTCCCTGGTAAAGGTCTCCTTCTATGTTAATAGTAGCTTTTTTGTTTCTTAGACTTACTATTTTTCCAATCTCTATTCCCCTGTTATCTGGTCTTGATGATTCCACAAGTTCCTTTCCAAAGGCATCAAAGGGAACTCCCTTAGTAAAGCCCCTATTAAAGGCCTGCTTTAGTTTTTCCTTTTCTCCCTTTATGGATAGACCGTCTATGGCCTTTCTGTAGGCACTTACTACTGTGGATACATATTCTGGCCTTTTCATTCTACCTTCTAGTTTTATGGAGTTTATTCCACTAGAAATCATTTTTTCTATATTTTCCAAGGTATAAAGGTCCATTGGGCTTAGGAGGTAGGCCCTGTCCTTTAGAGACTTTCCATCTCTTGTTATAACTTCATATGACTTTCTACAAGGTTGGGCACACCTTCCCCTATTTCCACTTCTGCCTCCTATAATAGAGGACATTAGGCACTGGCCTGAATAGGAAATACAAAGGGCTCCATGGGCAAAGGCTTCTATTTCTAAATTTGTATTTTCAGCTATAAGTCTTGCTTCTTCTAGGGGAGTTTCTCTAGCTAATACAACTCTAGAAAATCCATTTTCTTCTAAGTATTTGGCTCCTTCTAGGGAGTTTATGGTCATTTGGGTAGAGGCATGTAGCTCAATATCTTTAAAGTTATCCCTAATTGCCTTAGCAAGGCCTAGGTCCTGGACAATTATTCCATCTACTCCTATCTTGTATAAGTAGGAAATATAGCCTATGGCCTCTTCTACTTCCCTTTCATCTAGGATAGTATTTACTGTTACATATATTTTTACATTTCTAAAATGACCATAGAAAACAGCCTCGGACAATTCTTCATTGGAAAAATTATTAGCCGAAGCCCTAGCGCTAAAGTTTTGTCCCCCTAAATATACTGCATTAGCTCCGTTTTGGATTGCAGCAACTAGGGATTCCATGGAACCAGCCGGTGCCAATAGTTCTATCTTATTTTTCAAACTTAGTTAATTCCTCCTTTAAGGTCCTAACTTGATTTTTTAGTCTTATTACTTCCATTTCCTTGTCAAGAGTTTTTCTTTCTTGGTCTTGGAGTTTCTTTTCTAGGTCAGAATAGTCTTTTCTGGCATTTTCTTCTGTTTCTTTAAGGTTGTTAATCTTGTAGTAGGCATCCCTAAGTTTTAGGGTCTCTTCCCTTAGACGGTTAGTGCTGTATTCTTCAGATTTTTTGTACTTTTCAATGGTTTCTTCCCTTTCATAAAGGCTTTCCTTTAAATCAGAAAGTTCTTTCATAACCTGGTCATACTTATTTAATTTTTCTAAGTTTTGAGAGTTGATTATACTAGTTTCAAGTTCTTCAAACTTTACTTTTTCCTTTTCCAACTCATCTTTTAAATTTAGAGCAAGTAAAAGAATGCACTCGTGTTTAGACAAGTCTCTGTTTTTTTTCTTATATTCGGAAATAGACTTGTCAATATAAGAGGCTATAAAGTGGATGTATCTTTCGTCTTCTTCACCAACAATAGTAAAGCTAATACCATCAATCAGGGCCTGAACCTTGTTTTTTTCTGCCATAAAAATACTCCTTTCTAAAAAAGGTAGACCTTACTATAGTCTACCTATTTATTGTGATTGGGTTAGGTCTAAATACTAGTCCCTTAATATTGCCCCTAATTTTTCCTTTAAGGCTGGAATTATTCTTTCAATAATTTCATTTACCTCTTCATCTTTTAAGGTCTTATCATGGGATCTAAACCTTAAATTAAAGGCAATACTCTTTTTACCCTTTTCAATTTGTTCACCTGT
>CAMEGD010000099.1 GCA_945916025.1 uncultured Clostridia bacterium
TGAAAAAATAGAAAATACAACTTCCTATCTTAAGGCTGTGGCAATGGAGAGGATAAAGGACGATGCGAATTCAGTATTTTTAACAACAGCAGTAAGTCAAAATGGAGTTTTAGATGGTCTATCAGTGCTTTTTACTTTAGGCTTAATGATATATAAGGTTTTAGAAATATACGAAAATAGGCCAACCTTCAGGAGACTATTATACCTATATTCTCAAGTAGCTTCAGTAGTGTTAGTAGCTGGAAGTATAGAGGATATGAATCTTATTGAAGATCAATTAGAACCAATACTAACTACTCTACTAGGTAGCTCTATTTTATCAGCTATTCCAGGAGCAGTAGGAGTTACTACCCTACTTACTAATTCACTAGTTGAAGGTTCAGTTAATGCCTTACTTACATTAAGGGTAGGGATTGTATGTCAAAGATATCTTTCATCTCCAGTTGAATTAGACAAAAAGACCCTAAGAAAGGGAGCCTTTTACGAATCTACAGCCCACTTAGGATCAATCATTGCAAACAATGGGGTTTTAGTAGTTAAGTCTATTACAAAGGCTACAAAAAAAGCAACTATAGACAAAATTCCAAATCCTTTTACAAAGATAAGGGACTTTTCAACATCTTTTAATGAATAAGTCAAATATTTTAAAAATAAATATTAGAAGACCTTTGTAAAAAGTACTCTAGACATTCTTATTGCTTAGAGTACTTTTTATTTAGTAAAAACTTCTGGGAAGAAGTCTACATGAAAAATCTAAAATATTAGAATAACAAACTTTACTAATTGAAGATTAAAAAAACACTCTAGTGTTTGGATTTACTACTTGACTGGGGTATAAGTATTTTAATTAAGGGGGTTTTCTATGTTCAAAAGTAGTTTTCAAAGATTTGTTAAAAGAATCAGGTTTCCTGTTTTTATATTAGCTTTAGTCCTCGGATTTATAGGGTCTTACCAGCTTTATTCTAATGAATATTCTAGTATATTCAAGACTATTTCTGTGGTTGTTTATTCAACCATAATGCTTTTTACATTTTCACCAACTAATGGGATATTAAATGAGGCTCCTTTAGCTTATGAAATCGCTATGTGGCTAGCCCCATTACCTTGCAGGTGGATGCAGCCTTTACAAAATTAATAAGGAAAGTGGTAAATTAGTTTTTGAAACCTACCTTTCTAAAGAATCAATAATAAGTATGTCGGGTTCTACTAAAAGTGGAAAATCCTTTTATTAACAGAAGGGGGCAGACTAATAAGCTATCAAAGTTCTGAGGACTTTGACCAGGTTATAGGAGAAGTTGAAGGGGAAAGGAATCCAATCCAGAGTATGTGTATATGTCTGATAATGGGGACAAGGCCTTGATACTATCTTTAACTGACAAGACCATAAAAGTATTTGATATGGACAGAAACTCGAAGGTGGAAATTTCAAATGGACAAATAGGGGGAATGTCAAAGGATATGGCCTACTTCTTATTATTCCATGATAAAAAGTTTTATTTAATAGATTCAAATACCAGGAAAGCTATAAAAGAGATTAAAAATGAAGTATTAGATAAGGATGAAAACTATATATTTAATACAAGTAATTATATAATCAATAGTTCTGGCAAATATATAGCAGGTCTTGATAGTATTTTTGATGAACAAGGGAATGTTCAAGGGTCTAATGTCTTTGTCTTAGACCATGAGAATAATGAGATAGTATTTAGTACTCCTGCACCAAATAGGACTTTTCAAATAGGATTTACATCGGATGGGTCAACTCTCTACATGACTAGTTCACTAGATGAAATGACCTTATATGATGTTGCAAGTGGAAAATTAAGAAAATTTAATTTCAGCAAGGGCAGGATAAAGGATATATTTGTCAGTCAGGATATGAATTATATAGTAGTAAACTATATGGAAGGAATTAGTCATATCCATTCATTCCAAGACAAAAAGTTATTAGGTACTATACCGGGGTCTACTATATATATTGAAAAGGCTGAAGATGGAATTAACCTAGTTGGAATATACAACAATGTGGGGACAAAATACAAGGATTTTGAAAGAATAGAAGAAGTAATTCTTCCAGATCAAAGGGCTGAAGTTAGTTCAGATATAAGTGAGACAAATATCTATCACCCAAACAAAGATTTACTTGTAACCTTAAACACTAGGGATGATAACCACAAGGTTTACCTTATTGACTTTAAGACAGGAGCTTTAATTCAGTCATTTGAATCAACTAATTCCACTTATAGTCCAAATATTTTAATAAATCCAAATGGAGATGGAATCATTATGGACCACTCCTTTGAAAGCGGAACTAAGGATGGAGGCTTAATTTATACATCTACAAGTAAAACAATATATTATCCAATAGAAAGCTATGAGACTCTTTTAGAAAAGTCTCAAAGAGAATTGGAAAGTGTAGTATTTGAAGAAGATAGAAATTAAGAAAATATTATCTACTGGCCCCTATCTCTAAGATGATTTGAGGTCATTTTGTATAAGGGGCTTGGTTATCGTCTAATCTAGACCTTATTTACTTAAAGGGCAGATTGGATTATTCTTAAAAGAGAGTTAAATATTTCCTTTCTTGTACAAAGGGATTTTATTATATATAATATTTTTTATACAGAGGTGGTAGTAATGGAAATAAATCACAAATTAGGATTACTAAGAAACAAAATGGCAGAAAATAGGTTAGATGGTTATATTGTAACTAATTCAGACCCGCATTTTTCTGAATATCTACCTGAAAGATACAAACAAATTAGGTGGTTAACTAACTTCTCAGGGTCTAATGCTCTAGTTTTAGTTACTAATAATGAAGCCTTGTTGTGGACGGATGGAAGGTATTTTATTCAAGCTGAAAGACAAATTGCTGGATCTGATTTTAAGATGGTAAAATTATCCACACCAGGTCACCCAACGTTAAATGAAAGTATTAAAAAACTACTTCCCCATGGAAGGGTTTTAGGGGTGGACTCTTCTATTATTTCTGAAAAAGCTTATGAAGAAATAGAAAGGGTTTGTAAGGAAAATGATATTAATCTTGTAGATAATTTTGATCTAATTTCAGAAATATGGCAAGATAGACCTGGTTTGTTAAAGGAAAAAGCTTATGTTCATAAGATAGAATATACTGGCCTAAGTGCTAAGGAAAAAATAAATTTTTTGAAAGAAAAGTTAGATGAAGAAGGGGCTGATGTTATTATTATTTCCTCCCTTGCTGATATAGCTTGGTTGTACAATCTTAGGGGAACAGATATTTTAAATAATCCAGTTGTTACTTCTTATGCAGTAGTGGACAAGAACAAAGACCAGGCACAGTTTTTCATTGATTATGACAAACTTACCTTGGAGACTTTAGAGTATCTTCACAAAAATGATATTGACCATTTAGGTTATGATGAAATATTTGCAACTGTAAATAACCTTAAGAACAAGTCTATTATTTTAAATAAGGCTAATACTTCTAGAAAGATTAATAAGCTTATAGATAAATCCAATAGAATAATAAACAAGGTAGAACTTACCACTAATCTTAAGGCTAAGAAAAATGAAGTGGAAATTAAAAATCAAAAGTATGCCTATATTAAGGATGGAGTAGCCCTTACTAAGTTTATTTACTGGTTAAAGAACAAAGCTGACCTTAAAAAGGAAACTGAGTATTCTATAGGTGAAAAGTTAGAGGATTTTAGAAAAGAACAAGAAAATTATGTAATGGCTAGTTTTGATACCATAGCTGCTTATAAGGGAAACGCTGCAATGATGCACTATAAGGCAGATGAAAGGGAATCTTCTAAACTGGCTAATGAGGGATTTTTACTTGTAGATTCAGGTGGTCAGTATCTTGATGGAACTACAGACACTACTAGGACAATTGCCCTAGGACTCTTAAGTGATGAAGAAAAGACAGATTTTACTTTAGTTTTGAAGGGTCATATTGACTTGATGGACACTGTATTTTTAGAAAATACTACTGGCCATGCCCTAGATGCAATTTCTAGAAGGCCTATATGGAAGGCTAGAATGGACTACAAGTCTGGAACTGGTCACGGAGTTGGGTTCTTTTTAGGGGTCCACGAAGGTCCTCATTCAATTCACAGAACTTACGTAGATGCAAAGTTAGAGCCAGGTATGGTAGTAACTATTGAACCAGGTATATATAAAGAAGGAAAGCACGGAATTAGGACTGAAAATGTTGCCTTAGTTGTAATTGACGAAAATACTTCTGATGGACAATTTTATAGGTTTGAAGTAATTTCCTTTGTTCCAATTGAAAGGGAAGCTATTAAAGTTGAACTTCTAAATGAAGACCAAAGAAATTACCTAAATGCCTACCACAAAATGGTCTATGACAACATTCATTCCTACTTGACTAGAGAGGAGTCAGACTGGCTTAAGGAAGTAACTAAGCCTATTTAAGGATGTTTAACATAAACGAAGCTTTAGAAAAAGCCCCAAATGATGCTGGGGTCTATATAATGAAGGACTCTGTTGGTTCTATTATTTATGTAGGTAAGGCCAAAAATCTCAAAAAACGATTAAGGCAGTACTTTCAAAATAATATTACCAACAGGAAAGTCAAGGCAATGGTGGACCACATTGAGGAATTTGAGTATATAATTGTAGAAAATGAAGTTGAGTCTTTAATACTTGAACAAAACCTTATAAAGACTCACATGCCCAAGTACAATATTTTATTAAAGGATGATAAACAATTTCCTTATATTAAAATAAATATAAAGGATAAGTATCCCAAAATTATAAAGACAAGAGCTCCTAGA
>CAMEGD010000100.1 GCA_945916025.1 uncultured Clostridia bacterium
ATAATAATATCTTTTCATATAATCACCTATTCCTAAATAGATTATAAAACATATACTTAAAAAATCAAGATTCTGTTGTATAAATCAATAAAAAATTTTTATCAAACATGACCCAAAAATAATTGTTCATAAAATATATAAACTTTGCGACCAATGTAGAAAACAAGCTGTCTCTAGAACAATCTAACAAATTATTATATAAAAATAGATAATAAATTATTTTACTGGTTTAAACTATACCAAGTCCTGTAAGATTAGAGAAATTTAAAAATTAAGATTAATTATTAAGCTTGTAAAGAAAAAAAATATTAAAAAAAAGGACACATGTAGAATATTAAAGAAATTGATGTAAAATTTTAAGCACAAAGTATTTTACTAGGATATAATTTATTTAATGATAATAGTTATCAAAGAACTAACTAAGTCATTACCTCTTATTAATTATTGTTAAAAATGAAGTAGCTGCAGAATCCACACTCTGCAGCTACTTTTGCTTTATTAACTATTTAATTTGAAGTTTTATTTTAGAAATTCTATTTTTTTCTAATTCTAGAACAGTGAAAACTAAGTTTTCATATTCTAAGACTTCACCCTGTTCTGGGATCCTATCAAACTTCTCAAAGACAAAGCCTCCTATGGTATCTACTTCAACTGTAGGTAGTTTTAGGTCTAGGGCCTTTCTCAAGTCCTCTAGTCTACATGCTCCATCTATAAGGTATGAGTGTTTGTTTAAAGGTAGGATCTCGTCATAGTCGTCTACATCATCGTATTCGTCTTCTATTTCTCCTACAATTTCTTCTATTAAGTCTTCCATTGTTACTATACCATCAATACCACCGTACTCGTCTAAGACAACGGCAAAGGTCTGCTTGTTTTTTCTCATTTGATTAAACAAATCAGAGGACTTTTGGTATTCAAAGGTATACATAGGTTTTTTTAGAATATCTTCTAAGGATTTTTCATCCTTTGAAATAAATAATTTTATTAAGTCTTTTACATGTAATATACCAATTAGGTTGTCAATATCCTCCCTATAAACTGGAAGTCTGGAATAACCTTCTTCATTAAATACTGTAAATATTTCTTCTTGGGTTGATTCTATATTTATAGATACTACATCTGTTCTAGGGGTCATAAGGTCCTTTACATAATTGTCTGAAAATGCAAAAACCTTTTCAATGATTCCATATTCATCTAAGTCTAGTAGGCCTTCGTCTTTACTTAAGTTCATAGCTGTAAATAGCTCGTCTTCAGTAATCTTTGGAAGTTCTACATTTTTTTGAGTTCCAAATAAGGACCCAATAAGTTTTGAAATAGACCTTATAAAAATAATCAGGGGAGATGAAAGTCTAGTATAAATCTTAGAAAACTTTTTAAACTTTATGGCCATCATATCTCCCTTTGATAGGGAAATAAAATATGGGGCACTTTCTCCGAAAACTAAGATCAAAATTCCTGCAATTAAAACTGCTACAATCCCACCAACAAAGTTATAATAGTAGTAACCAACATAGGCCAAACTTGCTGCCACAAAGGCATTGGACAAATAGTCTGAAATCATAAAGGTTATTTGAACCTCATTTATCATATCTATGAGTTTTCCTACGTCTCTTTCATCCTTTTCGGTGATTTGTCCTTCCTCTCTCATTCTCTCTAACTTATACTTATTCATATAGTCATAGGAATATTTAAGTAGGGTAAAGAACCAACTAAAGAATAGGGCTACAATAGCAATAATTATCTGGGGTACAGGATCTAAGTCCATTTTCTACAACTCCTTCATATCAAAATTTATTACATTATATCATAGGTAGGGGCCCTGTGAGAACAAGAAAATATTAAGAAAATATTACTTAAAAAAATAATTTAAAAATAAGGAAATACATCATAAAAACTTTAGTAATAATAAAAAAAATAAGCCAAAAATCCCCTTATGAAAAACTGTAACACTTCTGTAACAAATTCTAGACCTATTGATATTACTAAAGCCTACAAGACCAAAGATTAACAACAAATTAACAAAGAATGAAAGAATGGCTAATTTTAAAGGTTTCGGGTATGTTTTTTGAAAAATTGACAAAAACTTTATAATAAATTAAACTTTCTAAAGTAGTGGAAATAGTTACAAAATAGTTACAATCCATTGTAATATATTTAAACTTAACCACAAAGTCTAGGAGGTAATTATGATGGAGAGTAAAATCCAAATCGGCAAGTTACGTGCCCTTTTGATTTTAGCTGCTATAGTAATTATAGGCATGGGTTCTACGACCCTTTTGTCTAATAATGTTACTTTAGTATATAACGGCGAAGAAAATACTTATACTACTACATCTAGAACTGTTAGAGAGTTTTTAGGTGAAAGAAATATTGAAATAGAAGAAAACATGTATGTTAAACCAAGTTTAGATTCTCAAGTAGAAAATGACTTAGTTATTACAGCAAGAAGCCCTAAGAAAGTAATTATTCTGGATGATGGAGTTGAAAAGACTGTATCTACTGGAAACCTAAACACTGGGGAAATCTTAAAGCAATTTGGTTATGAACTTAAAAACCAAGATTATACAGTTCCTGCTATTGATAAGGATATTAGTTTTGAAGGTAAGGGAGCCCCACTTATTGTTATAAACAGGGTTTACCACCAAAGAGACATTAAAATAGTTTCCATTCCTTTCGAAAGTGAAAATAAAGAAAATCCAGAAATGTTAAAGGGTCAATCTAAGGTTGTTACTGAAGGAGTAAATGGATCTAAGGTTGTAACAGTTTCTAAGACTATTGAAAATGGACAAGTAATTTATGAATCAGTATTAAAGGAAGAAATAGCAACTAAACCTATAAACAAGGTTACTGAAGTTGGAACAAAGGTAGAAGAACCTGCTTTTACAGCTGCAGCTTCAAATGATACAGTTAACTCTGGTTCAGGAACTATAAATGGCAGAAAGATATTAAGAACTATAACTATGGAAGCAACAGCTTATGATGCATCTTATGCTTCTAATGGAAAATGGGGAGCAGTGACGGCTCTAGGAACAAACCTTAGACCAGGTGTTGTAGCTGTTGATAGGAATGTTATACCTCTAGGCACATCTTTATACATTGAATCAAATGACGGCTGGCCTTCTTATGGAATGGCTGTTGCTGAAGATGTTGGTGGAGCAATAAAAGGAAATAAAATTGACTTATTCTACGAGTCAGCTAGCACAGTTAGAAACTTTGGAAGAAGAAGTGTAAAAGTTTATGTACTAGCTCCATAATAAAAAAACTTTTAAGGGTCGAAATAGGAATATTTCGGCTTTTTTGTTTTCTTTTTATCATAAGAAGGGTACTATTAAGTAGATATATTTATAAAAGGGTGAATTATGTTTTTTGATAGACAAGATATACAAATAAGTGTTTCTAAAGATATTTATATTAAATATGCCAAGGCCTTAAAGGAAAGAGATATAAACTTTGAGGATGTAATTAATATTTTTATGGCCAAGTCTTTAGAAGGGGAAAAATTAATATTGGAAGAGGTTTTTTTGGACTACAAAAACAATAAGGAAGAAAAAACCAGAGATTACTTAACTGAGATGTTAAAAGAGGGCCAGGAGTCTTTTAAGGAAGGTCATCTAAGTATTCATGACATCTTATCTTACTTGGGAGTATCCTATGTATAATATAGAATTTTCAAAAATGGCCTTTGAAGACCTTTGTGCCTTTAAGGAAGAAATAGTAAATAGAGATTCAGTAAAAGCCATGGTTTATTTAAATATGCTTATAGATCAAATATATGATATAGGTGAAGAGGACTTTTCACACCAAGTTTTTGAAGAAGATTTTTTCTTTTATGAAGTTTTAGACCACATAGTCTTTTATAAAAGGGAAGATCAGATTAAGATAGTTAGAATATTAGAAAAAAACAAGTACCTTTTAAGGGCGATTTATGGTCCTGAATCGGACTTAAACCAGGAGGAAATTCATGACTGTAAAGGATAAAATTTTAGAAATAATAAATCAAGCAGCTAGACCTATAGACAAGGAAGAAATAGCTGACACTCTAGGCCTACATGGTAGAGAAGCTAGGGAAATTTATAAGACCCTAAAGAAAATGGAAAAGGAAAACCTAATTTCCAAGGACAAGAAGGAAAGGTACAAGGCCTTTGAAGAACAAAATACCTTTGAAGGTAAGGTAGATATGGCAGAAAAGGGCTTTGCCTTTATTATAGTAGAGGGTAGGGATGATATATTCGTATCTAAAGAAAATATTAACTCTGCCATGGAAGGGGATACTGTCCTAGTTAACGTCTTTGAAGAAAAAACTGAAGACAAAAGAGCAGAAGGTAGAATTGAAAAAATAATTACTAGGGGTACTAGTGAAGTTGTAGGTACCTTAAGTATAATTGGGAAAAACGAGTTTGGTTTTGTAATCCCTGACAATAAAAACCTACAAAATGATATCTTTGTAAAAGATAGGAACCTAAATGGGGCTCAAAACGGCCAAAAAGTCCTTGTTTCTATAACTAAGTATCCAGAAGGAGACAAGAACCCAGAAGGGAAGATTTTAGAGGTTTTAGGCTATCCTGGGGACAAGGGAATAGATGTCCTAGCAATAGCTATGAACCATGGAATTAGAATGGACTTTCCAAAGGAGGTTATTAATGAGGCTCTAGAAATTGAAGACCAAGTTTTAGAAGAAGACCTTAAGGGAAGAACTGACT
>CAMEGD010000101.1 GCA_945916025.1 uncultured Clostridia bacterium
TATACCTTGTTTCCATATCTGCACCTAAAAATTCCTTTATGAAAATTTCTAAAGTACCGATTAGGTCAGCCATGGAAATATTTTCTCCAATAACTAGGCCTTCCATTTGGTGAAACATTGGAGAGTGAGTATCATCTACATCATCAAACCTAAAGGTTCTACCAGCTGAAACCATCTTTAGAGGAGCCCCGTACTTTTTCATAGTTCTAATTTGAACTGGAGAAGTATGGGTCCTAAGTAGGGTTTTTTCATCTATATAAAAAGTATCAGATAGGTCCCTAGAAGGGTGGTCTAAAGGCGAATTAAGTAAGTCAAAGTTGTTTTCAACAGATTCAATCTCAGGTCCTGGAATAATCTTAAAGCCCATTGATACAAATAAGTCTTCTAACTCATCCATAGTCTTTACAAGTGGGTGGTCGTGACCAACTTGTATGTTAGACTTTTCTAAGGAAATATCAATAATTTCTTTCTTAAGTTTTTCTTTTAGTATTTCAGTTTCAAAATCTTCTTTTTGTTTCGTAAGGGCGTCTTTTATTTCATCCCCAACTTCATTTGCAAGTTTTCCAATTATAGGTCTTTCTTCCTTAGTTAAGGCGCCCATTCCCTTTAGGGTATTAGTCATTAAGCCCTTTTTCCCAAGGTATCTGACCCTTAAATCTTCTAGTTCCTTTACATTAGAAATAGAAGAAAGCTCTTCAAAAAACTCTTCTTTAATCTTTAAAATTTGATCTTTCATGTATCCTCCATATAATCTTATATTATATCAAAATTGCCTGTTTATATCAATTTTACAGGTGTCTACAAAGGCAATTGCTAAGATTGTAATCATAGATTCAATAATTCAATGATTATTAACTTTTCTTTATTAATTATAGCATATAAAAAGAAGAAGTTATGATATTCTGTTGTATAATACATAAAGAGAGACTTACTTTTATATGTAGGAGAGGGAATTTTCATGACAAGTATTCAAAACTACCAAGACAAGATTATTAGACTTGAGGAAGTCAGTTCGACTAACGACTACCTTAAGGGCCAAATAGAAAAGGGTTCAAAATGCCAAATAGTCATTTCTAAATCCCAAACCAAGGGAAGGGGCCAAAGGGGAAAGTCCTTTTTTTCACCTTTAGGTGGTCTTTATTTAAGTATAAAAATTATACCTAAATTTGATATAAAAGACCTTAGCTATCTTACAGGAAGAGTTGGCCTAAAGGTCTCAAAGGCAATAAAAGTCGCTCTAGGAAAAGATATTAAAATAAAGTGGATAAATGACATCATTTATAAGAACAAAAAGGCAGGAGGAATACTAACAGAATCTAAACTCAGTCCAAATGGAAGTATTTCTTATGTAATAATTGGACTTGGCCTAAACCTATTAGCTAATAATGACCTTCCACAGGACCTTTCAGATATTTATACTAGTTTAGAAACTGATGACTTAGAAAATTCCATTAATAAGCTGTTAGATATATTGATTCCAGGACTTTATTCCTTGGAAAATCCCTTTGAAAAATCATCCTTCATAAGGGAATACAATGAAGTACTCTTTAATAAAAATAAAGAAATAAAAATCGATTATAAAACAAATATATTGTCAGGAATCCTACTTGGCATAAATGAAAATATGGAAATACTTGTTAAGGTAGTAGATGAAATCAGGACTTTCTCCTACCAAGACACTAAAATTTTATACTAAATAAGAACCCCACCCTTCCACGATGCTAACGCATGGGGTGGGTACCCTGGAACCTTGTTGATTGCTCAATAAAAATAGCCTTTAGTTATTACTAGAGGCTATTTCTTTTATTTAAATAAAATCTTTGTTTTCGATTTCTTCTCCCATATCCTTTGATGAGAATTTAAAATCTTTCCAATACATTGCTTTTACTCCATTTACAGACATTAATATCCTAGTAACTTCCTGTTCATCAAATTCTTCTGTAAATTTTACAACTAATCTGATTACCTTGGTATAAGGAGTTTCAGCATATTTTGAATTAGGTCTATCTGGATCTGCAACACTTAAATTAAACTTTCTTATTTCAATACCATGATGTTGCAAGATCTTCTCAACATGGCCTAGAATATTTGTAGTATCGTCAATATATAAATATATTACCTTATTTTCCTGTCTTTGCCATGCTGGAATTCTACCTTCCAACCTATTTAAAAATGACAAGGAGGCTATTGAAATAACTGATGCAAAAATTGCTGCATAATAAAAGCCTACACCTACAGCAAGTCCAATGCCTGCGCACATCCATAAACTTGCAGCTGTAGTAAGTCCCCTAACTGTGGACCCTTGTTTAAATATTGTGCCAGCTCCTATAAAACCAATCCCACTAACAACTTGGGCTGCCAGTCTTGCAGGGTCTCCATTAGGTGAATAAGCAGTAAAGCCTCCAATGGATATTAGCATTATTAAAGTTGATCCTACAGAGACTAAGATATGAGTTCTAAGTCCAGCAGGATGATTTTTTGTTTCTCTTTCAAAACCTATCATTCCACCTACAATAGCCGAAACGAAAAGTCTTATAGTCATTGTTACTACAGTCATTTCATCAGGTGACTAAAAAAGTCACCACTCCTTCCAATTTAACTTATTCATCCATATCGTCTTCATCTGTATCATCTAGAAAATCAAATTCATCCCCAGATTTTGCTTCTTCAACTGCCTTCTTTTCAAATTTAGCCATAATAAATGGAGACATTATACCAAAAATTGATAGGGCAATTAATACCCAAGAAACAGGAGATGAAAATAATATCATTGGGTTTCCATCTGATAAGGCCAAAGACCTTCTAAGGCCTTTTTCACCTATTGGTCCTAATATCAAAGCTAATACTATAGCTGCATTGTTTAGGCCAAATTTTCTTACTAAATAGCCTATAATCCCAAAAATAAACATTATTACTACATCTAATAAGTTTCTATGAATTGCAAAGGATCCTACAACACATAATACTGTAACTGCTGGAATCAAAATCTTATCTGACAATCTAGAAATTTGTGCAAAGCCTTTAGATCCTATAAGTCCTATTACAAGCATGAAGAATTGTATTAGTACAAAACCTGCGAAGAAAGTATAAGTCATTACTGCATTTTCTCCAACAAATAGGTTTGGTCCTGGTGTTAAACCTTGAATTACTAGTCCGCCCATTAGTACTGCAGTTACAGATTCTCCTGGAATACCTAGAGTTAATGTAGGTATTAGAGAACCTCCAGTTACTGCATTGTTTGCAGCTTCTGAACCAGCTACACCTTCAAAAGACCCATTGTCAAATTCTTCCGGATACTTTGCAAATTGTCTAGCTGTGTTATAGCCTAAGAAACAAGCAATAGAAGCTCCTGCTCCAGGAAGAATCCCTGTTAATGTTCCTATAACAGAAGATCTTAACCAAGTAGGTAGAAGGTCTTTAATTTCATTCTTTGAAAGTAATAAAGAGTCTTTGAATTTTTTTGCCTTGGCTCTTTCTTTAATTTTGTCTTCTGCTAGTATTAATACTTGACTTAAAGAAAATAAACCTATAAGAGCACATGTAACATTTATACCTTCATAAAGGGAAGATTGTCCAAACATAAATCTTTGTGTTCCATCAATAGGGTCCATACCTATTGTAGATATTAGTAGGCCTAGAGCACCAGAAATTAGTCCCTTAAGGATTGATTTTGAAGATACACCTGCGATTATTGTCAAACCAAATATTGATAGCCAAAAATATTCAGGAGATCCAAATTTCATAGCTAAGGCTGCTAAAATTGGAGTAAAAAAGTATAGAGCTATACAGGAGAATAATCCACCGAAAAATGAAGAAAATGTTGCTGTTCCTAAAGCCTTACCTGCTTGACCATTTAAGGTCATCTTATATCCTTCAATAGCTGTAGCCGCCGCAGCTGGAGTACCTGGTGTGTGGATTAAAATAGCTGAAATTGAGCCACCAAAAATCGCCCCACAATAAATCGCACCCAACATAATAAGTCCTGATGAAGCTTCCATTGAAAAAGTTAGTGGTAGCAATAAAGCTACTCCCATTGCCGCTGACAAACCTGGCAGACATCCAATAACTATACCAATAGTTACTCCTATAGCCATAATGACTAAATTTGTTAATGATAGGGCAAGTATAAAGCCTTGGCCCATAAATTGTAAAGTTTCACCCATAAAGATTGCCTCCTCTTAGAATATAGTTAACTCTGGTAGTCTTACTCCTAAGAAGCTCGTAAATGCAATAAATACAATTAAGCAAATAGTGATTGTTGTAAGAACTATGTGAAGTTTAGGAACTCTTAAAAATAGAAGAGTTACAACCATAAAAATAACTGTCGAAATATAAAAACCTAAAAACTTTAACATTATGATATATGCAACTATAAGTGCTAAAACGGTAAAAAATTGTTTAGGTAAAAAGCCTTCAAAGTCTTCTGATTGACTTATAAAGCCTATTTTTTTATATCCACGTAACATATTTATTAAATAAAGACTAGTAAGTAAAATAATAACTCCAATAGATCG
>CAMEGD010000102.1 GCA_945916025.1 uncultured Clostridia bacterium
ATAAAAATTTAGAAACTCAAAAATTTTCAAAAGTAAAAGACTTAACTTCTACTAAGACAATTTTGAAAGAAGTATTTAGGTCTTTAGAAGATAAGGGTTATGAACCATACGATCAAATTATTGGTTATATTTTATCTGGAGATCCAACCTATATTACTAGTCATAACAACGCTCGTTCTTTAATAAGAGAAATCGAGAGAGAACAGCTTTTACATGAACTACTAAGTGATTTTCTAGAAGATTAATATAAGAATTTTTTAAGTCATCTATACTCCAAGGGCGAAACTTACTAAAATTAAGTTTAGTTTTAGTACAATGAAACTTTGGGTTAGGTGACTTATTTTTTTGAGGACAAAAAATGGAATATAGAAAATTAGGAAAATCAAATATTGAAGTTAGCAGACTTTGCTTTGGTTCTTTAACTATGACAAAGTCCCAAAAGAACCTCTCCAAAGAAGAATCAGGTAAGCTATTAGATTTTGCATTTGAAAATGGTATAAATTTCATAGATACAGCAGACCTTTATGACAACTACCACCAAATAAGGGAAGTCTTTAATTATCAAAAAAGAGAAGATTTGATAATCACTTCCAAGACCTATGCCTACACTAAGGAAGGGGCAAGGGAGGCGTTAAATAGGTACTTAAAGGAACTTAAGACTGACTATGCAGATATATTCTTGCTCCATGAACAAGAAAGTGAAATGACTTTGAAAGGCCACTATGAAGCTTTAGAAGAATTGTGGAAATTAAAGGAAAAAGGGTATATAAGGTCTGTAGGAATTTCAACCCACAAGATTGCAGCTGTAAGAGCAGCAAGGGCTTTTAAAGAAATAGAAATAGTCCATCCTATGGTCAATGTAAAGGGCCTTGGGATTTTAGATGGAACGTTAAATGAGATGTTAAAAGAGATTTCATTAGCTAGAAAAAAAGGTATCGGAATCTATGCTATGAAAGTTTTAGGTGGAGGTCACTTAATTTCTCAAAGTGAAGAAGCCATAAAATGGGCTGTAGACAATGATCTTTTTGATTCTATAGCATTAGGGATGCAATCAAAGGAAGAAATTTTGGCCAATATTTCACTATTTGAAAATAGGCAAATAAATAAGGAAGTTAAGGAAAAGTTAAGACAGACAAACAGGACCATTAGCGTTGAAGAATACTGTATTGGTTGTGGAAGGTGCAAGGATAGATGCCAAGGAAATGCTATAGATATAGTAGACGGAAAGGCAGTTATTAATAAAAACTGTATTCTTTGTGGATACTGCGCCAGTGTTTGTCCAGATTTTTATATAAAGGTACATTAAATTGAAGAGATACTTAGGTTTAGATGTGGGAACTAAGACAATAGGAGTTTCTGTAAGCGACTTATTGGGACTTACAGCCCAAGGAGTTACAACTATACAAAGAGTCAGCAACAAAGAAGACTTTGGAAAGGTCAAAGAATATATTGACCAATATAATATAGACAAGGTTGTAGTTGGTTTACCATATAATATGAATGGAACCTTGGGTCCATCAGGAGAGATGGCTCAAAAATTCGGCCAAAAATTAAAAAATAAATTCAATATAGAAGTAGTCTTTCAAGATGAAAGAATGACTTCAATGTCAGCAGAAAGGGTCCTAATTGAAGGAAATGTTAGACGTGAAAACAGAAAGAAATACATTGATAAATTAGCAGCTGTTTTTATCCTACAGTCTTTTTTAGACTCACAGTGAAAGGGTGATTAAATGCAAAGAATAGCATTTCATGACGAATATGGTAACTTAAAGAACTATCTAATTAAGGCAAAGTTTAGCTTAGGACATTCAAATTATATAGCAATATTGTCAGCTGAGGAGATAGAATCACCAACTTATATTTTAAGAATTGATACTGATGAAATGGGTCAAGAAATTTTAGTTGGAATTGACGATGAAGAAATAAAGGAAGTGTCACAAGTTTACGAAGAAGTAAAGGAAGATACTCTCCAATAATTCAGCCAAGGAGATTTTATGGACAGAATTGAAAAAGCTTATAAAAAACTCTCAGAAGAAGGGTTAAAGACTACAGAACCTAGAAGAGTACTTTTAGAATTTTTAGACAAAGAATCTAATAAGCACCTATCCTGTGACGAAATATATGAAAGGATATCAAAGGATTATCCACATATTGGAGTTGCTACAGTATATAGGAATATACAGCTTTTTGAAGACTTAAATATAGTAAGCAAACTTACACTAGATGATGGTATTGGAAGGTACGAATTTTCTAATTTAGATGAAAACACCCACCAACACCACCACTTAGTGTGCGTAAAATGCAATAAATTATTCGAAGTAAAAGAAGACTTACTAGGAAATTTAGAAGAAGAAATAGAAAGAGAACATGACTTTAATATTATAGACCATGATCTAAAATTTTATGGTTATTGTAAAGAATGTATGAAACAGGAGAAAAAATGAAAAATACCAACAAACTAAAGTTTATTCCAATTGGTGGAATGAACGAAATTGGAAAGAACATGTTCGTAATTGAATATAGGGATGATATCCTTATTATTGATTGCGGTATGACCTTTCCAGAAGAGCAAATGCTAGGAATTGATGTTGTAATTCCAGACTTTGCATATTTACAAGAGAACAAGCACAAAATCAAAGGTATGGTTTTGACCCATGGCCACGAAGACCATATTGGGGCAATACCTTACTTTATTAAAGAAGTAGGAAATGTAGATATTTATGGCACAGACCTGACCTTAGGCTTACTAAAAAACAAGCTTCAAGAACATAAACTTGGAGATACAAGACTTCACAGGGTAGAATTTGGAGATGTAATAAAATTAGGAAAGATGGAAGTTGAATTTATACAAACTACCCATTCAATTCCTAAGGCAGCTGCAATTGCAATTAAGACACCTCAAGGAAACATTATCCACACAGGAGACTTTAAGGTGGACTTTACTCCTATAGATGGAGATGGAATTGACCTTAACAGATTTGCCCAATATGGGGCAGAAGGAGTAGAACTTTTAATTTCAGACTCAACAAATGCCCATAGAAAAGGCTATACAATGAGTGAAAGGGTAGTAGGACAGACCTTCAACAACTTATTTTCAAAGTACCAAGATAAGAGAATTATAGTTGCAACCTTTGCATCAAATGTTCATAGGGTTCAACAAATTATTAATTCAGCTGAACAATTTAATAGAAAGATAGTTCTTTCAGGTAGATCAATGCTAAATGTAGTAGGAACAGCCAGAGAGCTTGGACTATTAAAAGTTAGGCCTGAAACTATTATTGATATTAATGAAATGCATAAATTTAAACCAAACCAACTTACCTTTATTACAACTGGATCCCAAGGAGAACCATTCTCAGCCTTAACTAGAATCTCAAATGGTGACCATAAGAAGATTCAAGTTACAAAGGAAGATGTGGTTATTTTATCCGCTAGTTCAATTCCAGGTAACGAAGTTGCCATAGGTGGAGTTATTAATAACTTAATGGCTAGGGGAACAGAAGTAATTCACCAAGACCTATCTGAAATCCACGTATCAGGCCATGCATGTGAAGAAGAACTAAAACTAATTATGAGTCTTACAAAACCAAAATATGTTTTACCATTCCATGGTGAAATGATGCAAATGAAGGCCCATGAAAAAATTGCCCATAAAATGGGAATACCAGAAGAAAATGTTTTGATGATTGAAAATGGGGATGTTGTGGAACTTAATCACAAGGGAATTACTTTAGCAGGTTCAGTTCAAGCTGGGGCAGTTTTAGTTGATGGCCTTGGCATTGGAGATGTAGGAAACATCGTTCTTAGGGATAGAAAATGGTTATCTGAAGATGGACTTATTATTGTAGTTGTAACTATGTCTAAGGAAACAGGTAAGGTTATTTCTGGACCAGATATTGTATCTAGAGGATTTGTATATGTTAGAGAATCTGGAGATTTAATGTCAGATGCAAAAGAAGTGGTGAAGAGGACTCTACAGTCTTTAGAATCTAGAAAAAATACTGATTGGAATACAATTAAGTCTGAAATGAAGGATGATCTTAAGGACTTTATAAATAAAGAAATCCAAAGAAAGCCAATGATATTACCAATAATTATGGAAGTATAATGAATCAAATAAACCAAGAGTATATACAAGAATTTTTATATAGCAATTTAAAGACAAAGAGTGATTTTTTATCTAATCTTGAAAAAGAGGGGATAGAAAATCACGTTCCTATTATTAGTCCAGAGGTAGGCCAATTTCTTAGATTTTTAATTAAGGTAAATAAGCCTAAAAAAGTTCTAGAAATAGGAACTGCAATTGGATATAGTGGTCTATTAATCTTAGATTCTTCTAAGGACATAGAAAAGTTGGTAACTATAGAAAAAAGGTTGGATTCATCAGAAGTTGCTAAGGAAAACTTTACAAAAGCAGGAGAGGAAAAAAGGGTTGAGCTCTTAGTTGGAGATGCCTATGAAGTATTAAAAACTAT
>CAMEGD010000103.1 GCA_945916025.1 uncultured Clostridia bacterium
TCAAGAGCTTATCCTAAATATTAAGCAATTAGTATTGACAATGGATTCTGAAGAACCAGTATCTGTTTTAATAGATAAGGTTGGTCCTTGTGAAGTTAAGGCATCTGATATTATTACTGGTACAGATGTAGTTATTAATGATCCAGATCAATATATTGCAACTCTAAATGAAGATGGACATCTTTATATGGAGATGGAAGTTTCAAAAGGTAGAGGCTATGTGCCTGCAGAAATTAACAAAGATGAAAATACAGACATAGAAGCTATCCTCATAGACGCGAATTATTCGCCAGTAAAGTCAGTAAATTGGAAAAGTGAAAACACTAGGGTAGGACAAAGGATTGACTTTGAAAGACTTATCTTAGAAGTAGAAACTTATGGTTCAATTATGGCAAGGGAAGCGGTAAGTTTAGCGGCAAAAGTTTTAATCGAGCACCTTGATTTATTCGTAAACATGACTGAACATGTAAATGATGTAGAAATCATGGTTGAAAAAGAAGATGAAAACAAAGAAAAAGTTCTAGAAATGACAGTGGAAGAACTTGACCTATCAGTAAGATCATATAACTGCCTAAAAAGAGCAGGTATAAACACGGTAGAAGACTTAACAGAAAAATCTGAAAGTGAAATGATGAAAGTTAGAAACCTTGGAAGAAAATCGTTAACTGAAGTAAAAGTTAAACTTGCAGAACTAGACCTTAGTTTGAGGGAAGAAGAAGTCTAAAGGAGGAAAAGATGGCAAAGCAAAGAAAGCTTGGTCGTACTACTGATCATAGAAATCATATGCTTAGAAATCTTACAACTTCAACTCTTAGAAGTGGTAGAATAACAACTACACTTTCAAGAGCAAAAGAAGCTCAAAAGATGACTGATAAAATGATTACCCTTGGTAAAAGAGGGGACCTACACGCTAGAAGACAAGCAATATCATATTTATATGATGATGAAGTAGTAGGCTTACTATTTTCTGAAATTGCACCAAAGTTTGAAAGTAGAAACGGTGGATACACTAGAGTTTTGAAATTAGGACAAAGACGTGGTGACGGTTCAGAAATGGCTATACTTGAATTAGTTGATTAATTTAACCAATAAATCTGGAGATTAGAAAATAATCTCCTTTTTTATTGGCTATTTTTATTAATTATATATCAAGGTTTAATATGTTCATGAAAATAGAAAATACACAGGTATAAAATATTGAATTGAAAAAAATCTTTCATTTTTTTAAGATAAATAAGTAAAAAGAAATTTATATTCTATATGTTTCCAAAGAAATGGGTATATATTTGAGGAAATGATAGGAGACTTATGTGAAGAAGAAAATAATACTATTAATAGCAGATGGACTTGGAGATAGGCCTATAGAAAGCTTAAATGGACTTACTCCTTTAGAAATAGCTAAAACTAACCACCTAGATAGATTAGCAACAAGTGGTACTACTGGAATAGTAGATCTATATGGACCTGGCATACCTGTAGGAACTGACTTTGGACACATGGCCTTGTTTGGTTATGACCTAAAGGATTATACAGAAAGAGGACCTATAGAAGCCTTTGGAGTAGGACTAGAAATGGAAGCTGGAGATATAGCCTTTAGGTGTAATTTTGCTACTAAGGATGGGGACATATTAGTAGACAGAAGGGCTGGAAGAATTAGAAAAGATACTGATATCTTAGCCAAAAGTCTAAATGGTATAGAGATAGATGGAGTTACTTCATATTTTAAAGAATCAGCAGAACATAGGGGAGTTCTTGTATTGAGGGGAAAGGGGCTAAGTGCAGATATTTTAGACACTGACCCAAAGCTTATAACAGAAAAAACTAAACATATAATAATGGCAAGACCTAGTAAAGATTCAAAAGAAGCTAATTATACTAAGGATATTGTAAATAAATTTCTAAATAAGTTTCATGAAATCCTAAAGAACCACCCAGTAAATATAAAAAGACAAGAAGAAAAACTTCTGCCAGCAAACTGGATCCTAATTAGAGGAGCTGGTTACATGCCTAATATTGAAAAAATATCTGATAGATATAATATTAAAGGTCAAGTCATAGCTTCTACTGGAACTGTTTTGGGAGTAGGTAGACTATCTGGATTTTCTACTAGGACCCACGAGACCTTTACTGGAAATTTGGATACAAATATTTTACTAAAGGGAGACTATGCCATCAACGCCCTAAAGGACAATGACTTTGTAGCATTAAATTACAAGGCAACAGATGTAAAGGGACACGACAATGATCCTCAAGGTAAGGTAAAAGCCATAGAAGTCTTTGATGAACTTGTAGGATATGTTGATAGGAAAAGAGACAAAAATGTAATTTTAGCAGTAGCAGCTGACCACTCTACTCCTTGTGAAATGATGGAGCACTCAGGAGAACCTATACCAGTTTTAATAAATGGAAAGAGTGTGAGAAGGGACAGAAACAATTATTTTAATGAAATAGATTGTTCCCATGGTGGACTTGGAAGGCTTAAGGGAAAAGAGTTTTCAAATATCTTGTACGATTACTTAGAAGTAACTAAGAGAATAGGAAATTAAGGAGAGAAAAATGACTGACAAAAAAGAATATTCAAGTGTAATTTATACTAAAGGTGGAGACAAGGGAACAACTTCCCTATATGATGGAGTTAGAGTTGGAAAAGACGACATTAGAGTAGATACCTATGGTACCGTAGACGAATTAGGAGCTTATTTAGGATATGCAATTAACTATATAGAAGATGAAGATATGATAGAAGAAATTAGATCTATCCAAAATGAACTTTTCGTAGTTAATCACAATTTGGCAACTTCAAATCCAGAAAAAATACAAAGAAGAATAACAGAAGAAGAAATTAATATACTTGAAAGACTTATAGACAAATATATGGAAAGAGCTGGAAAATTTGATGGATTTATAATAAATGGTACATCAAAAGCTGCATCAATTCTTCATATAGCTAGAACTGTATGTAGAAGGGCTGAAAGAAGAGTTGTAAGCTTGGCTAGAGAAGTAGAAATTGATCCAAGGGTAGTAAAATTCATAAACAGACTATCTGATACCCTATATTCTATGGCTAGATATTCAGAAACAGAAATTATAGATGTAGACTGGGAGGGTCAACTAAAAATAAAATAAAAAACTTATAAAACTATTATTCAAGAAGCTGGTATAATATCACCGGCTTTTTTTTATACGAAGACATATTTTTAAGAAATTTTAGTATATAATTATTAGTAGTTGAAAAAACTAAATTTTATAAAATATTAGGGAAAAATTATTTGAAAGAGGAAAATTATGAAAAAAAGAGATTTAACTAAAATTAAAACCCCTCATACCTATGCAATTATTTTTGTAGTAGTTATTTTATGTTGGTTATTAACCTTTATAGTACCAGCAGGAAAGTTTTCTACCCATGAAGTAGAATACTTAGATTCTACAGGGGAAACTAAGACTAGGACAGTCCTAAGGTCTGAAACCTTTAGGTATATGTATAACTTAGATGAAGAGTTTCTAAGTACAAACTTAGAAGATTTAACTACAGATGATGCAAAGTTAGAGGAATATGAAATTGATAAAGAAGGCCTAAATACCTATCTTATAGAAAATCAAGGTGACTTTAATAAAGATGATCTTGAAGGTATAGGTCTTACTGATGATGTCTTATATGAACTTTACGGAGAAGACTTTTATGACACTTCAAAAAGACTAAATAAGACAGCTATAATTTGGGGGACTGATGACTTTGGAGGATTTGGTTTCTTAAACTATGTATTTGAAGGCCTTGTAACAGGGGATAAGTATGGTTCTGCAGTTGGGATTGTAGCCTTATTGCTAGTAGTTGGTGGATCCTTTGGAATAATAATGTCCACAGGAGCAATAGATGCAGGTATTTATGCCTTTATAGATAAGACAAAGGGTCTAGAAAGACTAGCTTTACCAATGCTATTTTATTTATTTTCACTTGGTGGAGCAACCTTTGGAATGAGTGAGGAAGTAATACCATTTTCCATGGTAATGGTACCATTTGTAATAGCCCTTGGATATGATTCCATAGTAGCTGTTACAGTAACCTATGTAGCATCTCAAATAGGAAATGCAGTATCTTGGATGAGCCCATTTAGTGTTGCCATAGCCCAAGGTATAGCTGGGATTCCAGTTTTATCAGGAGCAGGATTTAGGTTAGGACTTTGGGTAGTAGTAACTGGTCTTGGTGCCTTATATATGATGTATTATGCAGAAAAGATAAGAAAAAATCCAACAACATCAGTTATGTATGAAATAGATAATAGAGTAAGGACAAAAATCCAAGACGATACTGAAGCTAAGGAATTTACTATTGGCCATAAGATTATCTTACTAGAAATGCTTGGAGTATTAGTTTGGATAATTTGGGGAGTAATGACAAAGGGTTACTATATTCCAGAAATTGCATC
>CAMEGD010000104.1 GCA_945916025.1 uncultured Clostridia bacterium
TAATTTCATTACTTACCTCCACCTAAATTATACCCCTAAACAAGCCCTAACCCCAATAAGGTCTGAGATTCCAGAAATCAGTTCTTTTGGGCTAGTGTATTTTTTGTAAAGGTCATACTTAAGTATTTTTTCTTTAACACTTCCAGGAGATTTTACCCTTGAAATTACATTAAGAAAATAATCCTCATCTTTAAGTAGATATTGTAATAACATTTCAATGTCATTCTTCGCACTATCTAACTCATATGAGTCTGTGGATATGAATTCCATTGCCTCTTCCACAAATTTTATAAGCTCTAATTTCATTACTTACCTCCACCTAAATTATACCCCTAAACAAGCCCTAACCCCACCTTAAAAATCTTGTTTTTAAAATCTTTACATCTTTGTTAGCCTTGTATAGAGTTGTCCCTTATTATCCCCTAGGCTAAGGACATTCGGGGCAACAAAAAGGAGAGAAATCAAACTCTCTCCATGATTTTGTTGTCTTAATAATTATTCTTCATCTCCATGATCATCATGGTCAGGATCTTCAAAATCAAAATCTTCTAGACCGTCAATGTTAATTCCTTCTTTTTTAGAATAATCTAATAAGGCTGCCTTTATAGCTTGTTCAGCTAATACTGAACAGTGCATTTTTACTGGTGGAAGTCCGTCTAAAGCTTCAGCTACTGCCTTGTTAGTTACAGCCATAGCCTCTTCAATGCTTTTTCCCTTTATCATTTCAGTAGACATTGAAGAAGTTGCAATTGCAGAACCACAACCGAAAGTCTTAAACTTTACGTCTTTAATAATTCCATCTTCAATATCTAAATAAACCTTCATAATATCGCCACAAGTAGGGTTTCCTACTTCTCCAACCCCGTTAGCGTCTTTAATTTCTCCCATATTTCTAGGATTCATAAAATGATCCATTACTTTTTCAGAATACATTATTTGTTTTCCTCCCTTTTTAAAAAGTCTTCATAAAGTGGGCTCATGTCCCTAAGTCTTTGTACTATTTGTCCTACCTTTTCAACAACAAAGTCAACTTCTTCTTTAGTATTTTCTGTGCTTAAAGATAATCTAAGTGATCCGTGAGCTATTTCATGTGGTAGCCCAATTGCTAATAATACATGAGATGGGTCTAGGGAACCTGAAGTACAAGCTGATCCGGATGAACCACAAATCCCAAAACTGTCTAGTAATAATAGTATAGATTCTCCTTCAATAAATTCAAAGGAAAAGTTAGTATTTCCTGGAAGTCTATTTTCTCCTCTAGCTCCATTTAGTCTAGAATGAGGAACAGTACCTAACATTTTTTCTATTAAATAATCCCTTAATTCTGTTAAATATGCCTTGTCTTTTTCGTAAGTTTCCCTTACTTCTTCAATGGCAACTCCTAATCCTACAATACCAGCTACATTTTCAGTAGAACCTCTTTTTCCTCTTTCTTGGCCTCCACCAATCATAAATGGTTTTAGTTTTATACCCTTTTTTACATAAAGAGCACCAACCCCTTTAGGGCCATGGAACTTATGGGCAGATAAAGAAAGCATATCTACTCCAAGTTTCTTTACATCCACATCTAAAGCTCCAGTAGTTTGAACTGCATCAGTGTGGAAAGCAATCTTGTGTTCCTTTGCAATTTTACTAATTTCTTCAATAGGTTGAATAGACCCTATTTCGTTGTTCGCATGCATAATAGAAATTAAAATTGTATCTGGTCTAATTGCGTTTTTTAAATCCTCAACTTTTACTAAACCTTCTTCATCCACATCAATATAGGTTACTTCGAAACCATGTTTTTTTTCTAAGTATTCGCATACATGTAAGATAGCATGATGTTCAATTTTAGAAGTGATTATGTGTTTTCCCTTATCTTTATTTTCTTCAGCATAAACCCTTAAAGCCCAGTTATCTGCTTCAGTTCCTGAACCTGTAAAATAAATTTCCTTTGGGTCTGCATTTATAGCCTTAGCTAGTTTTTCTCTAGCTTCAGTAATTGCTTTTTTATTTTTTTGGCCTAACTTGTAAATACTAGATGGGTTTCCATAAGATTCCCTAAAATAAGGAATCATAGCATCTAGTACTTTTTCGGATACTTGAGTAGTAGCCGCATTATCCATATATATTGTCTTTTCCATATTTCCTCCAAATTAATTAATTGTTATTAAAGTTCTGATAATTTAATAGAATCTGTAACTTCAAAAATTCCTTCTTCAATTCTGTTTAAAATATTTTTCATTCTGCAAGAACTGGCCTCACCACAAGGAAGTTCTCCCTCTCCATCACAGCAGGCAAGCTCAGTTTCTCCTTCTAAAGATATTAGAATTTCTCCTATTGTAATATCCTCTGGAGATCTCGCAAGTTCGTAGCCACCCTGGGCTCCTCTAATTGAAGTTACTAGTCCATGTTTTTTTAACAAGGAAAAGAGCTGTTCTAAGTAAGCTTCAGATATGTTTTTTTCAGTAGCAACAGCATTTACTGAAACAAGTCCCTTGCCGTAGGAATCCTTCAGGACTTCCATTGCCATAAGACCATATCTACCCTTTGTCGATAATTTCATTTTCCCTCCTCATTAATTCCAACTAAATTACTATGCTTTGCTAGTATAATATACCCAACGGGATAAAAAATCAACATTTATTAATATATTTTTTGGAATATTTTGTAGACTAACAAAAAAGACTAAATTCAAAAAAATGGTGGAAGATACTGGGCTTGAACCAGCGACCTCCACGATGTCAACGTGGCACTCTACCAGCTGAGCTAACCTTCCACTTGTAAAATACTAACAAGTTTTTATACTTATGTCAATTTAATTTTATTCATCTAAAGTCCCTTTTCTTTCATTTTAAAGTCCTTTGGGTATAATATTATTACTATAATTCTCTAAGAGGAGGTAATTTTATGATTATAGGTGTACCTAAAGAAATAAAAAATAATGAAAGTAGAGTATCTGCTACTCCCGCTGCAGTCTCTTCCCTTGTTAAGGCTGGTCATACAGTAAAAGTGGAAAGAGGAGCAGGGACAATGTCTAATTATTCTGATGAAGAATACGAAAAAGCCGGGGGACAAATTGTCTCTAGTCCAATGGAAGCCTGGGATGCAGAATTAGTATACAAGGTAAAAGAACCTCTAGAAGAAGAATACAAGTATTTTAGAGAAAATCAAATTATCTATACTTACTTACACCTTTCTGCTAACAAGTCCTTAACTAAAGCTATGTTAGATAGCAAGGTTGTTGGTATAGCTTATGAAACAGTCCAAATTGGCAGGTCTCTCCCATTATTAAAACCAATGTCTGAAGTTGCAGGTAGAGTCGCTGCCATTGAAGGAGTTCACTACCTTCAAAAGACTAAAGGCGGAGCAGGAATGTTAGTCTCTGGAGTACCAGGAGTAAAGCCTGTCCACGCTGTTGTTTTAGGTGGAGGAGTTGCTGGCACTGCTGCCATAAGAATGTTAGCTGGTATGGGAGCTAGGGTTACAGTCTTAGATATAGTTTTAGAAAGACTTGGAGAACTTGTAGATATTTTTGGAACCCAAATAGAAACTAGGTATTCTAATCCAGTAAATATAGAAGAATCTGTAAAGGACGCAGAATTAGTAATTTCCACAGTTTTAATACCAGGCAAAAAGGCTCCTCAACTTATTTCAGAAGAACACGTAAAGATGATGAAGGAAGGGTCTGTTATAGTAGATGTAGCCATAGACCAAGGGGGATCTACTGATATTACAGTAAACAACCCACCAACTACCCATGACAACCCAACCTTTGTAAAACATGGAGTTATTCACTATTCAGTTGCAAATATTCCAGGAGCAGTACCTATGACATCTACTGCAGCCCTATCAAATGCAACTACTGGCTACCTTTTAAAAATTGCAAATCTTGGTTGGAAGGAAGCATGTAGGACTATACCAGAGCTATCCCTAGGAGTAAATATAGCCGAAGGATTTGTCACCTACAAAAATGTAGCTGATGATTTAGACTTTGAATACACTCCAATTTCAAAATTATTATAATAAGCTAAAAGAGGGCCTATACATTCCTGTACAGGCCCTTCTTTATGCTAATTATTAGTCAGCTTTTTTAAATTCAATTTTTTCTCCATTGGAACTTAAAATTATCTTGTCTCCAGGTTT
>CAMEGD010000105.1 GCA_945916025.1 uncultured Clostridia bacterium
CCCACAGAAACTTCTAATTCCTTAGCTATAAGTTTTGTAATAAGTTCCTTGTCTACTTCCTTGGTAGAATCTAAAGAGATTATTGGTAGAGTTTGGGTTTGGGTGTTATAAGAAAAACCCTTGTTTACTTCCCTATTCATGTGAATAGATAAATTCGGAATAGTTAGCAAGTCCTTATCTATATTTACAAGTTTTACTTCAGGCCTTATAGAGTTTTTAGATTTTATAGTAACCCTACCTGAAAAACTTAGAACCCTATCAAGCCAAGAAGATATTATAGGTCCACCATAAACTTCTGTATTTAACTTTGATATGTTTCCACCTTTCATTACAGGGTTAGACTTAATCCTAAAGGTTGGAGAATCAGTATGGGAACCGATTATCTTAAAACCATTATTCTCAATGTCTTCTGAACCAATTGTAAAGGCTAAAATTCCAGAACCATTAACTATAAAATATCCCTTGTCCCCTTTTTTAAGCTTTAGTTCCTTTGAAAGGTCGTATTCTCTAAAGCCTTCCTTGTCTAGATCTTTTTTTATGTTATCCACAACAAAGTAAGAACTAGGACTCTTATCTATAAATTCAATTAAATCTTTTGCTATTTTTAAACTTTCCATTATTTCCTCCTGCATACTCTTTATTACCTATACCCAGTTTATAAGATAGGACATAAGTATTCACAAAAATTTTTTAAGTGATATAATTATACCAATAACATTTAGGAGGTAAAGTAATGAAAAAAAAGAGTTTTTTTAGTAGTTTGCTGTTTAAGTTGATTGTCGGAATTATAGCAGGTATTATAATTGGAAGTCTCTCAAATGAAGCTTTTATTTCTGTAATCCATGTAATTAAAACTGTACTTGGATCTTTGATTTCTTATGTAGTACCACTTATAGTTCTTGGCTTTATAGCACCAGCAATAGTTTCACTAAAAGAAAATGCAGGTAAAATATTAAGTACGACCTTAGCTTTATGCTACATATCGTCAGTAGGAGCGGCTTTTTTTAGTTTTATAGCTGGAAAAATAATTATTCCAAGTTTAAATATTGCTAGCCAAACAGGAGTTGGAAAGGAAATCCCAGAATCTTTATTTAAGCTAAGTATCGATCCGATTATGCCAGTAATGACTGCCTTAGTAACTGCAGTGCTCTTAGGCTTAGCGGTGGTTTGGACTAAGTCAGAAAGTTTTGAAAAATTACTTTTAGAATTTAATAACATAGTTTTAGCAATTGTAAATAAGGTTGTAATAGCTATCCTTCCTTTATTTATATTGACAACTTTTGCTGAACTTGCTTATGAAGGAGCAATTATTAATGAGCTTCCAGTATTCTTAAAGGTAATCCTTATTGTAATTGTTGGACACTTTATTTGGATGAGTCTACTTTATTTCATTGGTGGAGCCGTTTCAAAAACAAACCCATCAGAAGTTTTTAAACACTACGGTCCAGCCTATGTAACAGCTTTAGGAACTATGTCTTCAGCTGCTACTCTTTCTGTAGCCCTAAAATGTGCAAGAAAAGCAAAAACATTAGACCCAAAAATTAGAGACTTTGCAATTCCACTATGCTCTAACACTCACCTTTGTGGATCAGTTCTAACAGAAGTATTTTTTGTAATGACAGTATCTCAAGTTTTAACTGGCTCTTTGCCAGAAACTGCAAATATGATAGTATTTATATTGCTATTAGGAATTTTTGCAATTGCTGCACCTGGAGTTCCAGGAGGAACTGTAATGGCATCATTGGGACTAATTATTTCAGTTCTTGGCTTTGATGATACAGGAACCGCTTTAATGCTTTCTATTTTTGCCCTACAAGACAGCTTTGGAACAGCTTGTAATGTAACTGGTGACGGAGCAATCGCCCTAATAGTTACTGGTTTATTTCATAAGGTTCCAGGAAGAAACGGAAACCCTGATTATATACCACCAGTAGAGCAAATATAAAATTAGGAGGTCCAATGAATTATATTGAGTTTTTAAAAGAAGAACTTAGGCCAGCCTTTGGGTGTACAGAACCAATTGCAATAGCCTATTGTGCAGCAAAAGCTAGGGAAGTCTTAGGAAAAGAACCAGATAAAATTATAGCTAAACTATCTGGAAATATTATAAAAAATGCAAATAGTGTAAAGGTACCAGGAACTGATGGAAGGAAGGGAATTCCAATTTCCGTAGTTGCAGGAGCCTACCTAGGAGACCCTTCTAAGAAATTAGAAGTACTTTCAAATATAAAGAAAGAGGACCTAGGAAAATGTGACGAAATTATTGAAAGTAACCTAGTGGAAGTGAACTTAGAACCTGGAATACCAGGGCTTTATATTGAAATACAGGTTTATTCAAAAGATGAATCAGCATCAGTAACCATAGAAGATTCCCACACTAATATAGTAAAAATTATAAAAAATGGTGA
This sequence comes from uncultured Clostridia bacterium, assembly GCA_945916025.1. Taxonomy (GTDB): domain Bacteria; phylum Bacillota; class Clostridia; order Tissierellales; family Peptoniphilaceae; genus Neofamilia. Next base: position 2,409 of record CAMEGD010000105.1, read on the forward strand.
GCTTATATATTCTAAGGATATAAAAGAAGACCAGCTAAAGAATCTAGACCTAACATTTGATAAAATCTATGATTTTGCTAAAAATGGAGACATAGAAGACCTTAAAGAAACATTAGATACCCAAATAAACTACAATATGTCCATATCTAAAGAAGGACTTGAAAATGACTGGGGAGCTAATATTGGTTCTATAATATTAGGTATGGGTTCCAGAGACTATTTTGATAAATTAGCTGCCTATGCTGCTGCTGGATCAGATGCCAGAATGAGTGGTTGTGAAATGCCAGTAGTTATTAATTCAGGCTCTGGAAACCAAGGTATCACAACAGCAGTACCAGTTATTATATACGCTAGAGATAATAACAAGTCTGATGAAGAACTTTATAGGGCCTTAGTATTTTCAAACCTACTTTCCCTATATATGAAGGACAATATAGGAAAGCTATCTGCCTATTGCGGAGTAGTTAGTGCAGCGGCATCATCTATTGCAGGAGTTGGATTTTTAAATAATGAATCTACAGATGTACTAGAGAAGACTGTCTCTAATGCCCTAGCAACTGGCTCTGGAATGCTATGTGATGGGGCCAAAGCATCTTGTGCAAGTAAAATTGCATTAAGTATTAGAAATGCTGCTCTTTCTTATAAACAAGCCCAATCAGAAAACTCCTTTGAATATGGTGATGGGATTGTAAAAGAAGATTTAGATAAGACCATTTCCACTGTAGGAACAATTGCTAGAAAAGGAATGAAAACCACAGACGAAGTAGTCTTAACAGAAATGCTTAAAAAATAAATATTTATATTTATAAGAACCCCACCATTCCACAATGCTAACCCATCGGGTAGGTACCCGAGAACCCTGTTGATTGCTCAATAAAAATAGCCCTAAGGTTAGGTACATCCTTTCCTTAGGGCTTTGAAATTCTTGTATATATTTATTTATTAGACTTTTCTAAATATAATAAGAACTCTTTTTTGTCTAATCCGCCACCAAATCCTACTAGTTTTCCCCCTGAGCCTATAACTCTGTGACATGGGGCTATTATGGATATTGGGTTTTTATTGTTAGAGTTTCCTACTGCCCTATATCCTTTTGGACATCCAACTAGCTTTGCTATATCCTTATAGGACCTGGTTTCTCCGTATGGAATATTTAATAGCTCATTCCAACATTTTTTTTGAAAGTCTGTTCCATAAAATTTTAGAGGAATGGAAAATTCTTTTCTTTCTCTTTTAAAGTATTCTTCCAGTTGAATAAGTGCTTCTTTTATTACATGACTTTCTTCATAATCTCCTTCACTTTCAACTTCGCCAAAATAAAGCCCAATTAAATCTGTTCCTTCTGAGATTAGGGTTAGCTTTCCTATGGGGCTTTCTTCATAATAATATTTTTTCATTCTTCCTCCTAAATAATTCCTAGACTTGATAAGATGTATATTCCTAAGAATATTGTAATTGAGTTAATTATTGTTGTATAGACAATTATCTTTGCACAAAGGTCTCCCTTGTTAGTATAAACAACACTAAGGGCATGGGATGATACTGCTACTGGAGATGCAAATACTATTATTAGGAAAAACATCTCTGGTCCACTAATTCCAAGAAAGCTAAAGATACTAAGAGTAATTAAGGGGACTATTAGGCCTTTTCCTACAAGGGTATATAATAGGGCTCTTGTCGCTAAGGTCATTTTTT
>CAMEGD010000106.1 GCA_945916025.1 uncultured Clostridia bacterium
TAGTAAGAAGGATACAAATTTCTTTATGTTAGAATAAATAATTCTACCTTCTTCTACTGCATTTACAATAGTTGCAAAGTTGTCATCAGTTAAGATAACTTCAGCAGTGTTTTTTGCAACGTCAGTACCAGTAATACCCATAGCTATACCAATGTCTGCCTTCTTAAGAGCTGGAGCATCATTAACACCATCCCCTGTCATAGCAGCAATTTCGCCGTTTTCCCTAAGGGCACTTACTATTTGTACCTTGTTTTCAGGAGATACTCTGGCGAAAATCCTCTTAGTCCTAACAATTTCCCTAATTTGGTTTTCGTCCATTGAGTTAAGTTCTCTACCCATAATAGCTTGGTCTTCATTGTCAGCTATTCCAAGGTCTTTACCAATAGCATAAGCTGTGTCTAAGTGGTCTCCCGTTATCATAATAGGAACAATACCAGCTTGTCTACATTCAGCTATTGCATCTTTTACTTCTAGTCTAGGTGGGTCTATCATTCCTGTTAGACCTACAAAAGTCATATTTACTTCTACATTATCTGGAGTTCTTTCTTCTGGAATAGAGTCCCAAGACTTGTAAGCATAAGATAAAACCCTTAGGGCTTGTCTTGCAAATGTCTTGTTCATTCCAAGAACTTTTTCTTTTAGTTCAGGAGTAAAGTCTACTTCCTTACCATCTAATAAAATCTTAGATGATCTTTCAATAACAATATCTGGTGCACCCTTAGTTAAGGATACTGCCTTGTCTGAAATGAAACCTTGGTGGAAGGTTGTCATCATTTTTCTATCAGAATCAAATGGAATTTCTTCAACTCTTGGATATTTTTCGTTGTAGTCTTCTTGGATTACACCAGCCTTTTCAGAGAAGGAAAGTAAAGCTCCTTCAGTTGGGTCACCAATCATTACATACCTGTCTCCATCTTGTTTTAAGTCTGCATCATTTACTAAAGTTGAAATTCCGAATAAAGCTTCTAAGCCTTGAATATCCTTTGGATCAATTTGCTTTTCATTTATAGTAAATTCTCCTACTGGTTCGTATCCAGCACCTGAAACATCAATAACTTGACCATTTACATAAGCCTTAGTTACTGTCATTTGGTTTTGAGTAAGGGTACCAGTCTTATCAGAACAAATTACTGTAGTTGTTCCTAGAGTTTCTACTGCTAAAAGTTTTTTAACTATAGCATTGTTTTCTGCCATCCTGCTCATACCTAAAGATAAAACTATAGTTACTATAGCAGGAAGTCCTTCTGGAATAGCTGCAACAGCTAAGGATACAGAAGTCATTAGAATATCTAAGAATTCCATTCCATGTAATAAACCAACTACAAAAACTACACCTGATACAACAAGTACTAAAATACCTAGTAACTTTGAAAGACCAGCAAGTCTTTTTTGAAGTGGAGTTTGTTCTTCTTCGTAAGCTGTAAGAGAAGTTGCTATTTTCCCAATTTCAGTATCTTTTCCAGTTCCAATAACAATACCAGTTCCTCTCCCATAAGTAACAATAGTAGAGGAATGGGCTATATTTTCCCTATCGCCAATTTCCATTACATCAGTATAAGTTACATCCGCATTTTTTTCTACTGGAACAGATTCTCCAGTAAGAGAAGATTCATCAATTTGTAAATTTGAACTTGTTAAAATTCTTATGTCTGCTGGAACAATTGATCCAGTTTCTAATAATACAATATCTCCAGGAACTAGTTCAGGGGATGGAAGTTCCATAGTTCTTCCATCTCTAATTACCTTTGCATTTGGAGCACTCATTTTTTGTAATGCTTCAATTGCAGCCTCAGCCTTTCCTTCTTGGTAAACACTAAGTACAGAATTTACTATTACAATTGCTAATATAATAAATGTATCTTCAAGTTCATCAACAAAAGCTGATAGGATACTGGCTCCAATAAGAATTAGTATCATAGGGTCTTTAAATTGTTCTAACAATTTAGCAGCTAAAGACTTTTTCTTTCCTTGTTCTAATTCATTTCTGCCATATTGTTCTAGACGATTCTTAGCTTCTTCTGATGTTAAACCGGAGTCCTTGTTAGAGCCTAGTTTGTCAATGGAAGCCTGGCCATCCAGATTATACCATTTGTCCATTTTTTCCTCCTAAATAAAAATAACCTAGTTTAGTTCATATTAAAACCAAACTAAGGTCTTGCAAACGCAGATAGCGCGTTTAGCCGGAATATGCAAATATCCGTAGTGGCGACTAAACATTCTTATGCTACTCCCCTTTGTTTTATTTATTATACCATAAAAGAATTAACGTTAAACTCTTATTTTAAAGTATTTTACAACAAATTGATAATATTTTTAAAGTCCATGGGTATTTATAAAATAAGATAATTAGATGTGAATATGAAATATGCAATAGTAGATATAGGATCTAACACAGTAAGACTAAACCTTTATCTTGTAGATGAAGAAAATATTATAAAGCCCCTACTGGATAAGAAAAGAGTGGCAGGTTTATCTTCCTATGTTAATGACGGACAAATGACTAGGAAGGGTTCAGATAAACTAGTAAGAATTACTAAGAGTTATTTGGATATATGTAGGTCATTTGAAATAGATGAGGTCCACATGTTTGCCACAGCTGCCCTTAGAAATGCAACTAACTCAAAACAGGTAATAGACTGTGTGGAAAATCAAATTGGCCACAAAATAGAAGTACTTACTGGAGAAGATCGCCCAGGATGCAATTAACTTATTTAATAATATAAATATGGGAAAGGTAGAAGGATCTTACAAAAAGCTCCTAGTCTCTCCAAGTGGATTTAAACAAAACCTTATAAAGTATATTGATAGAGAAATTGAAAATGGTCAAGATGGTCGAATATTTTTTTAAGTTTAATTCCTTAACAGACAAAGACCTTATTATTAAATTGTCTGAGGCTTCTATGAAGAGGGTTAAGATTAAGCTAATAATTAGGGGGATATCTTGCCTAAGACCTGGCGTAAAAGATTATACTGAAAATATTGAAATTAGGTCTATAGTTGGAAGATACTTAGAACATCCTAGGATTTATATTTTTGGAAAAAGAAATGATGCCTTGGCCTTTATTAGTAGTGCTGACCTAATGACTAGAAACACTGAAAAACGAATCGAAGTTACAAGCCCAATATTAGGAAAAGAAACCAAAGAAAAATTATTTTCCTTTATGGACTATCAATGGATGGATAACACCAAAGCTAGAGTTATGAATTCTTTTGGAGAATACGATATGATTAAAGATGATAAGGAACCTTTCGATTCACAAGATTATATGATGAAAAAAGACACAATAAAAAGCGGGAATTAATCCCGCTATTTTAGTCTTCTTCTCTAGCTATGTTTATATACCTATAAACACTTGCTTGGGATATGTCAAATTTTTTAGAAAAGATCCCAACTGCCCCCTTCATCATAAAGACACCCTTACTATCTAGGTTCTTTACAATTTGAACCTTTTCATCTTGAGTTAGTCTTTCAACTGGGATTAGAAGGTCCTTTATTTCAGCATCAACTATTAATTCTATTGTTTCTTCAATAGTCATACTTTCTCCAGGCTCTTTAGTGTCACTTTCTTCTTCTAGGAAAAGTTCATTTGAAAGATTGTCTGATAGTCTCTTTTCTGTATACCTGTCTGGATGACATAAAAACATTATTTTCTTACCTAGCTCTTGGTATCTTGAATCGTCAAAGGAAATTGACATAATCCCTTGCAGCGTGTTTTTGTCGTCCTTTATAAAAAACAAAGATGTCCTTAAGGCCTTTCCTGTCTTAGAATAAGTTGTTCTATCAGTGATATAGTCAGTATTTAGGTATTCTTTTTCCTCTATAGCCTTTTTTACTAAGGGAGAAATATCTTCGCCTACATGTCTGCCACTAATATTTCCATATTCCATGGCAATTATTTTATTTTTTCCATCTCTAGTATCTATTATAGAAATTTCATAATCAGGTCCTATTGACTTACTTATAAAATTCATTAAATTTATATAATTTTCTAGTATTGAATTCAATACTTCCCCCCCTAGATTATTTGGATAAATTTATTAGTTTATTATACCACAACAAGATTTTATTTTTCAGTCTTATTTTCTAGTT
>CAMEGD010000107.1 GCA_945916025.1 uncultured Clostridia bacterium
TGTATCTATTACAGTATCCTTTTTTTCGTTAATATCGCTTTTATTTAAAGCTACAACTAATGGAATACCTAATTCTAAAAGTTGTGTAGTAAAAAACAAACTCCTGGACAGGTTAGTACCGTCTACAATATTTATAAGTACATCTGGGCTTTCAGTTTTAATGTAGTCCCTAGTTATGGACTCTTCAGATGTAAATGGTGACATAGAGTAGGCACCTGGAAGATCAACTGCTAGGATGTCTTCTTTGGTATATGCTGATTTTATGTGGTGTTCCATTTTTTCAACTGTTACTCCTGCCCAATTTCCAACTTTTTCATTCCTTCCGGTAAGAGCATTAAACATGGTAGTTTTACCGGAGTTTGGATTACCTGTTAAGGCAATTCTCATAATATCTCTCTCCTTTATAAGTATATACCAGTTAGCATAGACTAACTCGACTCTTAAAAATAAGTTTAACCAAATAGATTAAACCTTAGTCAAGAACCTCTATTGCCTTTGCCAATTGGTTATCAATGCTATATCTGCTGTCTTTTATAGACACAATACATCCACCCTTAAGGTGGGAAACTACAGTGATTTTTTCACCGCTATAACACCCAAGAGAAAATAAGAATAAATTAAGTTCTTCGTCATTAACATTAATGCTGGAAATAATATATTCTTTTTCTTCTATGGCATCTTTTAGATTCATGCACTTTTCCTCCTTTAGTGAAATGCAAAATAAGTACAGTTAGCTTTGGCTAACTGAGAATCATTATATACTTGATACAAAACCTTGTCAATAAAGAATCAAAAAAAACTTTAGCTATTGTCGTTTGATTATAAAAATCTTATATGATAAAATTTGGGTAGTTTTATGAAGAAGGAGTTGAAGTATTAGTGAACGAATCAGGAGAAATGTATTTAGAATCTATATATATTTTGTGCAATAAAAAACCTTCTGTAAGGTCTATAGATGTGGCTGAATACATGAACTACTCTAAGCCAAGTGTCTCTAGGGGGATGAGCCTTCTTAAAAAAAGTGGTCTAATAACCATCAACAAGGAAGGACATATTAACTTGACAGAAGCTGGTAAAAACAAGGCTAAGAAAATATTTGATAGGCATACAACCCTTACTAAACTCCTAATTTACCTAGGAGTAGACGGAAAAATCGCCTCTGAAGATGCTTGTAGAATTGAGCATGTTATTAGTGACGAATCCTTTGAAGCAATAAAAACTAGATTAGAAGAAGTTATGTAATATTTAAGAATCTCAAAATTATTTTTTGGGGTTCTTTTTTTAGTGATTCAAATCACAGCAATTTCCTAAGAATTAATATATACTTTATACAAGCTAGAAAAAGAAGAATTTAATTCAAGTTGAGGTGAATATAAATGAAAAAATATTTTGATAATATAGAATATAAAAATGCTTGGGATGGTTTTGTTATTGGAGACTGGAATGAAAAAATAGATGTTAGAGACTTTATCCAAAAAAACTACAAGGCCTATGAAGGAGACGACGAGTTTTTACAAGGTCCAACTTCTAGGACAAAAAAACTTTGGGACAAGGTAGATTACCTTATTCAAGATGAGGTAAAAAACAAGACCATAAAGGTTCAACTAGATAAATTCAGCGGCATAGACAACTTTGGCCCTGGCTATATAGACAAGGATGAGGAACTTATAGTTGGTCTTCAAGGAGACGCTCCTTTAAAAAGACTAATTAACCCTTATGGTGGTTTTAGGATGGTGGAAACTTCCTTAAAGGCCTATGATTTAGAAATAGATTCTGAAATGAAAAAGGACTTTCAAGAATTTAGAAAGACCCACAACGATGGAGTATTTGATGCTTATACAGAAGAAATGAGAAAGGTTAGAAGTGTTGGCCTACTTACAGGTCTTCCAGATGCCTATGGCCGTGGTAGAATCATTGGTGACTATAGAAGGCTGGCCCTATATGGTATAGACTATCTTATAGAAATGAGAAAACTAGACAAGACTAACCACAAGGGACCTGCCACAGAAGAGACAATAAGACTTAGAGAGGAATTTTCTGAACAATTAAAAGCCTTAGAAAAGATTAAATCCATGGCAGGAAAATATGGATTTGATATTTCAAAACCTGCTAAAGATGCAAAAGAAGCCATCCAGTGGTTGTACTTTGCCTACCTTGCGGCTGTAAAAGAAAACAATGGAGCTGCTATGAGCTTTGGAAGAAATACTGCCTTTTTAGACATTTATATCCAAAGGGACCTAGACAAGGGTCTAATTACAGAAACTGAAGCCCAAGAACTTATTGACCAGTTAGTTATAAAACTAAGGATGGTAAGACATCTAAGGACTGCAGAATACGATGAGTTATTTGCAGGTGATCCTACTTGGGTTACAGAATCTATTGGAGGAATGGGTCTAGATGGAAGGACCCTAGTAACTAAGACATCTTATAGGTTCTTACACACTTTAATAAACTTAAGTACATCTCCAGAGCCAAATATGACAATTCTTTGGTCAGATGACTTGCCTAGAAACTTTAAGGAATTTTGTGCGAAAATGAGTATTGAAACAGCTTCAATCCAATATGAAAATGATGATCTAATGAGACCAATTCATGGTGATGACTATGCAATAGCCTGTTGTGTATCTCCTTTAAGACTTGGAAAGGATATGCAATTCTTTGGGGCAAGGGCTAACTTAGCTAAGGCCTTGCTATATGCAATTAATGGTGGCATAGATGAAGTAAAGGTAGATAAAAACACTGGAGAAAACATCTTAGTCATAGATGGTATAGAAAAGATCGACCAAGAAATATTAGACTATGATAAGGTGTTGGAAAATTACAAGAAGGTAATGGATAAACTGGCAGATATTTATGTCAATACCATGAATACCATCCACTATATGCATGACAAGTATTCTTATGAAGCTTCTCAAATGGCCTTCCACGACCCATACGTTCACAGGTATATAGCCTTTGGTATAGCTGGGATCTCCATAGTGGCTGACTCCTTATCAGCTATTAAATTTGCTAAAGTAAGGCCTATTAGAAATGAGAAGGGAATTGCAGTAGATTTTGAGATTTCAGGAGATTTCCCAAGGTTTGGAAATGACATTGATGAAGTTGATGAAATTGCAAAGGGTGTAAGTCAATACTTTATTGAGGCCTTAAGAAAGTTTGAAACCTATAGAAAGTCAGAGCACACCTTGTCTTTACTTACTATAACTTCAAATGTAACATATGGAAAAAAGACAGGTTCAACTCCAGATGGCAGAAAAAAAGGTCAACCTTTTGCACCGGGAGCAAATCCTATGAATGGAGCAGACAAGTCAGGGGCCCTTGCTTCCTTAAATTCAGTCGCAAAACTTCCATACAAAAATGTAAACCAAGACGGGATTTCCAATACTTTTACTATAATACCTGGAGTACTAGGAAAAAATCCAGAAGAAAGAATTATTAATCTAACTAATATTATGAATGGCTACTTTAACCAAGATGCCTTCCATATTAATGTAAATGTACTAGACAAGGAAATGTTAATTGATGCAATGGACCATCCAGAAAAATATCCAAACCTAACTATTAGAGTTTCAGGATATGCAGTAAGGTTTAATCAGCTAGACAGGGAACACCAATTAGATGTAATTAACAGGACTTTCCACAAGTCTATGTAATGTGTAAATAATAAAAGTCAGGGTATTAGGATATTGACCTTATAATGGGCCCCTTTAGTAAGTTTGCTAAGGGAGCCCTTTTGTTTAAATAGGAGGACAAAATGAAAGATACTAAGAAGGTAGTTGGAAACCTTCATTCCATAGAGACGATGGGGACCTTAGACGGTCCTGGAAATAGAACTATATTTTTCTTAAAGGGATGTCCCTTAAGATGTGCATATTGCCATAATCCAGATACCCAATCAACAGATTTTCTCAGGGAAGTTACACCAGAGGAAATCCTAAAAATTGCAAAAAGGTATAAGCCCTACCATGGACAAGAAGGTGGCATTACCTTTTCTGGAGGTGAACCCTTACTTCAAGGAGAGTTTTTGTATGAAACAATAAAGCTTTTAAAGGAAGAT
>CAMEGD010000108.1 GCA_945916025.1 uncultured Clostridia bacterium
TCAAAATTAAAATCTGCTGTTTTTATATTATTCACCTACTTTAAATTCTATTTGTTCGTTTTCTTCATCTTGGCTATAAAAAAGTCCTAGATGATCATATGCTTTCTTAGTAACCAATCTTCCCCTTTGGGTCCTGTTTATAAAACCAATTCTTATTAAATAAGGTTCATATACATCTTCAAGGGTGTTCTTATCTTCTCCAGTAGTAACAGCTAAGGTATCTAATCCTACTGGTCTATTTGGAAATGATTCAATCATAGTTAGTAATATCTTTCTATCAGTCCTATCTAAACCAAGATCATCAATTTCCATTAGATTTAAGGCGTCATTAGAAATTTGTGAGTTAATATATCCATTTTCTAAAACTTGAGCATAATCTCTAACTCTTTTTAAAAGTCTATTGGCAATTCTAGGTGTACCCCTTGATCTTCTACCTATTTCAGTTGAACCAGATTTGTCAATTTGTACATTTAATATACCAGCAGACCTGTTTACAATCTTTATTAAATCATCTATCCCATAAAGCTCTAAGTTTAATATAACACCAAACCTATCTCTCAAGGGTGATGTTAATAAGCCTGCCCTTGTAGTTGCTCCTATTAAGGTAAATTTAGGAAGGTCTAACCTAACTGACCTTGCAGTTGGTCCCTTTCCAATTATAATATCTATTGCAAAGTCTTCCATAGCAGGATATAGAATTTCTTCTATTGACCTATTTAGCCTATGAATTTCATCTATAAAAAGCACATCTCCTTCAGAAAGATTAGTTAGTATACTGGCTAAATCTCCTTGTCTTTCAATAGCTGGTCCTGAAGTGATTTTTACATTTACACCCATTTCGTTACCAATTATATTAGCAAGGGTAGTCTTTCCTAATCCAGGCGGCCCATATAATAAAGTATGGTCTAGTGGTTCATGTCTTTGTTTTGCAGCCTTAATATAAATATCTAGCTGATTTTTTACTTTTTCTTGGCCAATGTATTCACTTAACCATTTTGGTCTTAAATTATTTTCGTTTTCAAGGTCTTCATTTCTTTCCATAGTTGTAACTATTCTATTATCATTATCCAAAGTTTTCACCTACCTAGTCATTTGTTTTAATGATACTCTAATTATTTCTTCTACAGTCATTCCATCTTTGTAATTTGAGTCTATAACGTCCTTAATTTCATATTGTAAATATCCAAGGGCAAGTAAGGCCTCTTCAGCTTCTCTAACAGGACTAGCTACTAATGGCTTTTCTTCAATAACAATATCATCTGTCTTGTCTTTTAGTTCTAATATTATTCTTTCAGCAGTTTTCTTTCCGATTCCTGGAGCCTTAGTAAGTGTAGTTGAATCATTGTTTCTTATGGAAGAAATTATAGTAGAAATATCCATTCCCGAAAATATTCCCAAGGCCATCTTTGGCCCTATACCTTTAACAGTTGTTAGAAGTTTGTATACCCGTCTTTCTTCTTGATCATAAAACCCAAAGAGACTTATATCATCTTCTCTTACTACCATATCAGTATATACCTTTTGGCTAGTATATAATTCTGCATTAAAAAGTGTGTTTTTAGAAACAAAAATCTTATAGCCTATATTATTGCAATTTATTACAATATGATCTTGTCCCTTGTATTCAACTTTCCCATAAATAAAATCTATCATATAGCCCTCTCTATTTCATTTTAAATACATCTTTAAATGAAGATACACTACCATGGGTCAAGGCAACAGCTAGCGCATCAGCAGCATCATCAGGCTTAGGAATCTTTTCTAAATTTAAAAGAATCTTTACCATACTTTGGATTTGTTTTTTATCTGACCTACCATATCCAGTAATGGCTTCTTTAATTTGTAAGGGAGTGTATTCATAAAGGTCTAACCCATTCATTTTACAAGCAAGAACTTCTACCCCTCTACCATGTCCTACTGTAATGGCTGTTTTAACATTTTTACTAAAAAAAAGTTCTTCAATTGCAACTTCTTCTGGCTTATAAGTTTTTATAAGAAGATCTAGTTCTGTATAAATAATCTTTAGCCTAGTTGGTAGGTCCAAATTCGCCTTAGTTTCAATGACACCATATTCTACAAGTTTTGAATTATTACCAATTACATCAATTATACCATAACCAACCAGGGCAATCCCTGGGTCTATTCCTAATATTCTCATAATAAAATATAAGCTAAGGGTTACTTAGCTTATTTATATCTCCTTAATACTCTTTCTACTAAACCAGACCAATAACCTTCTAAAAGTACATTAAGTCCATCATCATATACTAACAAAACAAGTTTTTTATATAACTTAGATAGTTCTTTTTTGCTAAACATTTTACTTTCAAATTTTATTACAGGTTTACCTTGTCCATCTTCATCAATCTTTAACTGTTTATCTAGTTTTCTATTAATACTAAAAAGTTTAGGTTTTATAATTTTCTTATTAAAATTTCCAATAAAAATTTTATAACTTTCATTATTAATTAGTTCATTTTTTATTTTATTGTAAGCTTCTTCTTTTAAAGCATTTATTTCATGATTATTTTTGATTTTTTCCTTTATAAATGACTTGGAATAAATTTGTCCAATTTCAGATGTGGATAGGATGATTTTCTCAATTTCATCTACATACTTACAGGTAATATTACCTTTTTTAAAGCCTTCTAAATATAAAAGTAACTCAAACCTCGTAAAATCATCATGTATTAAATCAGCAATGTTTTTTGAAGCTAAGTCTATACCTTGTCTTCCTCTAATTTGCTGCCCAATAATCTTTCTTAGCTTACATAATGACATGTATTTCGGGAAAATGTTTCTCAAGTTCTCATTTGCTTCATAGAGATTTATGAGTATATGTATACTATTTATATCATTTTCATATAAAAATTTCTTTTTTAAACTATTTGAAATTTCTCTAGCATTTTCAACAACCACTTCTTCCCTCCTACAGTATGAATTATTATACTATATTTTAGGGGCTTTGTGAAAGTAAATCTCAAAAAAAATAATTAATTGTATATTTCCTTAAAATTCATTTGTATAAGAGTAAAAAAATGACCCTTTTAGGTCATTTTAATATGCATATGAGTATGCTGTATTTCCTTCATGTTCTAATATGGCTTCAATAATAAATTCAAAAACAGCCTTGTTTAGATATAAAGCAAAGTCTAAATCTCTTTCAAAACTTTGTCCTTGAAGATATTCATAAACTACTCTTTCGATAAATAACTTAATCTTAGGAATTTGTTTAAATATGTCTCCATTGTCAATTTCAATTTGTGGAAGATTTAAGTCTAAGGACTTAAATACATGAGTTTTAGAATATTCATTAAGTTCTTTTTCATACCTAATATGCTTTACTAATGACTTAGGCAATTCCCACCTGTCAGCATGGGCTAAACAAGTAAAATCTGATAAATAATGGGATATTATTCCTATATCTCTACTAAACATTTTTAAAGCCAAATAATTAGGCTTTTTTAAGTCTAAAAATCTATTCAAAAATATCACTTTTGCTATTTTTAATATTATATAGTCTATACTATTATCATAATAGTGTCTATATAACTTATATTTTGGTAATATATCTGGCGCTATAGAGCCCCAAGTTAACTTTTCGTAATTTAATTCTATATCATAATTATCTTTTATATGGTTAAACAAATGGTTACTTATAAGTTTATGGGTTTGTGTATGAATTTTAAACACTCCTTGTAAATTTAATCTTTACTTAGAATACTATTAAAATTTTTTTAAGTCAACAATATAATGTAAAAGTTTTGTGAATTTTCACCTTTTTATTGCACTTTCAATTGTGTTCCATACATTAGGAGTTTCAAATCCTAATCTCCAGTTTGCTACCCCAGCTAAATCATATTTAGTAACTAGAGAAGCTTTTTCTCTTATTGACATTGCATTTTCTTGCCATATGGAAACTAGGTCATTTCCAATTTGTTTTGAACCAAAATATTGTTTTGCATTATCATCCCATGCTAAGTCAATATCATTTTTGATTACATATTCATTAGAAAGATCCATTCCAACAG
>CAMEGD010000109.1 GCA_945916025.1 uncultured Clostridia bacterium
GTTTTCACTTTTGAAAATTATTTTTCATATCCATTTGGATTATTAGACTGCCATCTCCAAGAGTCTTCACACATATGATCTAAGTAATAAAGGGGTTCAAAACCCAATGTTTTTCTAGCCTTAGATATATCTGTATAGGACATGGCAATATCACCTTGTCTTCTAGGTACAACCTTGTAAGGAATTTCCTTTCCAACTGCCTTTTCAGGTTCAGTAAATACCTCTTTGTTTATCTTTTGCAAAATATAAGAATTGCCTTCATCACTTGTTACCTTGTAGGTGTCATTAATCAGGCCACTTTTGTTGTGGGTTACTTCTACTGGTTGTCCTATTATCTGAAAGTTTTTTAATATTTCAAATAAATATTCCTTATTGTCCATGGGCGACCTCCCAAAGATATTTTGGGTAGATTCCCTGGTCCTTTAATGCTTTTATAGACTTAACAACTTTAGCCTTATCTTTCCTATAAGTTACTCCTAGCCATTTTTCTTCAGACTTTAGAACTTTTATACTTCCCAATCCTTCCCTTATAATGTCATTTAAGACCAAGGTTGGATAACATTCCCAGCCTAGAGGGTCCTTTTTTAGGCCTTCTTCTAGGTACTTTGGAAACCTCTTTTTTAGTTCATTAAGAAAGCCTTTGTTAAAGCCCCAAAGATTCATAGAAACTATATCATTTCCATTTAGAAGATAGGTCTTATCTCCTTCACAGTAGACAATCCTTTGACCATCTCTTTTTATGTGGGTCCTTTCCTCAATGGATTCTAAGTAGTCATCTTCTACTTGGCAGACTCCTCTAGAAACATATCCATTTTCTGTTAGGGTATTTTCTAATAAAAATCCTACCATTGAATATTTACATTCTTCCTTTGAATTTTCAATTAAAGAATCATAAATTAACTGAAAGGAAGACCTTCCATAAAAATCATCTGCATTTATTACTGCAAAGGGTCCCTTAATTTCATCTATAGTTGATAAAATTCCATGGGCAGTCCCCCAAGGCTTTGTCCTATTTTCAGGTACAGAAAAGCCTTCAGGAATATTTTCAATGTCTTGGTAGACATAAGAAACAGTCATGTGTTTTTCAATCCTAGATCCAACAGAGGCCTTAAATTCTTCTTCTATATCCCTATTAATAAGAAATACAACCTTATTAAAGCCCACTTTTTTGGCATCATAAATAGAATAGTCCATAATAGTGTGGCCTTCTTGGTCTATTTGATCAATTTGTTTTAAGGCTTTATACCTACTAGCCCTGCCTCCCGCTAGAATTAGTAAAGAAACTTCTTCCATTATCTTCTCCTAATAAACTATATTTTGTCCTGTATCAATGTCGAAAAATGAAAGCTTGGTCTCATCCATATAAAGGTCAATTTCCATTTTTCTTTCTATATTCATATCCGTATTTAGCTTTGCTAAAATTTCGCTGCCATCTATGTCTAAATAAACATACTTTTCAGAGCCTAGGACTTCTAAAAATTCAACTTTGCCCCTAAACTGTATTTTCGTTGGCCTAGTTGAGTCATAAATATGTTCAGGTCGAATTGTACCCTTAATTTTGCATCTAAATTAGATAGGGGCTCATCCATTAAAAATACCTTTGGATTTCTTACAATAGCCCTTCCCAAGGCCACCCTTTGTCTTTGTCATCCACATAGGGCCTTTGGCTTTCTATCTAATAGGTCTTCTATACCAAGGATCTTAGCTGCCTTCATAACTTTTTTGTCTATTTCATCCTTTAGAGTCTTAGCTAACTTAAGGGCATAGGACATATTTTCCCTTACAGTCATTTGAGGATATAGGGCGTAGTTTTGAAATACCATGGCTATGTCCCTGTCCTTTGGAAAATTTGTGCATTTAGTAAACTTTACTAAATATATAAAAAAGTGGGCCTATACAGGTCCACTTAATCTTTTAATAATCTTCTGGATTTCCACCAGCTTGTCTAATAACTGCCCTGGCCCCTTGGATAATTCCGTTTGAGGTTTCTGTTGCTCCTGACACTATGTCCACTTTAAGGGTCTTGTCCTTTTCAATTTGGTATGGAATAGTACTTAGGGCTGTTTTAGAAATTTGGCTAGTTTCGTTGTGGCCTATAACCCTAAAGGAAATAATAGTTCCTTGGTCCACAACCATTTCTACTTCTATTTCGTCAATAAATCCATTTCCCTTTGCCCTGTAGACCCCGTCCTTTAGTTTAGACTCGTGGTCTTGGAAGTAGTATGGATTTTCCCTTTCAGATGCTACTACATCTATAGGTTCTTCCTTAGTAACAAATGTTCCTAGGATAAAAAGGGCAACTACTAGTGAAAATAGTCCTAATAACCTTCTTCTTCTCTTCACTTTTCTACTCATTTATCTTGCCCCTTCAAATCTTTCACTTACTCCTTCAAGTTTATTTATAATTGGTAAATGGTAAGGACACCTTGATTCACAGTCCCCACATTTTATACATTCATCAGCCTTAACTTTTTCTGTGTCGTATCTAGCTTCTGCCCAATCTACTAGGTTGTACTTTGTCTTATACAAGTCTAAAGTAAACATTTGAGATATATTTATGCCCACTCTACAAGGTTGGCAATAATTACATCTTCTACAAAAGTCCGTTCCTAGAGATTTTGCTTCTTCTAGTAATTCTGCTTTTTCTTCATCACTTAATGGTATAAAGTTATTTCCAATACTAGTATTAGTCATAACTTCATCTAGTGACCACATACCCGGAATAGCTACATCTAGATTTTTGTTTTCTAAAATGTATTTTAAGGATTCCTTGCCGTGGTTCATTAAAACTCCACCTGCTATAGGTTTCATAGCAATAGTTCCAATATCAAATTTCTTAGCTTTTTCAATTAAAGGAAATCCTTGGGATTCCACTGCATTTATAGGAAATTGCATAGTAGAAAATTCTCCACTATCAAGGGCAATGTTCATAAGGTCTGCACTGTGGCTTGAAAGACCAATTTCTCTGATGTAACCCTTTTTTTGCATTTCCTTAAAGAATTTCATAGCTCCATTTTCTCCCATAACTGTATTGTAGTCTTCTATTTTTGCTATGTTATGGAATTGGTATAGGTCTATGGTTTCACGACCAAGGTTTTTATAAGAAATTTCGAAGTCTTTTTTAGCTGCTTCGTAAGTTCTTCCCATTGTCTTTGTAGCTATGTAAATATCCTTTGCGTTCATTTTTTTAAGGGCATTTCCAATTAGCTCTTCACTAACTGTATATCCTCTAGCTGTATCTATAAAATTTATACCTTGTGAAATACAAGTTTTTATTAATAAGTCTGCTTCTTCCTGGGTGTTTTGTTGGATTGGAATCCCTCCAAAGCCAATAATTGACACATTGTATCCAGTTTTTCCAAGTCTTCTATACTCCATGTCCTCACCTACCAAAATATTATTCTAATGCTTACATGATATAACAAGGAAAGTGTTTTTACAATGTATAAAAGCAGATTCTTTAATATATTTTTTTATAAAAGTCCAATTATTTTTAAGAAAAAAAAGATAAGCCCTTCTAAGTAATTTTTTAGAAGGACCCATCTCATTATGGAGTAAAAAACTATTAAGTTCTATTTAGTTTTCTTTTATATATCCTAGCTATCTTCAAGGGGAGTTTCTGTAAGAAAGTCTGGAGAAATTTTTTCTTCTCCATAGTTTTTATCTTCCCTATCTGCTACAAAATTTGTAGTTAAAACCACTGTATAGTCATCTCTAATACCTATAGTTGTATTTGCAAAGCTATATCCAGCTGTTTCCACACCAAAGGATATTAGGGTCATTTCTGCAGAGCTTGCAGTTTTTTCCACTATTAATATTGCTACTGGTATATCTAAATATTTGTCTGTATTGGAAATCTTGTAGGTTTCCATTCTCTTAAAAGACCCATTTTCTAAGGCAACTGAAAACACCTTGTTGTTTTCTGTATCTAAAAAAGATAGGATCTCTTCATCTGGAATAAGTGGGGACAAGGCTAAAATCATAGGGTACATATTTCCTCCA
>CAMEGD010000110.1 GCA_945916025.1 uncultured Clostridia bacterium
ATATTTTTTCTAAGTTGTTTTTTAGCATGGTTAGTACTGGTAGTTCTGAATAAAAATGTTTTAAGTCCACTAGTAAAAGGTCTTTTTCATAGGCATCTTGTCCATCATGGTGCTTTGCATCTCCAGTAATTAAACAATCTCCTCCAAGGTCTTTACATGTATTTAAGGCAAATGCTCCACCTCCACCAATAATCATTACCCTAGAGATATGATCCTTAGCTTTTCCATAAAAGTTCACATCTTCAATAGGAGAAATATTTGAAATCTTACTTACAAGGTCTTTTACACTACCATTAAAGTCTCCTATAACTCCAAAAACTTCTTCTGTTTCTTCCATATATAGTAGGGTCTTCATATTTTGTAAATTAAATAAGTTTCCCAGTACTTGATTGACACCAAAGTCTGCCTTATCCAAAGAAGTATGGGATGAATAAACTAAAATTTCATTGTCGATTAATTTCTTTATAAGTCTTCCCTTATAAGACCCAAAATCAATTTGCTTAATTCCACTAAAGATAAATGGGTGATGGGAAATAATTAGGTTTAAGCCTTTTTTAATTGCATAGTCCACAGCCTTATCTGTCAAATCTACCACTAAAAGAATTCCCTTAACAACTTGGTTAATATCTCCAACTTGAAGACCAGAATTATCCCAATCTTCTTGAAGATTTAAAGGTGCTATAGTTTCTAAAACATCAATAATTCCCTTTGCCTTTACATCCATCTAATATCACCTCATATAAGTTTATCTCTTCTTCTAAGACCTTTACCCTGTCTCTTCCCTTTTCTGTTTCTGATACCTTAGCCATTTCTAAAAGACCTAAAGTCTTAGTTCTTAGAAAGTCTACGTATTCTAAAAAGGTTTCATCACAATCTCTTATTAAATTTTCCCCAAAATAATAATTACATGTAGACCCTTCAGAGTTACCACTTCTTGCCTTTATTATTTCATAGTACTTTCCACTTTCCTTAACAAGAGATTCCTTAATAATTTCATATCCATTTTCACAAAGGTATCTTCTAAGTTCCTTCTGTGCTGTCATAGGTTGAAGGACCAAGATTTTATCCCTTACTAATTCCTTAGAATCTTCAAGGATTTTTATAATAAGTTCTCCTCCCATACCAGCAATAATTGCACCAGAAAAATACTTGTCCTTAAGTGGAATAAGGCCATTTCCATGTAGGGAAATAACCTTATCTGAATTCTTTCTTTTTTCTGCAAATTCCTTATTCTTCATTAAAGAATCATAAGAAATATCACTTGCATAGACTAAGTCAGATAAATTTTCTTCTACTAGATAATTGGAAACATATCCATGGTCACAACCTACATCTACTACCACATCTACTTTTCCTATTAGATTTACAATTTCCTTTAGTCTATTGTCTAAATAAATTTTCATATTATTCTAAAAAGTCTTTTAATTTCTTACTTCTACTTGGATGTCTTAGCTTCCTTAAGGCCTTAGCCTCAATTTGTCTAATTCTTTCCCTTGTTACATCAAACTCTTTTCCTACTTCTTCTAAAGTCCTAGACCTTCCATCTTCCAATCCAAATCTAAGGATTAAAACCTTCTTTTCCCTTTCATTAAGGGTGCCTAAAACTTCTGATAACTGTTCCTTTAATAGAGTAAAGGCTGCTGCATCTGATGGAGAAACTACATCATCATCAGGAATAAAATCTCCTAAATGAGAGTCTTCTTCTTCTCCAATTGGTGTCTCTAAAGAAACCGGTTCTTGGGCAATCTTTAAGATTTCGTGAACCTTGCCTTCATCTATTCCCATATCCTGTGCTATTTCCTCAGGTAGTGGGTCCCTGCCTAATTTTACAATTAATTTTCTTTGGGTCCTTACTAGTTTGTTGATAGTTTCAACCATGTGAACAGGAATTCTTATAGTCCTTGCCTGGTCTGCAATTGCACGTGTTATAGCCTGTCTAATCCACCAAGTAGCATAAGTAGAAAACTTAAAGCCCTTAGTATAGTCAAACTTTTCCACAGCCTTCATAAGTCCAAGGTTACCTTCTTGGATAAGGTCTAAGAACATCATACCCCTGCCAACATATCTCTTTGCAATACTTACAACTAGTCTTAAGTTTGCTTCAGCTAGTCTTTTCTTGGCAAAAACATCTCCCTTTTCCATGGCCTTTGCTAGGGTTACTTCTTCATCAGCTGTTAGTAGGTTTACTTTCCCTATTTCCTTTAAATACATCCTGACAGGATCATCTACGGCTATACCTTCAGGAACAGAAAGGTCCTCTTCTTCAATGTTCAAATCATCAAAATCTTCATCATCAACGTCTTCGTCTAAATCATCTAAGTCATCGAGCTTTGATTTTTTGTCAGTGTCTTCACCAACTAACTTGATTTGTGCCCTTTCTAATTTTTCATAAATTTTTTCAATTTGGTCTTCTTCAATATCTTCTTGGTCTTCATAGGCATCTGCTACATCTTCATAGGTAATAAAACCTTTTTCCTTGCCTGTCTTTACAAGACTATCTAGTATTTTAGAAATAACTTCAGTATTTTCTAAAAAATCATTTTTATTAGCCATAAATTCCTCCCACTTACTTCTATCTTAAATCTAGGAATTAATTTTCATTAATTCACTTAAAAGTTCCTTTAATTGTTCCTTGTCTTCAGCAGACTTGTTTTCTTTTTTATCAAGTCTAGTTATTTCACTTAGGATTTGAGACTTGGTCATTTTATTCTCAGAATATTCCAGTCTACTAATTAATTCCTTAGTTGTTTCTCTAAAATCTAATTTTTCCTCATCTATAAAATCCCTAGATAGGGAGTTTTTAATTTGTTCATCAATAATGTTGTTAGAATATAAGTAGTTTAAAATAGAGTCTTTGTTAATAGGACCCCTGTCCTTATCTTCATAGGAAGACTTTATTGATAAAAATACTTCTTTTAACTTATGGTTTCTAACTTGATCTAAATTAATTTCATTTTCAGCAATTTCAAAGGCTCTAAAATCATTTAGCATAAGCCTTAAAATTTCCACAAATGTCTTGTCATGATTATTTAGTGGCCTATGTATTTTTTTAGTACTTTCAAAGTACCTAGAATCCTTTTTCTTAGTAGAGGTATTCCCTAAAATTTCTTCCTTCAAACTGTCTAAGGAAATCCCAAAATCATTTGATAGCTTTTTCATTTGAAGTTCTCTTTCAATAGGACTTCTTACCCTTTTTAAGGTATTTCCTATATACCTAATTAATTTGGCCTGGTCCTCAATTAAATTTAAGTCTAAGGTCTGTTTATAATTATCTACTAAGTAAGTGTAGCCACTTTTGGCATTTTCCATCTCTACTTCAAATTTAAATTCCCCATACTTGTTAATATAATTGTCAGGATCTAGATTATCCTTTAACTTTATTACCCTTGGATCAACATCGATTGAATGGAATATTTCTATTGCCTTCTTGGTGGCATTAATACCTGCTTTATCACCATCGTAGGATATAAATATATTTTCACTATAATCTCTCATTATCTTTGCCTGATTAATAGTAAAAGCAGTACCTAAGGATGCTACAGCTCCACCTATTCCCCCATTATAAAGGGAAATTACATCAATATATCCTTCCACCAGGATTACCCTTGGATTCTTTTTATTTTGGTCTAGATAGTTTAGTCCATAAAGGTTTCTTCCCTTATAAAATATTGGAGAATCTGATGTATTTAGATACTTTGGCATTTCATCTCCAATTGCCCTAGCTCCAAACCCCAATACTCTTGACCTCTTGTCTATTATTGGAAATATAATCCTATTTCTAAAATGATCATAATAATTGCCCATGGAGTTTTTCCCAATAACACCTACCTTATATGCTATCTCTAAATCGTAGTTTAGTGATTTTAGATAATTAACTACATCATCCCAAGAGTTTTTTCCATATCCAAGACCAAATTTTTTTATACTAGATTTACTTATGTTTCTGTTGGTCAAATAACTAAAAGCTATCTTATTATTTAAAAGATTTTTC
>CAMEGD010000111.1 GCA_945916025.1 uncultured Clostridia bacterium
CAAGTTGTAATAGCACTAGGACTTCACAATCAACAACAAGCCTTAGAGTTACAAAGGGAAGTTTCAAACACAACAAATGAGCTACTAAGAAGAAACTCAGAACTTTTAAAAGACAACACAAAAGCAGTTTTAGAAGAGTCTGAAAGGGGAATTATAGATTTAGAAACCCTTCAAAAAGTAAACGAGGATTTAATTACTACAATAGAAGATGGTATAAATATCCAAAGGGAAGGTAGACAAAAGAGACTTTTAGCTGAACAAGAACTTTTGAGACTTGAAAACAATTTGAAAGAAACACTTATGAAAAATTACAGGGAAGAAAATGAACAAATAGGACGCTTAGAACGAAAGAGTAGAGATGAATAAATTACACACATTAGAAAAAAATAAAATATTGGCCCTAGTATCACTTGTATCCATGGTGGTACTAGGCTTTTTTGTAACAAACATAGAAGGTGGACTTTTTGGAGAGGAGAAGATTTATGAATTAATGGGAGGAGCTTATAGAACCCCTATTATTTTAAGCTTTTCGAAATTTTTAGCCTTTATTGGATCTGCAAAAGTCTTAGTTCCAGTTATAATCTTAGCAGTAGTAATAGGATATTATAAAAAGAAGAAAAACTTAGTTGTAGGATTGATACTTTCTTCCTTGGGAGTATTTATATTAAATTCAGTGACTAAATTATTTTTTCAAAGACAAAGGCCTATTGATTTTATGCTAATGGAAGAGGTGACTACATCATATCCAAGTGGACATACCATGACAAATACTTGCTTGTATTTGTTTTTGGCCTATTATTTATCTAGGTATGTATATCCCAATCAAAAAAAACTCATATATTTTATTGCCATTTTATGTTCATTTCTAATGGGTTTTAGCAGGGTGCATTTGGGAGTTCACTACTTTAGTGATGTAGTTGGAGGATTTTTAGGGGCTTATGGATTTTTTATAATTACAGTTCTTGCAGTTGAAAAGGCAAATGTTGATAAAAAATGGTAACAATAAATTGAAATTAAGGTATCAATAAGATATAATTGTCTTATTATTTTATGGAGGTATATATGGGAGATTACGGAGGTTCCGGTAGTATTTGGCCGCAAATATTATTAATTATTATTCTTACAGCATTAAATGCTATATTTGCGGCGACAGAAATGGCAGTTGTTTCTTTAAATAGAAACAAAGTTAGTCAAATGGCAGAAGAAGGCAACAAAAAGGCAAAAACTCTTTTAGGGTTAATGGATGATCAAACTAGATTTTTATCTACTATTCAAGTAGGTATTACTTTTGCAGGGTTCTTATCAAGTGCATCTGCTTCAACTACTATGGCAAGTGGACTTGGACAGACTCTTACAAGTTTAGGTATTCCACAAGGACAAAGTGTAGCCGTACTTATTATTACGCTTATTATTTCTTATATTTCCCTTGTTTTTGGGGAGCTTGTTCCTAAGAGAATAGCTTTACAAAACTCTGAAGGAGTAGCAACATCAGTTGCAGGATTTATTAATTTTGTTTCAATAGCCTTAGGCCCCTTTGCAAGATTTTTATCCATGTCTACAAAATTTGTCCTAAAGATTTTAGGAAAATATTCAGAAGACATTGAAGAAAAAATTTCAGAGGAAGAATTAAAATCATACATTAGTGTAAGTCAAGAACAAGGAGTTATTAATTCTCAAGGTAAGGATATGATGATAAATATCTTTGAGTTTGACGATAGTGCTTCTTATGAAATTATGACACCTAGAACTGAACTTTTTATGGTTTCTTATGAAGGATTTGGACTTGAATCTGTCAGCAGAATTTTAACTAGTGGACATTCTAGAGTGCCAATATATGGAGAAAATAAAGACGACGTAGTAGGTATTGTTTATGTTAAAGACTTATTTGTTGAGCTAGAAAAAAATAACTACCAATCTATAGATGTGGATAATGTAATGAAAGAGCCTTACTTTGTCCCAGAGTCTAAAAAAATCGATCAGCTTTTATTTGAACTTCAAAACACAAAAAACTATGTGGCTTTATTAGTAGACGAATACGGAGGAATATCTGGTTTAGTTACTATTGAGGATATAGTTGAAGAAATTGTAGGAGAAATTGAAGATGAATACGATGTGGACATGGATAGAATTGATAAAGTTGGGGAAAATCAATATATTATCGCAGGACACGTTGAATTAAAAACTATAAACGATAAACTTTTTACAAATATAGATAGCGAAAACAGCGAAACTATCGGTGGATATGCAGTTGAAAAACTAGGGTATTTTCCAGAAGAAACTTCCAATTCTCCTGTAATTTACGCTGATGAAACACATAAATTAAAGGTTTTAAAAGTAAATAACAAAAGAATCTCAGAAGTATTGTTGACAATATTAGATGATGATAACGATGAAAGTGAAAATGAATTGGACCCTGAAGAAAAACAATAGGATTTAGGGTCCTATTTTTATCTAATTTTCAAACAATATCACAATTCCTGTGTTATAATGAAGGATAGGTATGAAAACAAAATTAATAGAATTTAATTCTAATAGAGAAAATATCAATTTAATTAAAGAAACTATCCAATCTGGAGAGTTAATAGCTTTTCCCACTGAAACTGTTTACGGTTTAGGGGCAGATGGGCTTAATGAAGAAGCAGTTAAGAAAATATTTCAGGTAAAGGGAAGACCCCAAGACAATCCTTTAATACTTCATATAGAAAATATGGAAATGTTAAAAGAACTTGTAGAGGGAGATCTATCAAAGGCGAAGGATTTAATTGACAAATTCTGGCCTGGACCTTTAACATTGGTGCTAAAAAAAAGCAAGATTGTTCCTGAAATTATTACAGCAGGACTTGATACAGTGGCAATTAGAATGCCAAATAATGAAATAGCTTTGGAAATTATAAAAATATCCAATAGGCCAATAGCTGCTCCATCTGCAAATATTTCTGGAAGGCCTTCTCCAACAGATGCAAAAACCTGTATGGAGGATTTAGAAGGTAAAATTCCCCTTATAATAGATGGAGGAAATACTCTTGTGGGACTAGAATCTACAGTTTTAGACATTACTGGAGAAATTCCTACTATTTTAAGGCCTGGAGCTATAACTTTGGAAGACATTCAAGGAATTCTACCTAATGTGGTAGTAGATAAGGGTATTTTAAAATCAGGAGAAAAACCAAAATCCCCTGGCCAAAAATACAAACACTACGCACCAAAGGCAGAAGCTTACTTAATATCTGGAAGTTCCGATGAAGAAAAAGAAAGTAAGATTTACGAATTTTTAAAGAAAAACAAAGAAAAAAAAGTAAGTCTTATGGTTACATCTGAACTTTACACTAAAATAGATAATTTAAATCTAGAAATAATAGATTTAGGATCTAGGGATAATTTAGAAAAAATCGCTAGTGAAATCTTTAGGAGTTTAAGAACTTTAGATAAAAATTGCGTAGATGTAATTTTGTGTGAAGAAATCACTAAAGAGGGAATTGGCCTTGCGATTATGAATAGATTGGAAAAATCAACTCAGAATAGACATATATAGGAGATGAAATCATGAAAATATCCATTGGAAGCGATCATGCAGGTTTTGAATTAAAGGAACATATAAAAAATTATATTACCGAAAAGGGATTTGAAGTAATAGATGAAGGTACTAATGGTACTGAATCTGTAGATTATCCAGACTTTGGAAAGGCTGTTGGAGAAAGAGTATCTAGCAAAGAAGCAGATTATGGAATAGCAATTTGTGGATCTGGAATAGGTATTTCAATAGCAGCAAATAAAGTAAAAAATATTAGATGTGCACTAGTAAATGAACCATTATCTGCCAAGTTATCTAGAACTCACAATGATGCAAATGTAGTAGCCTTTGGATCTAGATTAATAGGAAATACCATGGCGGAAGGTAACATAGGAAAAGGAATGTATATAT
>CAMEGD010000112.1 GCA_945916025.1 uncultured Clostridia bacterium
ATTCGCTAACAAAAGTTGATTTGTCTAAAGTTTTAAAAGTTTTTCTAGAATAAGTATATCAAAAAACCTACTTAATTTATTTTTTAAGTAGGTTCTTGGTACTTCTTATTTTTGTAGCATTTTTTTTAATACTTTTGAGTATACAACCTTTAATAATATAAAGGTAATTGCTCCTTCAATTATAACCTTAAGAAACTTGCCAGTTATTAGAACTTGTATTGGAGTTCCATAAAGTCCATTTACCCAAATACTGTTTAGTATTAAGTGGACAAAGCCATAAACAAGTAGGACACTTAGGCCAATTGTAAGTGTTTCTTTAGATTTAGTTTTTTCTTTAAAGAAAAAGTAAGAAACTAATCCTGGTAACAATCCGGTTAATACTGCACTTAGGGTAAATCCTGGATGAAAGGCTCCTAATAGGGTAATCATAATGCCTACAAGGTCAGCTGTAAGTCCAGAAAGTGCTCCTAAAAATGGTCCATACATAATACCAACCAAAATTATTGGAAGGGGTCCAAAGCCAATCCTCAGTTCTGGGGTAATTTGAAGGGATAAAAGTCTAGTTATTACTATAGATAGGGCTGTTAATACAGCTGAAATAACTAAGCTTCTAGTATCAATTTTTCTTTTCACTTGATTTGCTCCTAAAATATATTTCAGAAGAAAGATAGTTGCGGTTGCAATAAAGAATCGCAGTTTATACTTTCGTTTAAGTACAACAACCCATTACTTAACACTTTACGCTCTTTATCTACTCTGATGGGACTATTATATACTAAATATCCCTTTATTTAAATAGGAGGACAAATCTGTGTAAAATTATAAAAATACCAGGTTTCCCTGGTATTAGTCTAAAATCATATATGAAACTCCAATGGTTTTTGGTCCTGCGTGGACTCCTAAAACTGTTGTAAGTTCTGTTTCTATATAGGTTTCTGCCCTATTTATTTCTTCTTCTAAAAGGACTCTAAGGTCTTTTAGTTCTTCTTCATTGTCTCCTGAAAATAAGACTATCTTATATTTTTCAGCATCTTTTAGGTCCTTTTTTACAAGGTCAGATAGGGTCTTTAGACTCTTTTGTTTGCCTCTAATCCTTTCTATTACTTCTATTCCCCCATCTATAAGTTTTAGAAGTGGGTTTATCTTTAGAAACATTCCTATCATGCCCTTGTGCTTATTAAAACGTCCTCCTTTTATGAGGAATTTCAAAGTTCTAAATAAGGCCATTATAGTTGCCTGTTTCTTTTCTTTTATCCTAGTTAGTTCTTGTAAGATTTGGTCAAGGCTGTAGTTTCTTTCCACTAATTCTCCTGCATAAATACTAAATAGTCCTGCTGATGATCCTATTTGATCAGTTTGGAATATGTGTATATTTAGTCCTTCATAGTAGGATTTTACTGTGCCAGCTAGAGCTTCTAAGCCTGTGAGTTTTGAGGATGAAACTAATATTATTACATCTTCTTTTCCTTGGGACTTTAGAAGGTCAAGTTTTTCTTCTAAGTCTGTTAATGATGGAATCCCTGTTAGTAGGGTTTCATAGCTTTCCATAGTTTCATAAAATTCTCTTGTTTGTAAATCTATAAGGTCCTTGTAGGTCTTGTCTCCCATTTGGACATGGTATGATAATACTTCTATCCCATAGTTTTTTCCTATTTCAAAGGTAAGGTCTTGGGATGTGTCAGCTATTATTCCTATTTTGTTCATTCTTTCCTCCTAAGTTTTTGAAACCATCATTGTTGAGGATGATAGTTCCAAGAAGTCTAAAAGAAAAAGAGTAGGCAATTACATCTACCCCAGCCCTTTGAGGAGGGGCTTTTATAGACTGTATTTCTACAGTTTTGTTCTTATGAATACTTTCAAAGGTATCTCTTATAGCCTTGTTTAGAGATTTTGAAAATAAATTGTAGGCTTTTTCCAAATCCATTAATGTTAGTTGCAACTCTACTCCCTTTCTAACTTCTTTAATATTTAATATTTGTTTGTAAATACTAATAACTATTAGATAAGCTATATGAATCCTTTTGTATTTCCTTCCTGCTGGTCTTGGCAAGAATCCTAGTTTTATATAGTTTTGGACCATAGTTGTAGTAATAAAGTTTTCTTCCCTAATTATTGGCTTTAGGGTTTGGTTTATATAGTTTACTGCCTCTTGATTAAAGAGAGGTTCTTCTGGTAGGTCTATCCACATTGGACACTCAAATTCATAAATTTCTTTTATAGCATTCATCTTTTTTCCTAAAATATCTAGTTATTATAACTATATATTATCTTGCCTTTTCTTTTTTGTCAATTTATTATTTTTTTGTCTATTACTTATATAATAACTATTTGTTGAGAAATTATTAAATATATGTTTGAATTTTATTAAGTATTGTGGTATTATGTATCTTGCGTGGTGGTATCGCCAAGTGGTAAGGCACAGGTCTGCAACACCTTTATCGCCAGTTCAAATCTGGCTACCACCTCCAGATTAAAAGTAGCTAGAGATAGCTACTTTTTTTATTGACCAATAATTAGGTTTTCACTCATATATAGGGTATTAGAAGGGTGGATTCAAATTTAAGGTATATATTTGTTATTTTAATTCATAAGGGGGAATTATGATTAAGGGTATTTTATTGGACTTAGATGGACTAATTTCTGATACTGAAAGGCTTCACATGAAGGCATACCAACTGGCCTTTAAGGAAGTGGGTTATGATATTTCTGATGACTACTATATGGACTCATGGATAAAGAGAGGCCTTGGACTTTTGGATGTTTTAGAGGAACTAAGGCTAGATTATAATCCTTATATTATCAGAGAATACAAGAAAAAATATTATGATGACTTTTTATTAAATGACCTTAATGAAATGCCTTATGCTATTGATTTTATAAAACATTTTTATAAAAAAGTTCCCATGGCTGTGGCTTCTGCCTCCTTGGGAAGGGATGTGAGTTTTGTTTTAGATAAATTTGGGATTAAGGAATACTTGGAATTTTTCTTGTCTGCTGATGATGTAAAAAAGCGAAAGCCTGACCCAGAAATATGGATCTTAGGAGCTGAAAAGTTAGGCCTAACCCCAAAAGAATGTATTGCTTTAGAGGATGCTGAAAAGGGTATTGTTGCTGCTCACAAAATAAATATGCCTGTTATTGGAATACCTAATTTTTATACTAAGGACAACGACTTTTCAAAGGCAGACTATCTTGTAAAGGATATGAATGAGGCTAAAATTTTAGTTGAAAAGTTACTTGGCCTTGATTTTAAGGCCTAATAGGTATATACTTTATTTAAATTTAATAGTCGAACAGGGGAGCAAATGCTGAGAGGAGATTTATCTCGACCCTTAGAGCTGATCCAGGTAATGCTGGCGGAGTGATTTTCATTTTATATAGCTAAATGCATTTGTTGCATTTAGTTTTTTTTTGCTCTTGTTCAACAAAGGAAAAGGAGGTTTTGTTTTGGAAAGAAATAAAACTAAAAAATTAGTACTTGCTGGGGTTATGATTGCCCTAGCTCAAATTCTTAGTTATGTAAAGGTCTTAGACCTTCCAAACGGAGGTTCAGTTACCGCTGCTTCCATGGTTCCAATTATAATTTTTGCATTGGTTTATGGTCTTAAGGAAGGTCTTATGACTGCCTTTGCTTATGGATTTTTACAGTTTATATTAGGGGGAGGAATTGCTATTCATCCACTTTCTATTCTTTTAGACTATCTTTTAGGCTTTGGAGTTTTAGGACTTGCTGGAGTTTTCCACTCTAATGTTAAGGACATAAAAAAAGCCCTTGCTGGTACTCTTTTAGCAGGACTTTTGAGATTCTTAATGGTATTTTTGTCTGGAATTATTGTTTGGGGTTCTTATGCTCCTGAAGGAATGGAAGTTTGGTATTATTCCCTTACCTACAATGGAACTT
>CAMEGD010000113.1 GCA_945916025.1 uncultured Clostridia bacterium
AAGGATATGAAGATGGCTACTTTAGACCAGATGCTGAAGTAACAAGGGCTGAATTTGCAACAATGGCATCTAGGTTTGATGATCTAGTAGGTGGAAGCATAAGCTTTTCAGACGTTGACTCAAACCACTGGGCATATTCTTATATAGCATCAGCAGCTAATAGGGGTTGGGTAGAAGGCTATCCAGATGAAACCTTCAAACCTAACCAAGACATAACAAGAGCTGAAGTAGTAACAGTTACTAACAGGATGCTAAACAGGTATGCAGATGAAGAGTTTGCAAACTATCACATAGAAGAAATAACTAACTTTAAAGACTTAGATAGTAGCCATTGGGCTTATTACAACATTCAAGAGGCGACTAATGGCCATGACTATACTATATTAGAAAATGGAAAAGATGAAAGATGGATAGTCTTAAATGGTCAAGAATTTAACTTTGCAGTAGAAGGATACAAGTAGGCCTTAATTATTAAAAATCCGTAAAATCTTAAATTTAACCTTGCATAAATAGGGCGTCAGTGTTATTATGTTACTGAGCTTTAATCAAGTAATACAGTTTAAATTCTTTGTACTTAGTCGTTCGGAATTTTATATGTTGTAAAAGATTAAAGTAATAAAATTTCGGAGGAAACAAACAATGAATGGTGTAGTAAAATGGTTTAGCGCAGAAAAAGGATACGGATTCATCACTACTGAAGATGGACAAGATATCTTTGCTCACTTCTCACAAATCCAAAAAGAAGGATTTAAAACTTTAGAAGAAGGACAATCAGTAACCTTTGACGTTGTAGACAGCGGAAAAGGACAACAAGCTGAAAATATTGAAATAGCATAATGAAATACAAACCTCTTCATAGTAAGAGGTTTTTTTATGGCTGGAGACTTACCCATGAAAATTACAAAGGGTTTTTAACAAAAATCTTTGGGTATGTAATAAAGTGGAAATCTAATTAATTCAGGAGGATATATGACTAAAATAGTAGCAAAAGTAGCAGGAAAAGAAATTACAGAACAAGATGTTCTTAGATTTATGGAAGAAATTGGACCACAAGTAGCTATGCAGTTTCAATCCGCAGATGGCATAAAAACTGTTATCCAAGAAATGGTAAATCAAGAATTACTTTTACTAGATGCTAAAGATAGAAAGCTAGAAGAAGAAGAAGAATTTAAGACAGTAATGGCACAAACTGAAGAAAGTCTTCTAAAAAATTATGCTTTCTCAAAAATTATCGGTGCTGTTAAGGTTACTGATGAAGAAGCAAAAGAATTTTTCAATGACCACAAGGATCAATTTGCAAAGGATACTGTTTCAGCATCCCATATCTTAGTTGATACTGAAGAAGAAGCAACTAATATTAAAAAGGAAATTGAAGGTGGTAAAGCTTTCGAAGATGCAGCTAAGGAATATTCAACTTGTCCTTCTAAGGATAGTGGTGGACAACTTGGAGAATTCCCTAGGGGAACAATGGTACCAGAATTTGAAAACATTGCCTTTGACTTAAATGTTGGAGAAATTTCTGAACCAGTTAAAACTCAATTTGGTTATCACCTAATTAAGGTTGACAGAAAGCCTGATAAGGATTCTTTAACTTTTGATGATGTAGCACAAGAAGTAAAGACTGAAGCTACAAGATTAAAACAACAAAAAGTATATTTAGAAAAAATAGAGGAACTTAATTCTAAATATGACTCTGAAATATTAGACACAAATATTTAAGTTTTTAGGTACTAGTAACAATTATGTTATTGGTACCTTTTTTACATTTAAAAACTTTGTTAATTTAAAATTTTACAAGGAGAAATATTGTAATTAGTAGGTTTCTTAATTGTAATTATTATTTAATAGTGTTAAAATAATATAGTATACCTATAAGAAATTATTATTTTATATAGGATAAAAGTTAGCTACTCATTTTATACTAACTGGGGGGTGAGTTATTGATAATTGATTCTATAAAGAAAATTAGGAATTTAGAAGAGGACCTTGAAAACATGATTCAAGAAAGCCAAAAAAAGGCTAGTGAAACTATTAGAAGGTCTGTAGAAAAAGCTCAAGAAGAGTTTAAAGAGATGATTTCAATTGCCAAAGAAGAGGCTGACATATTGGTAGAAAGAAGAAAAAGAGAGGCTGAAAACCTTTCCGACAGTCTACTAAAAAAAGCTGAGGCAGAGTTTACTCAAATGAAAAATCTCAAGGACGACCAACTTAAAGACGCAGTTAATTTCGTCTTAGAAAGGATAGTGATTTGATATGGCAATAGCTAAAATGCATCATTTCAAACTCTACTCTCTCAAAAGTCTAAATAGAGATCTTTTAACTTTTTTACAAGATTTTGGTGACGTCCATATTAATAACTTAACTGAAGAAGGGGAGTTATTAGATTCTGGTCTTGAGTATGTTAGTGAGCCTGAAGAGTCTATTGCTGTTAGGGAAGAAATTTCCAAATTAGATTCTGTTATTAAGACAGTATCTAAAAAGCAAGAAAAACTTGGGATGATTGAGTCTTTAAAGCGTGGTAACAAGAACTATACTTACGAAGAACTTATGGATCAAGGCTCAAAAATTGACACCCTCAAAACCACCGAAAAAATTGACAAGTTAATCAGGATGGAAGAGGACAAAAACAAGGAAATTGCTGATCTTAAGGTTGAAATCCAAGACCTAAGGCCTTGGGTAAACCTAAAACTAAGCTCTGACCAAATTAGGGATACAAAAAACCTAACTT
Organism: uncultured Clostridia bacterium; assembly: GCA_945916025.1. Classification (GTDB taxonomy): domain Bacteria; phylum Bacillota; class Clostridia; order Tissierellales; family Peptoniphilaceae; genus Neofamilia. Next base: position 2,729 of record CAMEGD010000113.1, read on the forward strand.
TTATAACTGGATATATTTTAGCGGCTCAATTCGAAGCTTTTCTTAATGAGACAAAAGACCTAGAATATACCATTGTTGAAAAGGTCGGAGACAACGACAAGAACACTTATTTTCTTGCTATAGTTGAAAAAGATGAAAAAGATAAGCTTTTAGAGCTTTTAAGAAGGTACTCATTCTTCAGCGAAACTTTTGAGAGTGAAAAACACCCTGTTGATGAAATCAGGAAAAAGGAAGAGATTATTATGAAACTCCAAGAAGATATTTCAAATATTCACAAGGAGTTTAATAAAAACATTGCAGATTTAGATGATTTGATTCTTAGGTATGAATACTTAAATCAAATGGACAAAAAGTATAAAACTGCAAACAATTTCCTCTCTACTAAGTCTGTTAGCGTTATTGATGGATACCTAAAATCAAGTGACGTTCCAAAATTTGAAAAGGAACTTGAAGATGAGTTTAGAAATGAATATTTCTTAGAAATCCAAGAGGCAGACAAAGAGGATCCTAATGTCCCAATTTATTTAGAAAATAATAAATATATTGAGGCTTTTGAACCTATTACAAAGATGTATTCTTTACCAAGATACAACGAAATTGACCCAACCCCATTTTTAGCACCATTTTATTGGTTCTTTTTCGGGATGATGATAGCAGATATAGGATATGGAATCTTGCTACTTATAGGAACTACAGTTCTATTAAAGTTCAACTTAAGTGATTCCATGAGGAAAAATATTAAGTTTTTCCATTATTTATCCTATTCTACAATTATTTGGGGCTTAATTTATGGGTCTTTCTTTGGAGGAATTATAGAACTTCCAAAACTATTAGACCCAACAGTTGACTATATTGCAGTATTGGTTATCTCCATTGTTTTAGGAACAATTCACATGTTCCTTGGACTTGGCCTAAAGGCTTATGTCCTTATTAGAGATGGTCATGGAATAGATGCCTTTTATGATGTTGGTACTTGGTTTATGGTCCTAGTTGGGGCCCTATACTGGATTGTTTCCATGGTACTTAATTTACCTTTTGGAAATATAGCTAAGTACATTATGTTTATAGGTATGGTATTAATAGTCTTATTTACTGGCAGAGATGCTAAAACAAAGGTTGCAAGGTTTTCATCTGGAGCTTATAACCTATATAGTATTTCATTCT
>CAMEGD010000114.1 GCA_945916025.1 uncultured Clostridia bacterium
ATTCTAATATAGCTGCACTAGAAATAACCTTCATTACTGAACCTGGAGGGTAAAGGCCATTTACTGCCCTATTAAATAGGGAGTAGTTTTCTGAATTATTGATTTCTTCCCAGTTTTCCCTAAGGGTATTAGGGTTAAAGTCTGGCTTAGATACCATTGAATAAATCTCTCCAGTTTTTGGGTTAAGACTAATTACAACCCCCCTTTTTCCTTCCAAAAGGTCTGCTGCCTTTTTTTGAACATTAGTATTAATTGTTAGGTGAACTGAGTTACCAATACTTTCCTTATCAAAAAATTTCTTTAAGGCTTCAACTATTCCTGTATTGTTTTGGTTAGTAAGGTAGTCATCCATACTAAGTTCTAAGCCAGCCTTTCCAAGGTCCTTGTAAGAGTAACCAATTATATGGGAATAAAGCTCTGGATAAGTATATCTTCTATTATTTTGTCCATCTTCACTTATAATAGTGCTGGCTAAAAGCTCTCCCTGGTTATCATAAAAAGATCCCCTAGTTACATATTCAGCCTGAAGGGTGTTTCTCTTGTTTAGGCTACTAGTCCTATACCTTTCCCCTTCAAATATCATAAAGTAAGTTAAATACACCATTAAGGCTATTAATAAAACTGAAGTTCCACCTAAAAGAACTAGAATACGTTGTTTTTCTTTATCACTCATAATCTGGCTCCGATTCTATTGGTTTATGGTTTAAATCCTCTGAACTTACTTGTAGGACTCCTAGAGTCAAGAAGCTTGCAAACATGGAAGATCCTCCATAAGAAACAAAAGGAAGGGTTATCCCTGTCATAGGAATAAATTTCGTAACTCCTCCTATCGCTAAGAAAGTTTGTATACCAAAGGATATTGCTACTCCTATGGCCAAAATCCTATAAAATGGGTGTCTTTGAACAAGACCAATCTTAAATCCCCTATATACAAGTAGGACAAATAGCATTATTACCCCAATACCTGTAAGGATTCCAAGTTCTTCACATATAGCTGAAAATATAAAGTCAGAAGAAACAACTGGAATTAGTTTTGGATAACCAAGTCCAATTCCTACCCCTGTAAATCCACCTGATGCAATAGCAAAAAGAGATTGAAGTATTTGGCCACCATCTTTAGACCATGGGTCTAGCCAAATATCAAACCTTACCTTTACGTGTCTAAACAAAAAGTACCCAACTACAATAGCTATTACAGTCAGTCCTATACTAAACAAAATTAGTTTTCTATCATCTTCATATATAAATTGAATCCCCATAAAAATTGCCAAGAACATTACAGCAGATCCAAGGTCCCTTTGGATAAATAAAAATCCAATAAAGACATAAACTATCCCCATCATAATCATTGATGAGTACTTAATTTTTTCATAGTAGGCCTTGTTGTAATAAAAACAGGCTAGGATAAAGACCAGGGCCAGTTTTATAAATTCCGAAGGTTGAACACTTGCCCCACCTGGTAAAATAATCCAGTTAGTAGACCCGTATTTAGTCCTACCTAACAAAAGGGTTAGGACAAATAAAACCAAACTTATAACTATATAAGGGGTCAGCATCTTGTCCCATATATCTAAGTACTTTACTAAAAAGTAGGTAACAAAAAATCCAACTACACTTAAAAGAGCCCAGGTAAGGTGTTTAATCCCTAAAACTTGGTCAATACTAAAGTTCATAACAGCCCCAATACTAACCAGCATAGAAACTACCATAAATATATAATTGTCTCCTGAAGAAACCTTGTCTAAAACTACATTTGATATATACAACAAGACAATAAGGGCAGATGTTAATATTCCCATAGACCTTGTAGATTCAGGGTCTTTATAAAACATCAAAAGAGCTATTGCCAAAATATCAAAAAGTAATAGAAGGTTTCTAGGTTTTCTTATTTTTTTGACCTTATTAATCATAATTTTCCTATCTATTTACAAACATAAACTGTATCTTTCCTATAGTAATTAAATCTCCATCTACAATTTCTACAATATTTTCACCTAGGTCGTTGCCATTTAGAAAAGTTCCATTTGAACTTCCTAAGTCTTCAATATAGTAAAAACCATCATTTAAAAATATACGCATGTGGTTTTTGGAAACTGATTTTTCCTTTAAATAAACATCATTTCTAGACCCTCTACCTACACTAATTTCCCCAACAATTGGGTAGTATTCTTGCATTTTAAAATCTAGTTGGTCCAATCTATTTATGACTTTTAAGTAAGCTACATCCTTGTGGTTTGTAGCTGTACTAGTTGATTTTATATCTAAATATATTAACCTAATAATATTTAAAATAAATATATATATAATTATTATAAAAACATATCTTAGTACTAATGAAAATATTTCAAACATTACTAACCTCCACTTCAGGATACATTTTATCATATAATACTTTTAAAATAAATATTTGATATTTAGCCTATCCTGACCTTTTTTTCAAGCTTGCACCTAGGCCCAAGACTTATTGTCCTCAAAATATTTTATATTTCTATTGGCCTTTTCCACTACCTCATTTGGAAAGTCCATAATACCTAATAACTTTATGGCACTTTTTGTAGATGATCTTCCACTGTAAAGCTTATAATCAAATACAAGACCACAATTTTCATCAAAGGACTCCCTAAAGTGAATATTGTCTGCCCTGTCCTTAAAAATCTCTGTAAGTTTAATGTCGTGGGTTGCAATAAAGGCAAGACTCTTGTTTTTTACAAAGAAATCAATAATACTAGCAGATGCAGCAATTCTCTCTAAGGTATTAGTTCCCTTTAGGATTTCATCTATAAAGTAGTAGGACTCATTGTCTTGTTTTATGTCATCTACTATTCTCTTAAGGGATTTTATTTCTGCAGTAAAATAGGAATCACCAAGAAGAACATTGTCTAGTAGGGTCTTTAGTTCGTCCTTTAAAAGTAGTCCAAGTTTTTCGAATTTTCTACCAGTAATTATAGTATTTACTAGGTAGTTAGCAGAATCAAAATTAAATTCTACTTTTGATTTTTGTCTAGTTGAATAAGTAATATTTATTAAGGCAGAAGCTAGGGCCAAAAACGTAGCAAATTTACTAACCTAAATATGGTAAGTACAAGAAAGAATATAGGCATTAGGCCCATAATAATATACTTTAGGGGATTGGAAAACTTGTCAGAATTTTTTGAATTTAAAAATCCCAGGACACCATTTTTTTGAAAGGATCCTAGCTTTTTAAAATTATATTGACATTTTTCTCTGATTTGAGGATTTTCATCATAAAACTTTATTAATTTTTCTATGTAACTTCTATCCTCAGTATCCTTTTTTATAGTCCTTAACCTATAATAAAGTCCCTCTGCCCCCACACTAGATGAGCAAATATTTATCTTGTTATAGACTTGTTCCATGTCCAAATCATTCCAAGTTATGTCATCAATTTGAACTTGATCTGGAAAGTTTTCCTTTATTATTTCAAAAGACTCCCTAAGATATTTTTCCTCATATGGGTCCTTAAACTCATAGGATGGGTACCTGCCCCAGAACTTTCTTATTCTAGAAAGGGCATCTAACCTGTTTTTTATTGTAAGCCCAACATAAATTAATATAAAAACCCCAATAATAAAAATAATCTCTTTAGTAGCCATAAAATCCTCAACCTTGTCTTTTTATATATTACCCTACTTTGTAAATTATATTGTATATATTGTAACCTATGATATACAATGTTAAGTGAGGTAAAT
>CAMEGD010000115.1 GCA_945916025.1 uncultured Clostridia bacterium
TTTCCCTACACGACGCTCTTCCGATCTGATACCTTTAATGATTCAACTAATATTAATAATGATTCTAAAGGCTATGTTGGGGCCCTAGTTACAGCTGGGGTAGTTGAGGGCTATCCTGATGGAACAATTAATCCAAATGCAGAGATAACTAGAGGAGAGATTTCAAAAATTTTATCAATATGTATTGAAAAGTTTGGTTCTCCTAAGGAGTCTTACCTTATGGATTCATCTATAAAATTTGGACCAAGGAATTTTCACGATTAAGAGGGTAAAGGCCCTCTTTTTTTGCTTTGATATATGTTGTATAATTAAAAATAGTGATTAAAAAAAGGGGAGATGGAATGGAAAAAGATTTAACTAAGGGTAAACCCCTAAGTCTAATTATTGCGCTTAGTATACCTCAGATTCTTTCTGCGGTTTTGCAGCTTATGTATAATACAGTAGATGCAATTATAGTAGGAAATTATGTAGGTGAAGCTGGACTTGCTGGAGTTGGTATATCTATGCCAATTACATTTTTTTTAAGTTCAATTATTATTGGGCTCACTGCTGGACTATCAGTTATAGTTGGCCAGTATTATGGTGCCAAAGAGTATCCTAGACTAAGAATTACAGTGGGAAGCTCAATTGTTGCCTTGTCTGTTGCAGCAATTGCTATTTCTATACTTGGAGTTTTCTTTACTGATAATATATTGAGAATAATTAATACACCACCAGAGGTTTTTCCTCATGCATCAGCATATTTAAAGATTTATTTTACAGGAACAATATTTACAATCCTCTATAACATATATTCAGGAATCTTAAGGGCCCTTGGAGATGCCAAGAGTCCTCTAATATTTTTAGCCATAGCAGCCGGTCTAAATGTTATTTTGGACCTTGTCTTTATAATTTATTTCAAAATGGAAACTGGAGGAGCTGCCCTTGCAACTATAATTTCCCAAGGGGTATCAAGTTTGTTTTGTATTATCTATATTAAGAAAAAAATTCCTCTAGTATATTTAAAACCAAAGGAATATAAGTTCCACAAGGAAAACTTTAGGCTAGTACTTAAATATGGACTTCCTTCAGCTATCCAAATGAGCATTATTGCCCTTGGGAATATGACTATCCAAAATCTAGTGAATTCCTATGGGGTTTCTTCCATAGCAGGGTATTCTTCAGCGATTAGGATAGATTCATATATAATTATGCCTTATATGAATGTTGGGGTTGCCCTTTCTAACTTTACTGGACAAAACGTAGGGGCTGGACTTTTTGATAGGGTAGAAGAAGGCTTAAAAAGTGCCTTTAAGTTACTTGTAGTAATTTCAATAATAACCCTGCCAATAGTAATCCTCTTTGCAGAAAATCTAGTTGGGATTTTCTTAGACAATCCCCTTGGAGAATCTGTAAGAGTCGGTTCTACTATGTTAAGAAACCTAGTGCCCTTTTATATATTCCTAGGACTTTTAAATAATACTTCAGGTCTACTTAGGGGGTCTGGGGACAATGTATTTTCAATGTTTGGATCCTTTATATCAATTATAGTAAGAATAGTTTTAGCCTATTCTCTAAATTCTATCTTAGGAATTTCAAGTGTATGGTATGGGGCAGCAATTGGATGGATAGTAGCTTTTATCTTTGTATATTTAAGGGTAAAATCTGGTAAGTGGAAGGAAAAAGGAGTAAGAACTTAAAAACAAAGGATGTGATTTCATTTTATTTTGTTCTTTATCAAGTGGCAGCAGTGGAAACTGTCAGTATATTGAATCAGAAAATTCAAAAATTTTAATAGATGCAGGCTTGTCTGGTAAGGGAACAGAAGCCTTACTAAAGGAAATTCATGTGGACCCAAGGGATTTAGATGCTATATTTATAACCCATGAGCACAAGGACCATATTCATGGAGCTGGAATCCTTTCTAGAAAGTACAATATCCCAATCTTTGCAAATGGCGAAACCTGGGAGACCATGGCAGACTATTTAAAAAAGATAGATAAAAATAACATAAGGGAATTTAGAATAGAAGAAGGCTTTTATTTTAAGGACATTTATGTAGAACCTGTACCTGTCTTTCACGATGCAGTAAATCCAAATGGCTATATCTTAAAAGACGACAAGTTTAAGATTTCTGTGGTGACAGATACAGGCTGGATTAACACCCAGATGCAAGAACAGATGAAAGATTCTAACATTTATTTTTTAGAATCAAACCACGATGTAGATATGTTAAAAAACGGCTCTTATCCTTGGCCTTTAAAACAAAGGGTCTTGTCTACCAGAGGCCACCTATCAAATGAAAACGCTTCTGAGTTAATAAAGCAACTAGGCAAGGGGAGTGGGGAGATTATTGTTCTTTCTCACTTGTCTATAGACAATAACACCCCAGAGCTAGCATATAAAAATATGAAGAAGACCCTAGATGAGATGGGGATAGAATTAGAAATAGGGGCTGCAAATTTAGAAGTAGCTCCCAGATATACAACAAGTAAGATCTACGATTTTAGGAGGAAAAAATGAAGGTACTGGTAACTAATGATGATGGAATAAATTCTGAAGGACTAAGGCTTTTAGCAATTGAACTGGAAAAATTGTACGATGTAGTTGTAATTGCTCCAGATTCAGAAAAATCAGCCTGCTCCCATGGCATTACCCTAAGGGAGTCCATGGTCCTAGAAGAAGTTAAATTAGAAGGTTTTAAGGGCAAGGCCTATTCCCTTTCTGGAACACCAGCAGATTGTGTTAGGGCAGGTTTAGAAGCCATGTATAAGGGCCAAATAGACATAGTCTTTTCAGGGACAAATAAGGGCTACAACGCAGGAGTAGATGTAATTTATTCTGGTACAGTTTCAGCCTGTGCAGAAGCAAATGTCTATAACAAGCCAGGAGTTGCAGTATCAGCTCAATACAAGGATGGAGAATCTGAATTTTCCTTAGCTGCCAAGTATGCAGTTGAAATTTTTGAAAAATACAAGGACATAGTCTTAGATAACAAGATGGTCCTTAATATAAATGTACCAAAGGTTAGTGAAGAAGACCTAGCAGGATACGCAGTTTGTGAACTTGGAGAAATGGTCTATGACACCTTTAGTGTAGAAGATATAAGTGATACAAAAAAACTAATCCACCTAAAGGAGAGGGTTTTTACAGATGCTAAGGCTCACACTGACAGGGACTTTTTAAAAAGAGGATATATTTCCATAACCCCAATAGAGTACATCTTTGGGACGCCGGATTTAATTGATAAGTTTAGAAAAATCTAAGACAAAAAGGAGCTTAATATGGACAAGGAAAAAATCCTAATTGTTGAAGATGATGAGGATATAAACAATCTTCTTAAGAGCATTTTATAAGAAGAAGGTTATGAATTAATTCAGGCTTTTTCTGGAACAGAGGCAAACTTTTATTTAGATGAAAATATTGATGTCTTCTTGATGGGCTTAATGTTACCAGGAAGGACTGGAGAAGAGATAATTTCATTAATTAGAAACAAAAGTCAGACCCCAATAGTTGCAATTTCTGGAAAAACTCATATTGAAGACAAGGTAAAGGTCTTTGAACTTGGGGCAGATGACTATATAACT
>CAMEGD010000116.1 GCA_945916025.1 uncultured Clostridia bacterium
ATTGGTCTAGTATAAAAGCCATATTGCATCAGGGCCTGATCACAATTTACAAACATTACTCTAGTTAAAGATTCATGGAAAAATGAAAAATATGCAGCAAAGGGAATAAAACTTGGTAATAATTTCAAAAGCTCATCTACTTTCTCCATATAAACTACGCCTATTACAAGGGCAGCACAAGCTACAAAAGCTATTCCTGCTTTAATTAGAATAGGCTTTAGGATAAGTCTTCTATGTCTTTGAAAAAATATTTCATTTAACAGACTATAACCTGTTAGGTCCTTTGAAATTTTACCCTTAGATTTTTCTAAATCTTCTTTTTTTAGTTTAGATATATTATCAAGTTGCTTTTCTTTTGCAGTTTTGTTGTCACCTTGGCCATAAGATTCGTTCATAATACTAATAACTTGAGTAAATCTAGGAAATTTAAACAAGTATACAAAGGAAAGTATCCCTAAAACAATAGATACTAAGAAAAATATTCTAGAAAAGAAAATTTCTATAGGATCTAAATTAAAAAAGAATAAAGATAAAATTACAAGTAACAAAACTATAGTAGCAATAAGTCCATGACTTATATCAGAATCTTTCTTTAGAATTTTCTTATCAAATAAAAATAAGTTTAATCCATTAAAGAAAGTCTTTAGAAAGTATTGAGATATTACTAATGTAAAGGCAAAAGTTGGAGAAACTCCAAGTAACCTAAACATAAGGAGATATACAAAAAATGCCCCAATAATATCAAAGGCTTCCCTGAGGACAATACCTGACAAGGATGCAGTCCTTGGGTCTACATTAAAAAGGTTATAGTAAAGTAGCAAACTAGACTTCTTATCCCTTATATAAAAGTTAGAAAAATCTAACAAAATAAAGGGCAAAATCACTCTTAAAAAGCCTTTACTATAATCCATAGAATCAGTAAACCAGTAAGAAATTCCAAGCATAAAGAAGTAGGCAAACATAAAAGAAAAACTTAGTTTGAAAATCTTTATAAGGGTTGCACCTAGAGGGCTAAAAAATGTAAAGAGCTTTTTTAGGCCCTTCATCTTGTACATAGATCCAGGAGCTAGCTCCTTTAAAACAGGAATTTTTCTAAAGTAAAATAAAACTTGATTCAAAAAAGACCTAACATCTAGTTCAGTAGATTTTAGAAAAAAATTAAACATCTTGGTCCTCTTTCTCTAGAATATCTACTACAATATCTTCAAGTTTAGTATTGTCCTTGGAATCATTAAGGTCCCTACTTAAAATATCTATAATTTCTTGTTCAAAATTTGGATGCTTAAGTTTTTCATCTGGAAGAGCGTGAAGTTTACCATTAGAAAGCACAACTAACTCATCACAAAGGTCAGTAGCCAGTTGTAAAATGTGAGTTGAAAATAAAATAATATGGTCTTTTTCCATCTCTTTTAGGAGCTTTTTAATTTGCAGTTGAACAACCACATCTAAGGAAGTAAGTGGCTCATCCATTAGGATAACCTTAGGTTTTAATAAAATAAACATAAGCATTTGTAGCTTGTTTCTAGTTCCTAAAGAGTAAGTTTGAATAAGATAGTCTCTTTCAAACTTATCAAAATCTATCCAGTCAAAGAGTTCATCTAAGGACCTGTGTTCAAAGATCCTGTCTAAATTAACATCAATAAAAAACTGCAAAAATTCCCTACCAGTTAAAAAGTTAGGAAGAAGGGGATTTGCAACCATATAGAAGAGATCATTTTGGACAATCTCTCGACTTTGGCCATTTTCTTCTAGTAGAACCCTACCGGAATCCTGATCTTTTTTATTTGCAATTATATCAAAAAGAGTAGTTTTACCAGATCCATTTCTACCTAAAAGGGCATAGATTTTTCTAGATTCAAAAATGTGACTAGCTCCTTTAAGTACATCATTAACCCCAAAGGATTTTTTTACATCTTCAATAATTAACTTCATATTTCACCTCTCTTTTTATTTTAACAAATTCACTTCATTTAATAGTAACAAAATTGCAAAGTTTTACAGATATTTTTCCATGTATAAATGGGGAGTCTTGTAGTATAAAAAACTTTCACTTATGGGCTTATAGCCTAACTTTTCATAAAAGCCTTGAATTGTTACCCTTGCCATTAACTTTATTTTTTTAAATCCTTTAGCTTTAATTTCATCTTCAATGAATTCCATTAAATATATACCTAGACCAAGATTTCTATATTCATCTATGACTATAACTGACTTAACTTGAGCAGTTTCTTGATCTAAAGGCAGATAGAATATGGTAGACATCATTTTATTGTCTATGAAGCCTCCATACATAACCATGTCCTTATCAGAACTTAAATCCTCATCTCTAATATCCAATCCTTGAGGTTTTCTAAAGACTTCATTTCTTATATCTACACTGTCTTCGTAGTCTTTAGATAAATAGTCTATTTGTCTCATTATAATATTATTCATAATTTACCTACCTTTTTATACTAATATCTTTGGTATTTTCCACATATACTAGCACTCCATTTTCATAAAAAGTTTTTAATAATTCATTGGAAGTACTATTATTTTCTACAATTACTCCAAAAAGGGAGTGGGCCTTTATAAAGTCTGTAAGTTCTTCACTTGTATAAGAATTTTCACTTAGATTTAGGATAATATTTTCAAAACCATAAGACTGGGAGAAGTAGTAATCATCAAAGGAAGAAATTTCTATCACATCTTGATTTTTACTTCTTGGTAGGGCATATCTTAATTTGTTATAAAACTCACTATCTGTATCATCAAACCTAAAGAAAAACTTTACATCCTCCTTGTCTTCTGACCAGTTTAGTAAAGATTCAGCTATTGTCTGATTTTCATCCTCAAGAACAACTATGTCTTCGCTATTTAGTCCAAGCTTTAAGGAAATAAAGGGGCCTCTAGTTTTATATATTTTATTCACATCAGAAACAGAGTTATTTGTAGATTTTTCAATTTTATAGTTTTGTATGTCATCAATAGGAGATTTTGAACTTTCAATATCTTCATTATTAATGATATTTTCCATTAAATTCTCTTTCATAATATAATCAGAAAGGTTTATTTCAGATATAGCCTCTTCAAAAACCTCTCTATAATCATTAGGGTCGTATTCTTGACCACTAATCCTGCTTGTAACAAGGGCATGGTCAAAAATTTCTGTAGCTGCCATCTGAAAAATTACTTCATCATCTATAAAAGAACCCTTTCTTAAAATTGTTTGGGCTTTTACATTGTTGTAGCCATTATAATTTTCTAAATCTCTTCCAAACATAATCCCTTTTTGATTTTCTAGGCCCATTAAATTTAAAATAGTAGGATATAAGTCTAGGTGGGACCCTACTTTGTGGTTAGTTTTATTAACACTTGAATTAGGTATATTAATAATTAAAGGAACGTTCATAATATGATCAAAGTTGTACTTTT
>CAMEGD010000117.1 GCA_945916025.1 uncultured Clostridia bacterium
AGACCAAATAAGACTATATTAGACCTAAGTAAAGTCTGAAGCATTACTGCCAAGGTATCATTATCAAATCCAACTTTTTTATATATTAAATAAGCTATACTTAAGATTACAAAAAAGGCAACTATTGTATAAACAATAATAGTTGGTTCTAAGATCTCTAGGTCAGATGCCCCATAAATATTTACAAACATATTCACAGGCATGAAGACCTTAAAAACAAGTCTAGACCCTGAATCTAAAAACTTATCATCAAAAAGACCTATCTTTTTTCCAATATATCCAAATACTACTAATAAAATTACAGGTAAAACTACCTCAAATATCTTTATTAATTGTCCCATCTTTTCTCCTTAGAAAAATTATAACATTTATTTTTAAAAAAAGAAAAACCAGCACTAAAATTAGTACTGGTGAATTCTTTAAAAGTTTAATATCTCTTCTACTTTTTTCCAAGCTAAGTCCTTGTTGTTTTTGTCTTGGGCTGAAAATGGAATTACCTTAGACTTATCTTCTATTCTCAAGGCTTCAATAATCCTCTTTAGGTGCTTCCCATGTTGAGACTTCTTTATCTTGTCTGTTTTTGTAGCTATAACTATTCCACTAAAACCATTTTCCAAAATAAAGTTATACATTATCTGGTCTAGCTCTGTAGGGTCATGTCTAAAATCTACTACCAAAAAAATCTCTACTAGGTTACTTCTATTTTGTAAATAGGTATTAATTGCCCCTGCCCAGTCTTGTCTATCCTTTTTTGAGGCTTTAGCATAGCCATAACCTGGAAGGTCTACAAACCTAAATTTTTCATCAATGTTATAAAAATTCAATGTCCTAGTCTTTCCTGGTTGGGAACTGGTCCTAGCTAAATTTTTTCTATTTATTAGAGTATTTATAAAGGAACTCTTTCCTACATTTGACCTACCGGCTAGGGCAATTTCCGGGAGATTCATCCCAGGATATTGATCCTTCCTAAAGGCTACCTTTTCCAAAGTTAGATTATTTACTTTCATTTTCTCCTACCAATGCTATTTCAAAAACTTCTTTTACAGTTTTAACTGGAATAATTTCAAGAGGTTTCTTAATTATATCTTCTATTTTTTCTAGGTCTTTTTCATTTTCCTGAGGAATTAATACTGTCTTAACTCCCATTCTATTAGCTGCAAGTAGTTTTTCTTTTAAACCCCCTATTGGTAGAACTCTCCCCCTAAGGGTGATTTCTCCAGTCATTGCTATATCATTTCTTATTGGCCTTTTTATTAAGGCTGATAAAATAGCTGTAGCTATAGTTACCCCTGCTGATGGACCATCCTTTGGAGTTGCTCCTTCTGGAACGTGTAAGTGGATGTCCTTTTCGTTTGCAAAGTTTCCATCTACCTTGTATTCCTTAGCAATAGACCTAATATAGGTTATTGCCGCTTGGGCAGACTCTTTCATTACATCTCCAAGTTTTCCAGTTAGAAGTACTTTTCCATTGCCATCAGTAATATTAGCTTCTACCTTTAAAGTAGTTCCTCCTACACTTGTCCATGCTAAGCCATTTACTACTCCAATTTGGTTTTCTTCGTCTAGTACATCATAAAGGAAAATTTTTGGTCCAAGGTATTTTGAAAGGTTTCCTTCTGTAATTCTAATGGAAGTTTTTTCCTTTCTTACTATTTGGACTGCCACTTTTCTAATAATTTTTTGAATATTTCTTTCTAAAGATCTTACTCCTGATTCCCTAGTGTAATCATTTATAATACTTAAAAGGGCATTATCAGAAATAGTAAGTTTCTTTTCTTCTATAGATGCTTCTTTTAATTGTTTTGGCACTATATATTTTTTAGCTATTTGCAATTTTTCAAATGGTGTATAGCCATCTATTTTTATAACTTCCATCCTGTCTAGTAGTGGTCCAGGAATTGTGTTAGTCGTATTAGCAGTAGTTAAAAACAGTACCTTTGACAAGTCATAAGGAATATCTAAATAGTGGTCAGTAAAGGTATTGTTTTGTTCAGGGTCTAATACTTCTAATAATCCTGAAGATGGATCTCCCCTGTAGTCAGAGCCTAACTTATCAATTTCGTCTAGTAAAAATACTGGATTTACTGTTCCAGCCTTTTTCATTGAAGAAATTACCCTACCTGGAAGGGCTCCAACATAGGTCCTTCTGTGGCCTCTAATTTCTGCCTCATCTCTAACTCCACCTAGGGACATTCTTACAAATTCCCTATCTAAAGACCTTGCTACTGAACGGGCAATGGAAGTCTTACCTACCCCTGGAGGTCCAACTAAGCATAAGATTGGCCCTTTCGGAGAATCGTTAAGCTTTCTAACTGCTAAAAATTCAATAATTCTTTCCTTCACATCTGAAAGACCGTAGTGGTCTTCATCTAATATTTCTTCTGCCTTATTTAAGTCTATTTTTTGTTCATCCTTGTCATTATAGTCCCATGGAAGGGAAATAATCCAGTCTAAATAATTTAATAAAACCCCGTATTCTGCTGAGTTAGGATTAGTTTTTTCAAGCTTTTTTGCTTCCTTAATAACCTTTTCTTCAGTTTCTTCAGGCATATTTAATTTCTTTATTTTTTCAATGTACTCCTCAACTTCAGAACCTGAATCTTCTTCTCCAAGTTCTGCTTGAATTGCCTTTAATTGCTCCCTTAGGTAGTATTCCTTTTGGACTTTACCCATTTGGGACTTAACTCTTTGGTTGATTTTATTTTCAATTCCTAGAAGTTCAATTTCTTTTTGTAAAACTGAATGGAATTTTACTAACCTATCATACCTATTAGTAATTTCAAGTAACTCTTGGGCATCTTCTAATTTTAATGGCAAGTAAGAAGCCACCATGTCCACAAGGATATCTGGCCCATCCATTTCTTGGAACATTTCTATAGAGGTTACATTGATTTTTGAGTTATTAGTAATGTAATTTTCTAGGTCTTGTTTTATTAGTCTAAAGGCTGCTTCTTCAGTTATTGAAAGGTCTGATTCGTCATTTTTTATTGGCAAAAATGTTCCTTCAATAAAGTCATCCTTTATTTTTAATGATTTTAGATCTGCCCTTTCTTCACCTTCAATTAGGATTCTCATTTGGCCATGGGGCATTTTAAGAATTTGTCTAATTATTGCTACTGTTCCTACTTCATATATGTCTTCTTCCTTAGGTTCCATAACTTTTGCATCTTTTTGAGTTATTAATAGAACCCCGGAATCCTTTAGTTCTGCATTTTCAATGGCTTTTATTGATTTGTCTCTGCCTACATCAAAGTGTGTAACCATCTGGGGAAACACCACTATATTCCTTAGAGGAATTACAGGAAGAGTTTCTAACATTTCAAAATTATTTTCCATTAGTTTCCCTCCATCTATATTAATAATATAAGCCCAC
>CAMEGD010000118.1 GCA_945916025.1 uncultured Clostridia bacterium
AAGTCAGAAATCCTGAAAGTATCAGACCTATACAAGATTTTCACCCTATTTACTATAAAAATTAATGTATATATTACAAAGTTAATTACTAAAGATAATTTTAGCCTTCCTAAAATCGTATAGATTATTAGGGTAGTAACTAGTATTGGTAGTAAGTTTAGTAATATCAAGACAGGTTTGTCTATTAGATTAGCTACTACATTTGGACCACTACCTGTGGAATACAAAAACATCATCCCCAACATTAAGAAGGAGAAAACTAAAATAATTAGTATAACTTTAACAAATATCTTAAATTTACTTTCTTTCATGCACAACAAAACCTACATGGCTGTGTAGGTTTTTAAATCCTTTCCTTTAATTTTTCAGATAAGGCCCTTAGAGCCCTGCTCCTATGACTTATCTTGTTTTTTTCTTCTAGACCAAGTTCCCCAAAGGTCTTATCAAAGCCTTCAGGAATAAATAAGGCATCATAACCAAAGCCTTGTTCGCCTCTTTTTTCAAAGGAAATATATCCATTTAAGATTCCTTCAACTAAAAGTTCTTCCTTACCATCTTCAACAAGGGCAATAACTGTCTTAAAGTGGCAAGTCCTCTCTTCATAAGAAGTGCCTTCAAGTTCTTTTAGTAATTTATCCTTGTTTTTTTCGTCATTGTGGTCTTCGCCAGAGTACCTTGCTGAATTAACCCCTGGTGCTCCATCTAAGTAATCTACAAATAATCCAGAGTCATCTGAAATTACCATATAATCACCTACAAGGTTCTTTAGGGCCCTTGCCTTTAGAAGGGCATTTCCCTCTAAGTTGTCTTCAGTTTCTTCCACATCAAAGTCTTCTAGGCCGATTTCCTTTTTTGTAAGGATTTCTATATTTAGACCTTCTGTGATTTTTTTAAACTCCTCTACCTTGTGGGAGTTGTTAGTCGCCAAAACTATTTTTTTCATATTTCATCTCCAATTATGCCATCTAAGGCTTCCATTTGGTCGTAGATTATTTCATAAATTCCAGATTTTGCAAGTTTTAATAGCTCTAAAAACTCTTCCTCTGTATAAGTAGAGCCTTCTCCTGTAGATTGAATTTCTGTAAACTCCTTGTTAGAATTCATAATAACATTCATATCCACTTCAGCCCTGGAGTCTTCCTGGTAGTTAAGGTCTAATAGTAATTCTCCATCTACCTTTCCTACACTAACAGCTGCCAAAAAGTTCTTTATTGGAAACTCCTTAAATTGGCCATTTTCTGTTAGTTTTTTGCAGGCTTCATAAAGGGCTACAAAGCCACCAGTTATGGCTGCACACCTAGTTCCACCATCTGCTTGGATCACGTCCACATCAACCCAAATAGTTCTTTCCCCAATTTTTGTAAGGTCAATACAAGACCTTAAAGACCTTCCAATAAGTCTTTGAATTTCACTAGACCTGCCATCTAGCTTTCCTCTAGTAACATCCCTTTGTTTTCTTTGGTTAGTTGAACCTGGTAACATGGAATATTCTGCAGTTAACCATCCATTGCCAGAGTTTTTAAGCCAAATAGGAACCTTGTTTTCCACCATAATAGTTATTATTAACTTGGTCTTTCCCATTTCCATAAGGACACTTCCATCTGGATGGGCTAAAAAATTTCTCGTTATATTTATTCTTCTAAGTTCGTCTTTATTTCTTCCGTCTAATCTCATCATTTCTTAAAAAATCCTCCAGACCACTGTTTTATACTATTTACTGTAATAAAGGCATTAGGGGCAATTTTTTTACAAACATACCTTAATCTTTCATATTCTTTTCTGCTAATTACAACTATAAGGACGGAAGTTTCTGTTAGTCTTCCATGTCCATCTAGGACTGTAACACCATATCCCCTACCTCTAAGGGCAAGGGTAAGTTCAGGCTCCATGTCCTTATTTACTATAATTTGAACAGAAATATTTCCCAGGGCTAATTTGTCTTCTATGGCTATACCCACATAATTTCCAGTTGCAAAGCCAAGTCCATAGGCAATTACATTAAAAATATTATCCATATTTTTCATAACAGTATTTAAAATCAATACATAAATTGTTATTTCTATAAAGCCTAAAATTGCTGCTGGAATCTTTCTTCCTTGTACAACTAAAATTGTCCTTAAAGTTGCCAAGGTAACATCACAAACCCTAGCTATAAATATTAAAAAGTATGTCAATTTCTCACCTCTGTTTTCCTATTAATGGTATTCATTATATACAATGTAATTTTTTCATTCAAGAATATTCCCCATAATTTCACTATTCTTCCAAAAAGGACATTTGAACAGCCTCATCATCAATTAAGTTTGAAATAGATAGGCCAATTAATCTTACATGCTTATCTAAAGGTAACTCACTAAATAAGGTCTTTGCATAAGAAAAAATCTTGTCCTTGTCCCTTGTGTATGACTCCAAAGTATGGGATTTTGAATGGTTAGTAAAATCTTCATACTTTATCTTTATATTTATAGTTTTACCCATAATACTTTTTTCTTCCATTAACTTTGACAGTTCAATAGAATATTCTTCTAAGTAATTTATTAGTACTTTTTTGTCTCTGATTTCCCTAAAGGTTCTTTCAGTTCCAATGGATTTTCTTTCCCTGTAAGGAGTTACCTTTCTAGGATCTACTCCCCTAATTCTATTGTAAACTTCTCTGCCACTTTTCCCTAAAAGTTTTACAAGATGGTCTTCAGAAAGGTTCATAAGATCTCTTACAGTATAAACTCCTATATGGTTAAATTTTTCTTCAGACTTCTTTCCAATTCCATAGACCTTACTTATTTTTAATGGAAGTAAAATTTCTGGAACCATGTCCTTAGTAATAATTGTAAGTCCTTGGGGCTTTCTCCAGTCAGAAGCAAGTTTAGCAAGGAACTTGTTATAGGAAATCCCAAAGCTCATAGTAAGACCAATTTCATTTTTGACCCTGTTTTTTATATATTTGCAAATTTGTATTGGGTTTTTCTCTATGTCGCCCACATACAAAAAGGCTTCATCTATTGATAACTTTTCCACCTGATCTGTTACTGAATAAAGGATACTAAAAACTTCTCTGGAAACCTCCACATACCTGTCCCTTCTAGTAGGAATATAAATCCCATGGGGACAAAGTTGTTTGGCCATAAACAAAGGCATAGCTGAATGTATCCCATACTTTCTAGCCTCATAATTTGCAGTTGTTACTATCCCCCTATTTGACCTTCCACCCACTATTAAGGGTTTTCCCTTTAAACTAGGATTGTCCAGTTCTTCAACAGATGCATAAAAGGCATCCATATCTA
>CAMEGD010000119.1 GCA_945916025.1 uncultured Clostridia bacterium
CCAAAAATCAGTATGTTATTCTGGCTCTCTCAAGTAGACTTTTTTCTCTTTTTCATCATAAGAGCCTTTAGACTCGATTTTTATACCGAAGGTATCCCCTAGTTTCTTACAGGCCTCAGGAAAGGAAAGATTTTCAATTTTCATAACAAAATTGATTACATTTCCACCTTCTCCACATCCAAAGCATTTATAAATACCTTTAGAGGAAGATACAGTAAAAGAAGGGGTTTTTTCTCCATGAAAAGGACAAAGGCCCTTATGGTTTGCCCCTACTTTTTTTAGGTCAACGTAATCTGAAATGACTGAAACTATATCAGCCCTATCTTTAATTTCTTCAATTGTTCCTTCGTCAATAAAATAAGCCATATTATTTCCACATTTTTGGTTCAAATATTTCCTTCCAAACCCTAATTACATAAAGGTCTGTCATATTTGCTATATAATCACGTACAATATCGTCCTTACTAGCATCTACATTATCGTATATTTTTAAATGGTCCTTAGAAATTTTATCTATGTGACCTAAATAATATTCATACAAGGATGTAATAATACTATTTATTTTTTCTTCTTCTGATTTAACTATTGGATTTAGATAGACACGTTCAAACATAAAAGTCCTAAGACTCATCATTGCTTCTTCAATAGAATCGCTCATCCTTAAAGTCCCCGTTTCGTAAGTGTTTTTGACTAGGTCTCTAATCATGGTATCTATTCTCTTAGAATGGTAATGGCCTAAAATATCTAAAATATTCACAGGTAAATCTTCTTGTCTTAAAACTCCAGCCCTTATAGCATCATCAATATCATGGTTTATATATGCAATCCTATCTGCATATTTAATAAGTTTGCCTTCTTCTGTGTAAGCTTGATTTTTTCCAGAGTGATTTAAAATACCATCTAATACTTCTTTAGTTAAATTTAGTCCGGGTCCTTTTTTTCTCTGTTCAAGTAAGCTTACAACTCTAATACTTTGTTCATAGTGCTTAAATCCCTTAGGATGTAATCTATTTAATACATCCTCACCAGAGTGTCCAAAGGGAGTGTGGCCAAGGTCGTGGCCTAAACTAATTGCCTCTGTTAAATCTTCATTTAATCTCAAAGATCTGGCTATAGTCCTTGCTATTTGACTTACCTCTAAAGTGTGGGTTAGCCTAGTCCTATAATGATCTTCTTCAGGGGCAATAAAAACTTGAGTCTTGTGCTTAAGACGTCTAAAGGCCTTTGAATGAATTATCCTATCCCTATCTCTTTGAAAGACAGTTCTTATGTCCGACTCTTCTTCGTAGATTTCCCTACCCAATGAATTCTTAGACAAGGTTGCCTTTGAAGATAAAGTTAATTCTTCATTTTTTTCAATCATCTCTTTTATGTTCAAGATTTTCACCTACCTATATTCATTTAAATATACCCTATATTTAATATATTTAACAAACAAGGCTCTAGTTCTATTAAGGAATGTTATATATATTATTTATCTTTTAAAATTTTCTTTAACAAGTTAAAAGCCACAAATAATGTGGCTTTATCTTAGTTTTAATACTCTTCGAAAGTAGTCTTTATATGATCAATGATTATGCCAGCAGTTTCTTCAATAGACTTGTTAGTTACATCTATTACGATACAATCTAACTCTTTCATAATCCTCTTTGAATACTCTAATTCCTCTTCTATTCTATCGATTTGAGAATAAGAAGCATTACTACTTAAACCTAATGTCTTAAGTCTTTCTTCCCTAATAGCATTTATTTTATAGGGGTTGGCTATTAAGCCTATAACCCTTCTTTTGTCCTTTTTATAAACTTCACTTGGTACTGGTACTTCTGGTACTAAAGGTATATTGGCAACCTTATAAAGTTTATTTGCTAGGTAAATTGAGAGGGGAGTTTTAGAAGTTCTAGAAATTCCAACTAAACAAATATCAGCATTTTTAGCCCCTCTCGGGTCTTTTCCATCGTCATAGTTGACTGCAAACTCAATGGCTTCAACCTTCTTAAAGTAGTTTTCGTCTAATCTTCTAATTAGACCAGGTTCTCTCAATGGTTCCTTACCAAGGATTTTTTCCATAACCTCCATTGGAGGACCCATAACATCTATTAAAGGTAAATTTAGCTCCTTAGCCCTACTTTTGATAAAGTTTCTAGTTATATCATTTACAGTAGTATAGAAAACTACACTGTGTTCGTCTTTAGAGGCCTCATCTAAGATTGGTTCAATCATACCAATACTATTATGATATGGATATCTCTTAATTTCGTAGTCATCTAATTCAAACTGTCTTAAAGACGCCTTGGCTATTTGCTCTCCTGTTTCTCCTATTGAGTCTGATATGACATATATTTTTAGGTATTTCATAATAACTCCTCTACACTATAATTATATCCCATCCTAACAAACAAATTAGCTAGGTTGGTCTTTGTAACCCTGCCTATTACCCTTAGGGCCCCCTTGTGTTCTTCCACTACAGGGACTCCATCAACTTGGGAATCAACAATAATCTTTGCACAGTCAAAAACTGAAGTATCTAAAGTTACAGTCTTTACATTTGGCATCCTTGTCATAACCATGTTTATTGGAGTCTTGTGAATGTCATCTTGGCCAATTGCTGCCCTTAATAAATCTTTCCTAGATACAACTCCAACTAGGTCCTTATTTTTAGTAACATATATTGATCCTACATTTTCTAAAAATAAGGTAACTATAGCATCATACACTGATAGTCTTTCTTCGATAATTACAGGCATACTCATAATATTTTCCACAGAATAATATTTTAAAATTTCAGCAAATACCACATAAGATCTATTAGCTTGATAAAAATAACCATAATTTTCACTAGAACCAACAACCCCCAAATTTTCTAAGGAGACTAAATCCTCATTAAAAGAATCCTTGTCTAAACCCAATTCATTGGCTATATCTGCCTTGTTAAGCCTGCCCTTTTCCTTTAGTAACTCAATAATACTCTCTTGTACACGTGTAAATCTCATTACCGACTCCTTTTATAAAACTATCTTCGAAAAATCTATAATCCCTTTTATAAAGTTGTTTATTTTAGTTAATAAGCCTAATCTGTTATTTCTAATAGTTTCATCATCATCAAAAACTAAAACATTGTCTAAGAAGGCATTTATTGGCTCTTTTAGATTTAATATTTCTTCTAAAAGTAAAGAATAATTAGAAACCTTTCCTTCTGATAATACTCTTTCTCTAACAGTGTTGTAGGATGCATAAAGGTTTTTTTCATATTCATTAAACATATTC
>CAMEGD010000120.1 GCA_945916025.1 uncultured Clostridia bacterium
TTTCCATTATTATAAATTCCACCACCTAATTTAAAAGCCCATCCATTACTAAGACTTGATGATCCACTAATGTTTAATTCCCCAGCACTATATATCAATCCGCCACGATTAGAGACAGCATTTGTTATATTTGAGTCTCCCAAAATATCAACTTTATTACCTTCCCCTATAAATATTGAACCGCCAACATGATTAACATCATCCCAGTAAAGTGTTCTAGTATTATCAACGGATACATTGTTGAGTGTTAAGTCTACATTTGTGGGTAATGAATCAACCTTTGTACCAACAGAAATAGCTCCACCTGTAACGTCAGCCATAATATTCTTAAAAGAGGTATTGGAAATATTTGCAGTCATTTCCGGTGCCCTTATAAGGCTTCCATTCCCATCTAAATTTGTATCTGGAGATTCAAAGGCAATAGCTCCACCATATCTGGCTAGCCTTGGACCATTGTGCCATGCCCCTCGTCCTATTAAGTCAGAATTTAGTAGTTCAAATTTCCCTCCTTGAAGAATAGTAATAAATCCACCTGCAAACCTCATCTTCCTGTCAGTTTGGGATGCATCAAATAAAGATTTGTCTATGCTTACATTTGTACCTTGAATTGCAAGGGCACCTCCTGAAGTACCATTTGCATCACCATAAGTAGATAGTGGAAACTCACCTTCATATTTTGGAATTTTGAAATCGCAGTTTGTTATACTAGAGTCTCTTGAAAATAAATAGCTTATAGCCCCTCCTGTATTAAAGCCAAATCCTATTTCAAATCTAGTATTGGAAATAGCTGATTTTACATTTGGACCTATATAAATAGCTCCACCTTGAGCTGAATGATTAAATTCGTTTTGGCTTGTTTCTTTATTGAAAACATACATTTGAAGGTCATTTCCAATAAACTTTGAATCTGTATAAATATAAGCGTATTTTCCTTCAAGAGGTAGTCCTCTTCTCCCACTAATATTCAATTCAGTATTAGCATCTCCATCGATATAGATAGCCCCTCCTGAATTATGAGCTTTATTGTTTTCGAATTTTGAGTCTATAATATTATGTACCCCCTTATTCATATAAATAGCCCCACCATGAGCAAGAGAGTCAGCATTATTATTTATACTGTCGTCTTTTTGAGAAATGTTATTTAAAAATGTAGAGTTTTTAATTGTTAATGAACCACCTAAAGAAAAAATCCCTCCACCTTCTGCATTCTTAGTAGATTTTACAGATGTGGAATTTTTTACCACTACTTTTTCCAATATAATATTGGAATTTGTAGCATACAAAAATCTAGCTCTTCCTTTCATATTAAAAGTAAGATTTTGAATTTTAATATCCTTTCCATTAATAACAATCATATCCCCTGCCACGTTTGCAGGAACACTTATGGAATAAAAACCTCCATCAATAGTTGCTCCATCTTTAATTGTTATTGGAAATTTGCCAGCATCAATTGCAACTTTCAGTTCGTCATAAGTACTTACTTCTATAGGCGTTACACTCATTGCCATCGTTTTCATTGGTATTAAGCTTAAAACTATTGATAATAGTATTACTAATAAAATCTTCTTCATACACTCCTCCATTTTTTAAATAAATCTATAAAAATTGATAACCTCATAAAAAAATAATTACCAATAAAAAAAGTATCCTTTAATATGGTTTAATTAAAGGATACTACTTAATAAAAGTCATGTAAATATATAATTCACAAAATCTATAAAGTTCTTTAGTTTAAAAAGAATAGTTGTATTGTTAAATTATTTGCTATTTGATATCTTCAAATTCTTTTACTCTTTTCTGAGCTAGTTGTTTTTGGTCTATTGACTTTCTTTCAAATTCTTCATCCATAAAATCTGATAGTAAAATAAATTCTGCTGTAGACCTATTTATGGCTATTGGAATGTCATAAAGGGTTGCTACTCTTAATAAGGCCTTTACATCTGGGTCATGGGGCTGAGCTGTTAATGGATCGAAGAAAAATATTACAATATCTATCTTGTCATCTGAAATCAAAGACCCAATTTGTAAGTCTCCTCCATAGGGACCTGATTTTAGTTTTTTAACTTCTATGTCCAGCCTGTTAGATATTATTGAAGCCGTTGTCCCTGTTCCAATTAAGTTGTGTTTTTCTAATATATTCTTATTTTTTCTAGCCCAGTTTAGCATTTCATCTTTCATGTTGTCGTGGGCAATTAAGGCTATAGTTTTTTTCTTTCCTATTTTTTTCATATTTAGCTCCATTTTGTCTTTCCAAATACTGTGTCTTTTTTATCTGTACTAATTTGGTGGTAGTAGCCATCTTCTGTAGCTTGTATTTTCATGTAGACTTTTTTGTCTTTTAAAAATGTCTGGTCCTTATAATATATTTCTATTTCCCTTAAGTCAGTGTTATCTTTGTCAATGGAATCTACCATCCACCTTAAATATACCCCAGAGTTTACGTGTTTATTATAGTCTATGTCAGACTTGTAAATAAATATTTCTTTTCCTTCTTCTTGTATCGTTATTTTGTTTAAGTTTTCCAGGGCTATATCCTTTTCTTTTTCTACTGAAAACTTTTCCTTTATAAAACCTGGAAGTTTTACTGCTCTAACTTTTTCTATGTCTATTAAGAGCCAAACACAAGTACATTCAAGGATTAGGTTGTCTTTTTCATCAAAAAATTCTATTTCTCTAATGGACTTTAGTTTGTCAGTTTTTGAAATCCAAGTTTTCCCATAGATTTTTTCTTTTCCCTTTGGAAGTCTATTTACTTTTATTTTAAGTTGATAAAGCATCCAAGTATATCCAAGGTCTTTTAAGTCAAGGGTCCCTAGGCCTACTTCTTCTGAATGATAGTTGCCCATATCCATAATATAGTCAAAAAGATAGCTAATATTTAGGTCATTGTTATAGTCCACATGGGAATAGGATATTTCAAATTCTTTTTTTATCATAAATCCTCCTATTTAAAAATAAGTCGCCTGTATAGACGACTTTGATTTTTCAAAGCTCTTCATTTGATTTTAGGAACTCTTTTCTAATTTTTCTGCCTGTGTCTGTGGCTGCAAGTCCGCCTGTTCCAGTTTCTCTTAAGTAAACTGGGAGGCCTCTACCTACATCTCCTACTGTTTGACACACTTCATCAAATGGTACTATTGATTTTATTCCTGCTAGGGCCATTTCTGCGGAAATAAAGGCATTTACCACACCTGATGCATTTCTAAAGGTACATGGGT
>CAMEGD010000121.1 GCA_945916025.1 uncultured Clostridia bacterium
AAATCTATTATAGGCTTCCCTTACTTGCCTTTGTATTACTTGTAACCTTTTTATTTTTACCAGGAATTTTTAAAAATGACAAGATCTATTCTTCTATCCCAATTCATGGGTCTTTTTATAATACTGTGGATAATTATAATTCTAGGGGAACTCTTTATTCTGTAATAAACAATGCCTTGAGGACTAAAATTAATCTACCAGATAATTATAACAAAGACTACTTTGGAGAAATTGACAAAAAAAATAGGGACAAGGAACTTGAAAAAATTACTAGAAACGAAAGGCCCCATATTATTTGGTTAATGGGAGAGGCCTATTCAGAACTAGCTCAAGAACCAGTGTTTGAATTTACAGAAGAAGACCACCCTAACAAAAACCTAATGGAAATAAAAAAGGATGCACCATTTTGGGGGAGTATTATTACCCATTCTTTTGGCGGTGGAACTGGAGATACGGAATTCGACGCCTTAACAGGAGCCATGTCTAAAAACTATTCTCCATATCTTTCTTCTGCCTTTAATACAATTATTAAGGACACCAGGTCTCTGCCTTCTTTGTTTAATGATATAGGTTATGAAACCTATGCCTTCCACCCAGGTTTTGAGTGGTTTTATAGGCGTTCAACTGTCTATAAGAGGTTGGGATTTTCAAAGACAAAATTTGTTGAGTCTATAAAAAACCCAGTTAACAAGGGAGACTATTTTTCCCAAGAAGTATTTACAGATATATTCTTAGATGACTTTAGAAGGTCAATTCAAGGGGATAAGCCGGTATTTCACTATGGTGTAGACATTCAAAATCATGGCCCTTATTTTTATGACAAGTATGGATATATATACGACTTTTCAACTAATGTGCCTATAAAGGACAAGTCTAAAGAAATTCTAAGTTCATACTTTATTGGTCTAAAAGACATAGATAAAAGCCTTGGAAGGATTTATGAAGAAATAAATAAAATAGATGAACCAATAATTTTTGTCTTTTATGGAGACCATCTCCCTGGACTTGGGGAAGGGACTGATATTTACAAAGAACTTGGCATTAATATAAATGGTCCAACCTTTGAAGATGAAATGAAAACCTACAGGACTCCCTTTTTTATAACGGGAAATAAAAAGGGCAAAGAGTATCTAAAGACAGAAAACATTGAAATAAAAAACAAACAGTCAATTTCTGTAAACTATGTTGGGTCCTTGGTCTTAGACTTGTTAGGATATACAGATGGAGATAAGTTTTTCGCTTACACTTCTGATTTAAGAAAGGACTACAGAATAATATCAAACAATTTTATTTATCAAGATGAAAAAGCAATTCCCTTGTCTAAGATTTCTAATAAGGACAAAAAAAGACTAGATGAATATGAAGGATATCAGTATTATAGGATTAGGGAATTGAAAAATTAAAGCTTAGGTCTAAGGCCTAAGTTTTTTTGTTTCCAAATTGTAACTTGCTAAAATATATAAGGTCTATTACTATATAGATGTACCAAGTGTATGGTTACACACCAAACAGTTAAAGGAGGTAAAAACTTGTATAAGATTGACCTAACTAACAAAGACCCTATATATCAACAAATTGTTGATCAGACAAAAAGGGCTATAACACTAGGTTATTTTAAAGAAAATGACCAAATGCCTTCAGTTCGGGAACTTGCTAGGACCTTACTTGTAAATCAGTCCACTATAACAAGAGCCTATAAAGAACTTGAAAATTTAGGTATTATCCAAACCCTTCCTGGCAAGGGGACCTTTATTCTTTTAGATGAAAGAAAAATAAAGTGGGAACAAGAAAACATAGAAGAGAAATTAAAAGAAGTAATTTTGGAATGTAAATTTTTTAAGATTAATGAAGATCAAGTCCATAGAATTGTAGAAAATATATATGAAGGAGGGAAGGATCTATGATATTAGAAGTCAAAAACCTAGATAAGTATTTTGATGAGAAAAAAGTATTAGAAAATATATCCTTTAGCCTTAGTGAGGGAGAAATTACAGGGGTCGTTGGAAGAAATGGTTCTGGAAAAACTACCCTCCTAAAAATTATGAGTAGAATTTTGGACCCAAGTAAGGGAGAAGTTTCTGTTGACCTAAAGGATATTAGAATGTATCCAGAAGAAATTACAAATATTGCCTTTCTTCCAGACAATTTTTATTTTTTCAATTATGAGAGAATTAAGGAAGTTATGGAGTATTATCAAATTCTATTTCCTGAATTTGATAGGTCCTTTGTAGAGACAGAAATTAAAGGCTTAAATATTACCTTAAACCAACCTGTAAAGTCCCTATCTAAAGGAAACAAGACTATTTTGGGCTTAATTATGGTTTTAGCTACTGGGGCAAAATTTATTTTAGTAGATGAAGTTTTAGATGGGATAGATGTACTAAACAAGGAAATTATTATTAGGTATCTGTTAGATGCTAAAGAAAATGGCAGGTCAGTTTTTATTGCCTCCCACCAACTTCAAGAGCTTCAAAATATTTGTGATAGGGTTATTTACCTGTCATTAGATGGAAAGATAGAAGGTTATTCTAATTCTAGAGAAAGCTCTTTCCAAAAAGTTCAAGTAGTAGTAAAAGACACACTACCAGAAGAAATCAAAAATGGTTCCTATATAAGAAGTCATATAGGCAGGGTTTACAACATTCTAATAGATGGAAGTGAACAGGAAGTAGTAGAAAAGCTGGCTATAGAAGAGATTGTTCAGTTTGATATTCTTCCAATCCAACTTGAAGACTACTTCTTTTGGGAAAAGAAAGGGGAGGTTTCTAATGAAAAGCTTTAAAAGATATTCAAGTTTATTTATAAGAAGAAACTATTTGTGGATTTTGATAATATTCTTAATAGGTTTGTCAGTCACAGCCCTAAACTCAAAAGGTAGTATAAAAAGTAAAACATCTAGGTTAGAAATTGCTACAAAAAGACTAGAATGGTTAGCAGATAATAAAGACCTAGATAGAGATTCAATAAATATACAAAAGAAAAACCAAAAAATATGGGGCCAAGACGAAAAATGGGCCCTAACAGATGAGGACATAAACTCTTTAGAAAAATATGATAAAAGCTATATAAAGG
>CAMEGD010000122.1 GCA_945916025.1 uncultured Clostridia bacterium
ATGATATTCTTTTTTCCATAATTTCTTACTTCCTCCTTTAATAGAATTTAAGCTAAGTAAATTGTACTTGTTTATTTTTTTAAAATCAACAAAAATATTAAAATCCAGGCTGTTTATTTAACCTGGATTGAATTTCACTTTCTTACCTTAACAAGATCATCAATGTCTCTATATTCTTTTTTCTTAGGTGGACTTACAATATCTCCAAAGGGCATTTGGGACATTAATCTCCATTCTTTTGGTATAGAAAATTCTTTTTTCACATCTTCATCTATAAGAGGATTGTAATGTTGCAAGGATGCTCCTAAACCTTTTTCAGAAAGTCCTACCCAAATATTCCCTTGGGTCATCCCAGCACTTTGGTCAGACCAAGAATAAAAGTTTTCATTTGTCTCCTCGGCCCCTTTTTTAATTTCATCTTCTTGTTGAAAAAATAAAATTGTTCCATAACCTGCTAAAAACTGGCTGTCAATTTTTTCTTCTGTTTTTTTAAACCTTTCAGGCCCAATCTTTTCAAGTAATTTTTCCTTAGTTATTTCCCATAATTTTTTATGATTTTCATTAAACAGGACCACAGCCCTAGTAGTTTGGGAATCCATTGGACTAGGGGTATGCTTTATTCCCTCTCTAACAACCGCTAAAATCTCATCATCTGATAGTTTTGACGTGTTAGTAATATTATATTGAGACCTCCTAATCTTCAGTGCATCTAAAAACTCCATATTGACCTCCTACTTAACATACTTCATATATTGGCCATAGCCACTTTCTTCCATTTCTTCATAAGGTATAAATTTTAAGGAAGCACCATTTATACAATATCTTAGGCCCCCCTCATCACTAGGACCATCTTCAAAAACATGACCAAGATGGGCATCTCCTGTCTTAGACCTTACTTCTACCCTCTTCATCCCATGACTTTCATCTTCTTGATAATCAAGGGTGTAGGAAGTTATTGGCCTAGTAAAAGATGGCCAGCCACAGCCTGCATCATACTTCTCAGAAGAAGAAAATAAAGGTTCTCCGCTGGTAATATCTACATAAATTCCCCTTCCCTCAAAATTGTCGTATTCACTGGTAAATGGTCTTTCAGTTCCACTATTTTGAGTTACTTCATATTGTATTTCACTAAGTTCATCCTTTAAAACTGAGTCAGCCTTTTTCACATAAGTCTTATATAAAGGCTCCTCTGCTAATGAAAGGTCCACATGACAATATCCAGTTGGGTTTTTTACTAGATAATCTTGGTGGTAGTCTTCCCCAGTAACATAATTATTTAGTTTTTCAACTTCTACAGCTATTTCCTTGTCATATTGGTCCCTTTTAGAATCGATCAAGGACCTAACTTCTTCTAGGACTTCTTCATCTTCAGAATAAACTCCAGTCCTGTACTGTCTACCTATGTCATTGCCCTGCTTGTTTACACTTGTTGGGTCAATTATTCTAAATAAGTGGTCTATAATTTCTGTTAAGGAAATCTTATTTTCATCATAAATAAGCCTTAGGGCTTCAACATGGTCTGTTTCCTTAAGGTCTTGGTAGGTAGTATCTTCAGTTTTTCCATTTGCATAACCTACTTCAGTTTCAACAATTCCTCCAAGTCTTTGGAAGTAACCTTCTACACCCCAAAAACAGCCTCCTGCCAAATATATTTCCTTTAGGTTTTTCTTTCCTAACTCATTTATATCTATACTTTTTATCACTTGTTCTTCCTCCTTTGTGACGGACTGATTACATCCAGCTAAAAATAAAAAAGCTAAAATTAGCCCTCCAATAAATATTTTTTTCAAAATCAATCACCTCTTTTATATATTCCCAATATAGAAAATATTACACTAAGATAAAATTGCTATAATTATAATAATTAATAAATAAAGTTGGTTTTATTAATGCTTTATAAGGTATAATCAATATAAGACTAAAGAAGATGGTGATAAGCATGAAAAAATTATTTTATAAAAGACAATCTGTAAGTAGCTACTTTCCAGGAGAATTTTTAGACGAAAATGATAAATTAAAGTATAGGGTAGTTACTAAGGACAACTTTAAAAAATTTGATGCAGATATCTTGTATCCAGATGGAAGTCTCTTGTTAAATATAAAAAGACGTGGGATCTTTGTTTTTATAGAGTACAAAATCACCTTTAGTGACAATACTTATGTTGTAGTAACTAGTACAAGTACCCCTACTCAAAGAGTATTTGACCTAGCCTATGCAAACGAACAAATTCATTTTACTGGAAGTATTACAGAGAAAGTTTTTAAAGCCTACTCTAACAAGGAAGTAATAGCTGAAATTGATGACAGTAAAACAGAATTAGATGCAGAATACGACATAACCTTTTATGATAAATATGAAAAATTAGTCCTTGCCTTAATAGTAGCAGGAATAGGAGAAAGAGAACTTAGTAAATTATAAAAAGATAGCCTAAAATTTTAGGCTATCTCTTTTAATGTGTAAAGAAGAAGGTTGTTAGCTTCCACTTCTTTTAGATTATAATCCAATCCTTGAGTTGAAAAGTACTTTATAAAATAGGAAAGATCCCAATAAAGATAGGAAGTAAATTAATATTCCTAAAATATCTCCAGAACTTGTAAATGAGGAAAATATTGTATAAAGTAAATTAGCAGAGGTAATTACTGCTAGGAAAAATACATATTTACTAATATACTTGTGTTTTACTAAAAGTCCCGATCTTTCAGATTTTGTTTTATTTACAAAATATAATCCAAGACCAGCATATACAAGACTTAAGGCTAAAAATGTCAGAGCACCTTCTAATCTCAAATTATCAGTTAGTACACTAGCAGGATTATAAAGAATTCTTAAACCTTGATTTTGCCTATACATCCAGTTTTCAAACCTAAATATTAGATTGTTTGAGCCTATATCTACAAATACACCTAAAGTTGCAAGTAGGTTCATCTTCAATAGTTCTATTCCTGTAAAACCTATTATTAAAAGTCCAACATGGCCAAGGATATTTCCAGCAACTTCCCCTAGAGATAAACTTATTAAAAATACTCCTATATAAACGCTAAATGTCTTT
>CAMEGD010000123.1 GCA_945916025.1 uncultured Clostridia bacterium
CGGTGAAATGGTTTCAGCCAAGGCTCTTAAGTATAGGGACAAGAGAACTTTAGAAATGCTTGAAGTATACCCAGAAGAAAAAACAGTTGGAATTCAACTCTTCGGCTCTGATCCTGAAATCTTAGGAGAAGGGACAAAGTTTTTAGATTCCAAAGATGAAATAGATATTATAGACCTAAATATTGGATGTCCAGCACCGAAAATATACAAAAATCAAGAGGGCTCAGCCCTCCTAAAGGACTCTAGCTTAGTTTACAAAATTCTCAGCAAAATGAGAAAAAACACAACTAAGACCCTATCTGCCAAAATGAGATTGGGAATTAGTGACACTAAGCCCTACTTGGAAATAGCCAGGGCCATAGAAGAAGCTGGAGCTGACTATCTTATAGTTCATGGTAGAACTAGGGACCAATATTACACAGGTCTAGCAGATTGGGAGAAAATCGGACACATAAAAGAAACCTTAAATATTCCTGTTGTTGGAAATGGGGATATAAATATGGAAACAAATATAAAAGACCTATTGGAAACCTACAAAGTAGATAGTCTAATGATAGGAAGAGGGGCAGTAGGATCACCTTGGATTTTTTCTAAAATTAAAGGAGACCTTGAGGTAGTAAGTCTTGAGCCCTTAACCTTAAATGAAAAATTTCAAGTTATTAAAGACCATGTTGAACTAATATGCCAATTTAAGGGAGAAAAAATTGGTATCCCTGAAATTAGAAAGCACTTACATGGATACTTTAAGGGAATGAAAAACTCAGCAAAACTTAAGAATGAAATCAACACAGTGAAGTCAAAAGATGAAATTTTGGACATATTAAATAGATATAAAGTTCAAATATTGACATCTAATTAATAATCTAATACAATAGTCTAACTGTGTATATCAAATAGATATATAAAAGAAAAGAGGAATATTAATGCCAGAAAAAGAATTTTTCTTTACTGAAGAAGGCCTAGCTAAAACTGAAGCAGAATTAGACCACCTTAAGTCAGTAACAAGAAGAGAAGTTGCAGAAAAAATAAAGACAGCTTTAGGATATGGAGACTTATCTGAAAATGCTGAATACGACCATGCAAAAAATGAACAAGCAAAGGTTGAAGAAAAGATTGCAAAATTAGAAAATATGCTAAGAAATGCAGTTTTAATAGAAGAAGAAAACCTAGATAAAAACCATGTAAGTATTGGAACTAAAGTTACAATTAGGGAAAAGGGAACAAAGGAAGACGAACTATATACTATAGTAGGAAGTGCTGAAACTGACCCACTTGCAGGAAAAATTTCTAATGAATCTCCAATGGGAAGTGCCCTATTAGGCAAAAAAATAGGAGATAAAGCCCAAGTTGAAACTCCAGCTGGCCTAATAGAATTTGAAATTGTAGCTATAGAAACAATGTAATAGGAGGAAATATGTCTAAAGACGAACAAAATCTCAATGAAATTCTTTTATTAAGAAGACAAAGACTAAAAGACCTAACAGACCAAGGTAAGAGCCCATTTTTACAAGAAAAATACGAAATTTCTAATAAAACTGCTGAAATTGTAGAAAATTTTGATAGTTTTGAAGAAAAGGAAGTATCAATTGCTGGAAGAATTATGTCTAAAAGAGGTCATGGAAAGGTTATTTTTATTGACCTTCAAGACTCCCAAGGAAGAATTCAGCTATTTTGTAAAAAAGACTTATTAGAAAACTTTGATGATATTAAGAAATTAGATATAGGAGACATTGTAGGGACTAAAGGACTAGTATTTAAAACTAAGACAGGTGAAGTATCTGTCAGGGCAACTAGTTTAGTTTTGTTGTCAAAATCCCTACAAATATTACCTGAAAAATTCCACGGTCTAAAGGATGTAGACTTGAGATACCGTCAAAGATATGTTGACTTAATAGTTAATCCTGAGGTAAAAAATGTCTTTATTACTAGGACAAAAATTATAAAGGCAATTAGAAACTATCTTGATGATAGGGGATACTTAGAAGTAGAAACTCCTATTTTAGGTACAGTTGCCGGTGGAGCAAATGCAAGACCATTTTTAACCCACCACAATACCTTAGATATAGATATGCAATTACGTATAGCCAATGAATTATTCTTAAAGAGACTAATAGTTGGTGGCTTTGACAAGGTTTATGAAATGGGCAAAATGTTTAGAAACGAAGGAATGGATACTAGACATAACCCTGAATTTACAAATATAGAACTTTATGAAGCTTATGCTGATTACAACACTATGATGGACTTAACAGAAGACTTATTTGTTTATGTTGCTAAGGAAGTTTTAGGAACTTTAGAACTAGACTACCAAGGAAGAACAATAGACCTTACCCCTCCTTGGAGAAGGGTATCAATGGAAGGCCTAGTTAAGGAAATTGTTGGAGTAGACTTTGATGAAATAGACACAGATGAAAAAGCTTTAGAAGTAGCTAAAGAAAAAGGACTTAGACCAGAACCTTTCTGGACTAGGGGCCATGTAATTTCTGAGTTATTTGAAGAATTCTGTGAAGAAACCCTTGTACAACCAACCTTTGTAACTGGTCACCCTGTGGAAATTTCTCCACTTGCAAAGAGAAATCCAGAAGACCCTAGAATTACAAATAGGTTTGAATTATTTATGAACAACTGGGAACTAGCAAATGCCTTCTCAGAATTAAATGACCCAATAGACCAAAAAGAAAGATTTGAAGCTCAACTTGCAGATAAGGAATCTGGAGATGACGAAGCTCATCCAATGGATACAGACTTTATTAATGCTTTAGAGGTAGGTTTACCTCCTACAGGAGGCCTAGGTATTGGTGTAGACAGGATGATTATGCTATATACAGATTCTCCAAGTATTAGGGATATTATCTTCTTCCCAACTATGAAGCCTATTGGATCTGAATTAGAAGACCAAAAGAGAAATATCTCCTTACTAGAAGAAAAAGAAGAAGTAATAGACTTTTCAAAGGTAGTAGTAGAGCCATTATTTGAAGAAGATGTGGACTTTGAAACATTTTCAAAATCAGACTTTAGGGCAGTAAAAGTTCTAAATTGTGAAGAAGT
>CAMEGD010000124.1 GCA_945916025.1 uncultured Clostridia bacterium
AGGCACTGCCAAAAGAATCTGAAGACTCATAGGAATACCTATAAGCAATATCAATAATCTTTTCATCTGTATCTCGTAATGCTTTTGCTGCCTCTATTAGCCTTCTGGATCTTAAGTATTCTGAAAGAGTAGCATCTGTTAAGATTGAAAACAAACGACTAAACATAGAATAAGAATATCCAGATAAATAAGCGACTTTCTTTTCATCAATTTCATCATCTAAAACTGTTTCAAGATAATCTATTGTAGAATTAAAAGATTTGATAATATTCATTTTTACTTCCTCCTTTATCCTTAGTTTAGAGGATTTTATTATCTTCTTCCCTATAATATCCGAATAGAAATTATAGGTTATTCTACTTAACGTTATAACTTATTTTTATATAAAAAGAGAAAGATAGGATGAAACCTTCTTTCCCTAAAAATTTTTATTTTATTTTTTTATATTCTATAAATTTTATTTGAAATCTTCCATCATTAAAGGCTTCTTCTTCCTTTACTATCTCCCAATTTTCTAACTCATCTAAGTTTGGAATTGAGGTATCAAAGATGTCAAAACTGTAGTGCATTTTTGTTATATAGGCATAGGTACAATGGGAGAAAAGTTGGTTTACTAAATTTCCTCCACCAATTAAGAAAATTTCTTCATTGTGCTTTTCCAGTTCCTTTTCTAAGGCATCTATGGATTCTACAAGAATAATATTTTCTGCCTTATAGTCTTTGTTTCTAGTTAAAACTATATTTGTTCTTCCTTCTAGGCCATTTTTCCCTGGTAGAGCTTCTAGGGTCTTTCTTCCCATGACTAAAACTTGGCCGTAAGTTATTTCCTTAAAATGATCAAGGTCCTTCTGG
The DNA here is from genome assembly GCA_945916025.1 of uncultured Clostridia bacterium. Classification (GTDB taxonomy): domain Bacteria; phylum Bacillota; class Clostridia; order Tissierellales; family Peptoniphilaceae; genus Neofamilia. Next base: position 853 of record CAMEGD010000124.1, read on the forward strand.
GTCTTGTATAGCATGTCCCCCTTTACCCCAATATTCCAGTTTTTGTCTACAAAAAATATTAGATTTAAGTCTTTCATTTATTCTCCTCTATTAATTTATTTGTAAAAATGTCTTTGGGTATCTTTATTTCTAGCCTTTTTTCTTGGTCCTTTATATCTGAAAACTTTAAGGTATAAAGGTTAGGATTATCTTCTCTTTTAACTGTTAAGATAAGGTTTTTACTGTCATAGGCTGTTATATACCTAGTGTAGGTAAAACTATTATAACTTTTATTTTTTATAAATCCGTAGGGAAGGCTCATGGCACTTAAAATATTGTGACTAAATGCTAAGGCTTCCTTGAAGTCTTTTGGACCTATGTGGCTCTTAGTTAAGAAAAAGGCCTTAATAAACCTGGATATTGGATCATATCCTCCTGGAAGATTTTTAGCTGAGTTAAATTCTTCTAAGTTTTCTAGGTCTAGGTATTTTTTAAGCTTTCTTTCTTGGGACCAAAAGTCTGGAGAGTTAGTCATAACCTGGTATGGATTTTCGTATATGAAAAGTTGTCCCTTTTTTGGTTCTATAACTACTGAGTCCTTATACTTGTCTACAAAATAAAAGTGAAAGTCAGGGGCTAAGACTTTGTTTCCCTTATTGTCCCTGTTTGAAAGGTTAAACTTTTTTATGTCCCTTCTAATTCCCTCTACAGTCTTGTAGTTTCCTAGTATATAGGTCATAAAGTCTAGAGATGATATATTAATTTTTCCTTCTATCATCTCTTTAGAGTGAAGATTAAATCCTGAAAAATCGTTAGTTATTCCCATTAATCCTTCTTCATTTATTCCATCCTTTAAAGGATCTGTGGAAAAGAATGATAGGCCCATAGTCTTGTACCTTGATGTTAGGATATTTTGTTCTAAGTCTTTACAATAGTCATATTTTCTAGGCATATAGACAATACTGTATTCTACTGGGTATTCTAAATCCATTGTCCTTCCTAAAATGGACCCTTCTTCATAATCAAATTTTATTCCTGTGCACATTTTCTTGTCCTATTTCTATATATTTTTCATAATCTCAAGGGTGTCTATTATATGGCCATCTTGTACTTCCCCATAATAGTCACTTCCTAGGACTATACAAATATATTCTTTTTCATTTTTCTTTACTAGGGTGGCCCAACAGTGGCCTGCATTTATGGTAGTTCCAGATTTTCCTCCTATTATTTCAAAGCCTTCTTGGGTGTAGTGTGGAAGTTTTGATAGGACAGTTGAGTTTATTAATAGGCCCTTTGGATGGTCTAGGGTAGATGTAGATTGGTAAGAATTTTTTGTAAATATTGCCCTAAAGTCTCCATCTTTCAAGGCATAGTTTAAGATTTTTCCTAAATCTTTTGCACTTGAGTAGTGGTTTTCTTCGTCTAAGCCATCTGGATTTCTAAAGTTTGTATTTTTAAGTTCTAACTCTTCTTTTTTTATGTTCATTAAGTTTACAAATTCTTCTTTTGAGCCTGCTATGTTAATTGCTAGGGAGTTTGCTGCCTCTCCTCCAGATGCTAGCATTGTCCCATAAAGTAGGTCCCTATATGTTGTAGTTTCTTTTCCAAAAAACCCTGCCATAGATGAGTTTCTAGATACCATTTCCTTATAAGAGTCCACATCTACTGGGGCTATAGTTGACAAGTCATTGATATTTTCTATGGCAACTAATACAGTCATCATCTTTGTCAGTGATGCTGGTGGAACTTTTTCATCTTCTCTAATTCCTAGCTCCATTTTATCATCTGTAATGTTGTATACATAGATATTTTTAGAAAAATAGGATGGTCTGTTACTATTAAGGGCTATTTTTAAGGAAAAAATAATTCCTATACTTATAAGTAGTATGAAGAGGATTAGTATTATTTTATTGTCAATTTTTTTAGTGGTTTTCTTGTCTCTTTTCATATTATTATTTTAGCCTATTTTTTCCTTTATGTCATAGGTCTATTAGATTTTTAAGGAAAACTTAATTATTTTTTGATATGCAAATGCTTCTTTCTTTTCTAGTTTTATTATTTTTTTCATGATCATAACTAAACCAACAGACAAGATAATATGTCCTAATCCCGATAAACCAGCTAAGGCATTCATATTAGCTGTACTTACACCTATGCCTTACCACTATTAAATATAAAATATCAAAAACACTTTCAAATATTGCCATTTATT
>CAMEGD010000125.1 GCA_945916025.1 uncultured Clostridia bacterium
TAGAATTTTTATTATAAAGTCCTTAACTTTATATATTATTTTTTTTGAAAATATTGGTATAAAAAATCCTACTGATAGGGATATTTGGACTAATAATCCAAAGTAAAATAGGTAGGAAAAAATCCTTTCTCCTTGGAGAACTTGGCCCTTATAAAATATGGCAAGGCCCCCTACTACTATAACCAAACTTAGGTGGTAAAGTCCGTTGAAAATCAACATTACCAAAGAGGAAGAGCCTATGTTTATGCCATCTTTTTTCATATAGTAGATTTCTGATGGTTGGCCACCTACTGCTCCTGGTGTAATTGCTGAAAAATAGTAGTCTATAAGGGTGTACCTAAGGCCTTGGGACAGTTTTATTTTATAGCCAAGGCTAAATAGGAGCCTTTTTATTACTAGAGCTTGGCAGATAAAAAATATTGCCATAACTAAAAGTCCTAGTAATAAATATCCCTTGTTTAGTCTTAAAAATAATTCTGGAAGGGCTCTAAGGTCATCTAAGTCTATGAAAAAGTGCAGAGTCAGTCCTAAGACCAAGAGGATAAATAATATGTTTTTGTACTGACTATTCATATAGGGTTGCTTTTTTTCATAATTTTCCATAGATTTCCTCCTTCTTAAAGTATTCTTTTAAAGCTTTTAGTGTGTTTTCATTAGCTTTAGTCTTTTCTTTTATTTTGTGGTTAGAGTCGTGAAGACAGACAACTCCACCTTTTTCTTTTTCTTTTTTTAAGGCTTCTAGTATTTTATCATAAGCTAGATCGTCTTTCCAATCTCCTGGGAGGCAGGTCCAAAGTTTTAAGGGTAGCTTTTCCTTTGAGGCCTTGTATACCATCATTAAATTTACTATACCGTGAGGAGGCCTATAAAAACTTGGTCTTATATTTAAGTCTTTTAGTAAGCCCAGGGATTTGTCCATGTCTATCTTTGTCTTAATTGGTCCCCATAGTAGGGGGTTTGAGTGGTTAAAGCAGTGGACTCCAATTTCATGGCCTTCACTATATGCTCTTAATATTATGTCTTTATTTTCTAAAATCTTTTCTCCTACTACAAAAAATGTCGCCTTTTTCTGGTTTTCTTTTAGTATATCAAGGACTTCTTCTGTTACATATCTATTTGGTCCGTCATCAAAGGTAAGATATAGGTGTCCTTTTTCATAGCCTTCCTTGTAAATGTACTTATAATAGATACAAGGAACTAAGGTAAATAGTGCATAAAATATTAGAAAAGCAAGTATTACTTTTACTAGCATATTTTTTCTTCCAACATTTCTTCTAGGATATTATCTTTTATTTGGTCCTTGATTTCCTTTAGGTTTTTAGAGTAGATGTTTAGAGCATTTTCATCTTCTATTAGGTTTTTTATTACAGATGCTGTCTTGTAAGGGTTTGAATATCTGGATTCTAAGACTAACCCAATATTTTTTTTCTTAATAAATTTAGCATTGTCTACTTCTTGGTCCAAACTTGGCTTAAATACTACCATAGGAACTTGGGAATTTATTGCTTCAAAACTTGTAACTCCACCTGGCTTTGTTACTAACAAATCTGACTCTAATAGGTGGTCTCCTACATTATTTACATAGCCTAAAACCTTTATATTTTCGTATTTGTTGTTAATCTTTTTGTAAAGGGTCTTGTTTTTTCCTGTTATTACAGTGATTTCAACTCCGTCAATGTCATTTAAGGCCTTATAAAATCCATGGGACTTAGGTAATAAGCCTAGGCCTCCTCCCATTAGTAAAATCTTTTTCTTATCTTTTACTTTTTTAGTCCTATTAGGAACTTTGTTTATTATTGGTATTCCACCTATTTGGATTTTTTCTTCCTCTACTCCCATTTCCATAAGTTGGGATTTTGTTGTCATATCAGGTGCTATATAAAAGTCAGTTTGATTGTTAACCCAGGCGTTGTGGGCATTTATGTCTGTGATCCAAGTTATTAAAGGAGTTTTTGAGCCTGATTTTTTCTTGTATATGGACATTATTTCTGAAGTAAGAGAATAAGTAGAAATTACAAGGTCTGGCTTTTTTTCTTCCATAATTTCTGAAAACCTGTCTACCATTAGATCGTAAACAAGGTTAAATATATATTCTTTTTCAGTCTTTTTTACTGCGTTTTTATATGCGATATTATAAATGGGATTTCCAAAGTTTACTAGAAAGTTATAAAGTTTGTAAAAAATATCAGCCTTGTCCTTAAATTTTTCTTCATAGATGTCTACAACTTCCACATCACAAGTTTTAAATTTTGTATCTATTTTTTCTTTTATAGCTTTTGCACAGTTAAAATGTCCCATTCCACATTTTGCTGTTAATATAAGTATTTTCATAATTTACCTGCCTATTAGTATTTACTTTAGTATATATCTATATTAAGGTATATAATTTACAAAAGGGTTAATAAAAGATAATATATTTGTTAATAAATTATAAAGAATTTCTTAAGATTTTCTAGAAATATGAAAAAAAGTGTCTTTTCAACAAAAAACGCCATATTAAAGACGTAAATTAAAACTGTATTTTACAAGTTACTTCTTCCAAAATATCCTTGAATAATCAAGTTAGTGGCTATTATTATGGCTGCAAATAGGATGTATTTTGGCTTTTTATAATAATTTAAAATCCAAGGTAAAATAAGAATTACAAATTCCAATGTCCATCTAATACCTCCCTGTAGAGGGTTTTTAGCATTGGGAGCAAAAAACTTCCCCCAGATTATTCCAAATACTACAATGTATAATAAAGCTAAAATTATTTTTATTACTAGCTTATCTGATTGGCCATAGAAAAATTTCCCATATAAGACTAAAGAAGCTATTTCAATTATAAAGGCTATTATGTCATTTATTATTAGCATTTTTTATCCTCTTAAAATTATTTTAGTATATAACTTTAAATTCTAATTTCTTGGAAATTAACAAAAGGGCTACTTCTTCTACTCTTTAAGTCCATATTTATCATCTAGGTACTTAATTGTTTCTTCCATAAT
>CAMEGD010000126.1 GCA_945916025.1 uncultured Clostridia bacterium
TTATAACTGGAGCTACTTCAGGTTCTAATCCCCATATTTTCACATCTTGTTTTTGTGATTTTAAGAATTTCCCAACACCACTAACAGTTCCTCCAGTACCTATTCCAGCAATAAAGCCTTTAATATCTTCTAAGTCCCTTAAAATTTCAGGACCTGTGGTCTTTTCATGGGCTTTTACATTTGCAGGATTGTCAAACTGCCCAGGCATATAGTATTCTCCAGTTTCCACATATTCTTGAGCTTTTTTAACAGCTCCACTCATCCCATCGGCTCCTTTTGTCAGTTCGATTTCTGCTCCATAAGCCTCAATTAGCTTTCTTCTTTCTATACTCATACTATCAGGCATTATAAGTAATACTTCATATCCTAAATGCCTTCCTATCATAGCAAGGGCAATTCCAGTATTTCCAGAAGTGGGCTCTACTATTTTCATTCCCTCTTTTAGTTTTCCAGTATCAATTGCAGACTTTATCATTTCCATTGCAGGTCTGTCTTTTATACTTCCAGCTGGATTAGTTTTTTCTAATTTTACAAAGATTCTTCCATTTCCAATTTTTTTTAGCTGTATTAAAGAAGTATCTCCTATATTGTCTAATAAATTTTTAATCAATTTTACTTCCCCCTAATTATTATTTTTTTCTAATATACCCAAATTCATATTAATTAACTTGGTTATCTTATGAATTGTCAATATTCTCAATAATTGGTATAATTCAAATACAAGTAGTTAATATAGGAGGTAAAAAATGGCAAATAACAAAGCTGTTGTACTAGGTACAAATTATTATATAGGTTTAGCTGTAGTTAGATCCTTAGGAAAAAAGGGAATCCACGTGGTTTCTGTAAATCACAAGGACAAAAATCACTATGGAAAAAGTAAATACGTAAAGGAAGCCCTTATTGCTCCCCATTATGAAAGGGAAGAAGAAGCCTATTTAGAGTTTTTACTAAGATATGGAAGAGCTCAAGAAGAAAAGCCAGTATTAATGCCTACTGCTGATCCTTATGTGGAATTTTTAGACAAGTACTTTTTTGAACTTAAAGAATATTATTTATTTCCAATGGATCGAAAGGGACTACTTACTGATTTAATGGATAAAACTAGACTAGAAGAAATAGCTAAAAAATACGACATTCGAACTCCTGAAACACTATCTACAGATGTAGATGACATTTACAATAGAGTTATGGATGAAATTGGCTATCCCCTTATTGTAAAACCGGCAGATTCTCCTTCCTTCGTGGAAAGATATAGAGAAAAGGCATTTTTTATAAATACAGAAAGAGAACTTAAACAAGTTTTAGAAATAACTAAAAGAGACGGACACAAAGTATTTATCCAAAGAATAATACCAGGACCAGAAGAAAATAACTACAACTTCGATGCCTATGTAAATAGATACGGAGAACTGGCTTATTACACCACTGAATACAAAATCAGACAATGGCCTAATAACTTTGGAGCATCTACTTATGCTGCTCAAAAGTGGATACCTGAAGCTGCAGAATTTGCAATGCCCTTTGTAGAAGCCTTAGACTTTAGAGGATTTATCGAAATTGAAATGAAAAAAGACGAAAACAACGGACTAATTTATCTTATAGAAGCAAATGTCCGTTTTGTAAACTTTACCCAACTTCACATAGAAGTTGGAATGGATACTCCTTATCTTTATTATTTAGATAGTACAGGTCAAGATATTGGATCTCATATTATCGACTACGACACTGGAAAAAGGTGGAGATACTTGTACGAAGATATTTCCTCAATGAGAGGTTATATAAACAAAAAACAACTTTCTAGAGAAGAAATTATCGGACAAAACAAACACGATGAAATCATATCATCAACTTGGTCCTTAGACGATCCATGGCCAGGTACAAAATTTATGATTTCAACAGTTATGAAGAGAATTGGACGAAAATTAGGTAGATCATAAAAGTATGAGCTATTCTTTAATTAGAATAGCTTATTTTAGTTTAATAAATCCCCTATATCCCCTTGAAGAATAATAAGAATCTGCTCCATTGTGATAAATAAAAGTTCTTTTGTATCTTTTGTCTCCAAAAATAGCTCCACCTAATTTTCTAAGTTCTTTTTCGGTTTTTAACCAAGAAGAAGTTTTCAGATCGAAGTCTTCTATTTTTTGAAGTTCAATATACATATTCTCATCTAATAATTCCGCTCCCAATTTGGCTGCAAATTCTTCTACTGATGATTTTGGAGGGGCTTTTTTCCTGTTTATTCTGGCCTCTTTATCATAACAAAGGCTCCTTCTGTCTTTAGGGCTTTCTTTTGATGAATCTATATAATAAACTCCACTATTTAGGACAAATACATCAGGTTCTCCACTGGACTCTTCCATTTTTTCTAGGGTTTTTATTGTATTTTCTTTTATTAATGTTAGTATCTCTTCCCACTTAACATTTTCGTGTCTGTGAAGATTGTTGTTAAATCTATCTTCTAAGGTTTTTAATATTTCCATATTTATAAAACTTTCCTTTCGATTTTTATTATATTTACCCTAATTTTATCTTTATATAAAGACCTCTTAGGGTAAGAAAGAATATAGGTGATATAAATGAAAAATAATATATGGAAATTTGACAATACATTTGAAAATCTGCCTTCTATGTTTTTTAGAAAGGTCCATTTAAATCCTGTTAATAAAGCTGAATATGTTTATTTTAATGAAGATTTGGCGAGTTTTCTAGGACTAGATGAAAGGGTGAAGGATGAGAGTATAGATGTCTTTTCTGGAACGGAATTTCCAGATGGTGCTGCTATGATATCCCAAGGATATATGGGGGACCAATTTGGAAATCTTGTGATGTTAGGAGACGGAAGGGCTATTTTAGTAGGAGAAATCCTAGATAAAGAGGGAAATAGATTCGATATCCAACTAAAAGGCTCAGGTAGAACTCCCTATTCCCGTGGAGGAGATGGGAAGGCAGTTTTGGGCCCAATGTTAAAGGAGTATTTATTT
>CAMEGD010000127.1 GCA_945916025.1 uncultured Clostridia bacterium
CTCCCAAGTTCCAACATTTATTTCCCTTATGTTTTCATCTTGGATAATCTCATTTTCTTTATTGCCAATAATATTCTTTGCTGTATCATAGGCCCTATTAGAAGTTGAGGAAAATACATAGTCAAAGTCTATTTCCTTTAGTCTTTGTCCTAGTTTTTTGGCATCTTCAATTCCCTTATTTGTTAAAGGAGAGTCTAAAAAACCCTGAACTCTTCCCTCTAAATTCCATTGGGTTTGTCCATGCCTAGTTAAGTATATGTTCATTTAAACCTCCATTATCTAATTATACCAAATCTATACCCCTTTGTGATATAATTTCTTTGGGTGATTAAATGGCATTTGATGGAATAACCACAAGAGCTGTGGTAAATGAACTTAACAAAAAGATAAAAGGACTTAGAGTCGACAAAATATACCAAGTGGAAAAAGATGAAATTCTCCTTTATTTTAGAAAATATAAACTACTCTTATCTTCCTCTGGTAATACTCCGAGGATTTATTTAACTGAAATTACAAAAGATAATCCACAAACTCCACCAATCTTTACTATGGTCCTTAGAAAACACCTATTGGGAGCTATAGTAAAGGAAGTTGTTCAATACGGAAATGACAGAGTTGTAGAGATAAAATTTGATGCTTGGGATGAATTTTCTGATAAAACTGAAAAGTCCCTCCTAGTAGAAATTATGGGCAGGCATTCAAACATAATCCTTATGGATAAGGATAAAGTTATCATAGACGCAATAAAAAGAGTAAATTATTCCATGAGCAGGGTCAGGGAAATCCTTCCCCACCTTCCATATACTTATCTAGGTGATACAAATAAGTTTGACCCCTTAACAATAAATAAGGAAGACTTTTATAGAATCTTAGAAGGTAGTCCAATAAACAAGTCTCTTGAAAATACAATTTTTCATAATTTTACAGGCTTTTCTAAAAGTATAGGATCAGAAGTATCTACTAGGGCAGGCCTAGATCCTCAAAGACCCCTATCCTCATTAGATGATAGTGAAAAAAACAGACTAGAAGAAAACTTTTTTAATCTAATGGAAGAAGTAAAAAACTATGACTTTGATAACAGGATTTACTTTGATAGTGAGAAAGTCATAGACTTTCATGTAATTAGATTAGAGTCTCTAGCGGGTTTAGAAAATAAATCTTTCCAATCTCCTTCAGAACTTTTAGACTCCCTTTATACAAAAAGGGATAATGATGATAGGATGGGACAAAAGTCTCAAGCCTTAAAAAAATCAGTAAATTCTAAATTACAAAAGGATAAACAAAAACTATCAAACTTAGAAAAAGACCTTTTAGAAGCTGAGAATAGAGAAATTTATAGGGTATATGCAGACCTATTATCAGCAAACTTCCATAGGATTCAACCTGGTCAAAGGGAAATTGAATTAGAAAACTTTTATACAGAAGATATGAATATAATAAGGGTACCTTTAGATGAAAAAATATCAGGACCTCAAAATGCTCAAAAATATTACAAGAAATATGGGAAACTAAAAAATGCAGAGCAGGTCTTAAGTACTCAAATATCAGAAACTAAATCTGAAATAGACTATTTAGATTCAGTAATAGCCCAAATTGATTTAGCAAATTCTATAGATGAGTTAGAAGAAACTAAAGAAGAATTAATCGACCAAGGTTATATAAAGAGAAGCCAAAAGAAAAAGAAAAAGTCCCAAAAAGAAAACGAAGTAAACTTCAAGGAATATGTAGTAGATGGTTTTTCAATCTATGTTGGTAAAAATAATAAGGAAAATGACCTATTGACCCATAGATTTGCAAGAAAGGACGACTTGTGGTTTCATGCCCAAGGTATTCCTGGATCCCATGTAGTCGTAAAGACAGATGGCAAAGAAGTTTCAGACAAGGTTATAAATTTTGCTGGTAAACTGGCAGCTTATAACTCAAAGTATAGAGAATCTGGCCCTATCGACATAGACTATACAAAAAAACAAAACGTAAAGAGGCATCCAGCTAACAAGCCTGGCCTAGTAAATTACACAGACTTTTCTACTATTTTAGTAGATTCAAAAAAACCAACACTAGACTAAATAACTAGATATAATGACATGTTCCTAAGGAGCATGTCATTTGCTTTTTTACATATTTTTCTTTTATAAGTTTTCTTTACAAATATTTATCTATATTGTAAACTAACCTTTATACTGAGGTGATAGACTTGATTTTAACTTTTGCCCTTATGGCTATAAAAACTTTATTATTTATTACATATACCCAGGCCAAGTTCTCACCTGTTTTGGTTTTTCTAACTACTTGTTTAATCAGCGGAACTATCCTGGGATTAATTAATCTCTCTAAAGGCTCTTTAAGGAAGCTTTTACTTTGTGTTTTTTATACTTTCTTTTCTCTAGTTATATTTATAGATGTTGTATATTTTTCTTATTTTAAAACCCTACCTTCTGTGGAGCTTTTAGGTATGACAAATATGCTTAGAGATGTTCAAAACTCAGTTTTATCTCTACTTACTATTAGGTCTTTACTATTTATAATAGACCTTCCCTTTTATTATGCCTTTATATATTTATATAAGTGGAAAGATTTCTCAAAGAAATTTACTTACAAGTTTCTAGTAGGGTCTTTGTTAGCTACTATACTTGTTTTTTTAGTAACATCTGTATCTAACAATATGAATGTATTAAGATATCAAGAGCTTTTTACCTTCCATACTATGGATATTAAGGACCAAGTTTTTGGTTCTGATTCTACTTATATAGTAAAGGAAAAGTTCTCCCAAAAGGACATAGACGACCTTAAGGATAGGGGGAAACTTATAGATGGTCCCTTGACTGGAATTTCTAGTGGAAAAAACTTAATAGTCATTCAAGTTGAAGCCTTAG
>CAMEGD010000128.1 GCA_945916025.1 uncultured Clostridia bacterium
AACGTATAGATGGGTTAAAGATGGATCTTTTATTGTAATAAACATCAAAATAAGTCCCAGTAAAAATTGGACTGAGAATTTTTGTCCAGCAGAAAAGCCATCATTTGTTTTTTTAACAACTATTAAATAGTCATCAATTAATCCAATAACTCCAAATCCCAACAAAGAAAAAATACATATTATAGTATTTTTTCCATTAAACCCAAATAATAACATAGTTATAATACTGGATAATATAAATATAATACCACCCATTGTTGGAGTTCCTGTTTTAACTAAATGGGATTGGGGTCCATCTAATCTAATAGATTGTCCAATTTTTAGTTTTTTTAATTCTGGTATTATTATCGGACCTATTACAAAACTAATAATAGCTGCAATAATAAAATGCTCAATGTGAAATCTTGTCATAAGTTACCTGCTTTTTTTATAAAGATTTTAACATCTTTAATTATTATTACTATCTTCTACTTCATCCTTATCGTCTTCTTCTACTTGCTCTTGTGAATCATTTTCTATATCTAGTTCTACATTTTCAATTTCTAACAAACCGTCTTTTAAACTAGAGTCAATATTTTGATTTTCTTTAGTTTCTAAATTTTTATCTAAAGTTAAAATCAGTTCTTGAGTTGAATTTATTCTAGTTCCTGGGTCTATAGATTGGTAAGCTATAAAGCCTTCTTCGCTGCCTTCTAATTTATAATTGATATTCATTTTTTCTAATAAAAAATCAACATCTGTAATGTTTTTACCAATAAAATTAGGTAGAATCTTGTTGTCTGATTCATTTAAATCCAATTCGATTTCTAATATAGTCCCTTTTTCTACCATTTCTCCAGGAGCTATAGATTGTTTTGTTATTATTGATTCTTCTGTTATTTTATCATAACCAGTTGTATATTTGAAACCTAAAGTAGAAAGCACGCTTCCGCCTTCTCCTATTAATCTATAAGTTACATCTGGAACTTGTACTAAATTATTGTCAATATTTTCTTCAATATCTCTAGGAGTTTCGCTAACCCCTAATATTTTTAGAGAGTATTCTATAAGGTTTTGCGCACTTGGAGCTGCAACTATACTTCCATAAGTTTCATTTTTTGGATTATCTACTATAACTAATACAGACACCTTTGGATCTTCTATAGGTGCTAAACCTACAAAAGATGATACGTATCTATCTTCGTAATATCCGCCAGTTTCTTCTACTTTGTTTGCAGTCCCCGTTTTTCCACCTATTTTATATAATGGACTTTGAGTTTTTGTAGCTGTTCCATTTTCTACAACATTAAACATCATATCTAATAATCTTTCCGATGTTTCTTTAGATATTACTTGTCTTTTTTGTGTTATTTCAATTGTTTTAGTGGAGTTTCCATCAGAGTTTATAAGTTCTTTTACTACTCTAGGCTTCATTAATATACCATCGTTTCCAATTGCAGAAACGGCGTTTATTAATTGAATTGGAGTTACAGCAATACCATGTCCATATGACATTGTTGCAAAGCTAAGCTCTGAAATATCATCTGGATTTTGAGGAATTATTCCTATTCCTTCTCCATTTAAATCAATTCCAGTTCTTTCTCCAAAACCAAATGCTCTGACGTACTTCATAAAGTTTTCTCTACCTGTATCTCTATTTAAATAGACAAATGTTGGATTACAAGAATGAGCTAAAGCTTCTCTTAAAGTAATATCCCCATGAGGATCGTCATAGGAAACACACCTTAATATAGGAGCGTTTTTAATATCCCTTATATAACCTGTACAGTAATAATGTTTGTCTGGGTCTGTGGTGTTTTCTTCTAATCCTGCAGCAGCAGTAATTAATTTAAATGTAGATCCTGGCTCATAAATGTTACTTATTATTGGATTTCTCCAATTTTTGTACCAGTCGTTTTGTATCTCTTCACTACTCATATTCTTCCAATTATTTACCTGCTCTTGGGAAACTGGCTGAGTAGGTTCATTTCCATCAAAGGAAGGATATGAATGCATTGCTAAAATATCCCCACTTTCAACTTCTTGAACTATAATATGAACTCCATCTGGTTGAAATTTTTCTATTATATTGTTTGTTTCTTCCTCTGCAATACTTTGTATACTTTGATCAATTGTTAAAACAGCAGATAAGCCGTCATCTGCATCATGAACTTCCATATTTGAATTTGGAAGAGGTCTATTACCTGCATCTGAAGATTTGAAGATTCTTCCTGGACTTCCTGAAAGTTCTTCATTGTAAGAAGCTTCAACTCCGTATTGTCCTACTCCGTCTACATTGGCAAAACCGATTAAATGACTAGCTAAGTTTCCATAAGGATAAGACCTTCTAAAACCATCTACTACTTCTACACCGCTTAATCCTTTTTCTCTAATTCTCATAGCGGCATCTGAATCTACCCATTGTCTAATCTTTATTCTATTATCAGTTGAAATTCTTTCTAATAATTCATTTTCGCTTATTTGGACTAATGGTGCCAATTCTTTAGCTACTACTTTTTTTGTTTCTTCATCTTTTATGTATTGACTATTAACACAAACTGTAGATGCAGCTATATTTATTGCAAGTCTTTTACCATTTCTATCATAAATGTATCCTCTATCAGATACTATTTCTTCACTTCTATTAATTTGTTCTAATGCCATCTTAGTGTATTCTTCGCTCTTAACTACCTGAACGTAAAATAATCTAGAAAAAATCACAAAAGATATCAATAAAAATAAAATAAGAAGAAAAATAATCCGATTTGAATGGAAATTACTATTTTTCTTCACTTTAACCCCCTAA
>CAMEGD010000129.1 GCA_945916025.1 uncultured Clostridia bacterium
TTATGCGCCACTCATATCTGCATCTTCTCAACCAAATTCCAATTGATACGGCAGGTGCAGACGTGGGAGCCATTCCGATATACAAAAATGATGCAAATGGCTTTGGCACAGAAGTTACAATGAGGGATATTATGAGAAATTACCCATACTCTAACACCCTGACTAGGGTTAGGATCCTAGGGTCTGAACTTAAAAAAATCCTAGAGCATAATTCTAATTATTTTTGTCTTAATGAAAAAGGAGACTTAGTGGTTAATCCTGATTACATTTATCCTAAAAACCAAATTTATAACTATGATATATTTTCAGGAATATCCTATGAATACGACTATAGTAAACCCCTTGGTCAAAGACTTGTAAAGGTTGAGTTTAGGGGAAGAGAATTGGATGACAATGAAGAAATTACTCTAGCCACAAATTCTTACAGGGGAAAGGGAGGTGGAAACTTCCCAGTCCTAGATGGAAGCCAAATAGAGTGGGAATCAAACCAAGAGATGCCCCAAATTATCTATGACTACCTTAAAGGAAAAGAAAAAATTGAAATTAGGGACTTTGATAGTGTAAATATAAAAAGCTACAAGGAAATCGTGTACTAATCGACAATTTATTAAGTCTGTTATAAAATATTTTTGGGAATGAAGTTCTCCCAAGATTAAAAATCTAAACTGCTATAAGCTAATGACTTCTACATGAAAAATTGTAGAATCATTGGCTTTTTTTGTATAAAGAGTAGGCAGAATACGTTGACAAAACAGGAGCGAATATATGTTATTATCACTTGCCATATTATTTCTTATTGGAATGGGACTGCCTTTTCCTATATGCCAAAGTCAACTGTCCATGCCGCTATTGGAGGGATTCCCTTAGGAATGGGCCTAAAATCCGGAGATTTAATACTAACAGTAGCGGTAGTATCAATTATACTAACGGCCCCACTTGGAGCGATATTAATTGATAAAAGTTACAAAAGTTTTTTTAAGAGAAGATAAGTAAGAACAAGGAAATTATTAATATTTAAGATATAATAAAAGTAATAAGAATAGAAACTAACAAATACAAGGAGGTAACTTTCAAATGACTAGAACAATAAGTGTAAAAGGTGTAGGAAAGGCCACAGCCAAGGTAGACTATATAGTCCTTTCAATGTCCCTAGAATCATTAAACATGGACTACGACAAGGCTATGGAAATTGCATCGGCTCAAATAGAAAGTCTAAGGGAGTCTTTGGAAAAGATTGGATTTAATAAAGAAGACTTAAAGACCACGAACTTTAATGTTGGGACACATTATGAAAGCAATAGAGATCATAATGATAACTTTAAGAGAGTATTTAAAGGTTTTAAGGTTAGTCACGACTTGAAACTTGCCTTTGATTTTTCTGTAGAAAGACTGTCCCAAACCCTTAGTGCAATATTAAAAAGTAATGCTAATCCTGATTTTTCAATTAGATTTACAATAAAAAACCCTAATAACTTAAAGGAAGATTTGCTAAAAGATGCATCGGAAAATGCTAAGAAAAAAGCGGAAATTTTATGCCAAGCTTCAGGGGTAAAACTTGGTGAACTTCTAAGAATCGATTACAACTGGGGAGAAATCAATATATACTCTTCAACTAGGTACTCTGCCTTTGAAAGTGAACCTATGCTTATGAGAAATGCTATTGAATTTGAACCTGAAGATGTGGAAGAAAGTGATAGCGCTACCTTTGTTTGGGAGATAATTTAGTATAAAGGAACTCATTATGAAAAAGGAAAAGATATATACAATGCTATTTTCAAAAGTCTATCCTTTACTTATAGCTATGGCTGAAAAGAAGGGCAGGAAAAGAGAAGAAGTATTTGAAATTACAAATTGGCTTACTGGATATAGTAATGAAGAAATAGAAAAACTCTTAGATTCAGATATAACTTATGAAGAATTTTTCTTAAAGGCTCCAAAACTAAATCCAAAGAGAAAACTAATTACAGGTTCAATTTGTAAGGTGAGAGTTGAAGATATAAAAGAATCCCTAATGCAAGAAATCAGATACCTAGACAAACTCATAGACGAGTTAGCAAAGGGAAAGGCCTTAGAAAAGATAAAGAGGAAGTAATATATGAAAAAGTGGCACGACGAGGAACATGAATGGGAAATTGAAGTAATTGATTTCTTACGAGGAGATAAGACGGAGAATTATTGTCGAAATGAAAAGGAAATCGGCGACAAATATACTTGTACTTATGGTTGTCCAGTAAACTAAGAGGGTTATGGAATCTGTTCAAAAACCATGTTAATTATGTTTCCGATTATGGAAGCAGTGAGAAGTGGGGGAGATTTGCGAAATATTGGCGGTGAAAGAAAATACACTAAGACCATAGTTTGTCCTGATGGATGTGTAATTTTTAAAATGACAGCAAAACCTCTAGGAAATGAAAACTTTTTTAAAAAGTTATTTAATAAGTAGTGTTTCTAGAGATTATTCTCAAAGAGTATCAAGATGTTCGACAAATTATCTTGTTAACTGATGACACAGATAAAACAATAAGTTTTTATAAGAAGAATGGACTCACACAGGTCGGAGACTATAATTGTGTGGCTTTTATGAAATAAAAATACACCAGAGCTCATGTCTTTTTATGATATGAGCTCTATAATTACCAACGTGGATTATTTCATTCCGAAAACAACCTTATTATTCCGCAAATAGAGCTAATGAAGAAAGGATATTCTCCTATAGCTATTAAGTTTAAATATAGAGTAGCCTACTATGA
>CAMEGD010000130.1 GCA_945916025.1 uncultured Clostridia bacterium
AAAATCGGTTCATTTGAGCTAAGAAAGGCAAAAAAAAATATCAGAAATTATTCCTTGGATGAGTTGATAGATATAAATGATAGGATGATGGATATGGAAATCAGATCTAAGTCTGAAGCCTTTGATATGAAGGATGAACTTTTAAAATTGATTGCTTTTGTGGGGATTTAGGGAATTTAAAAATTGGATTGTACAAATAGGGATTGACAATCCATGCTGGCTTGACAGCAGGTAAAGCTTTTTCCGTGGCAGGTGCAGCCATTGTGAAGTTACTGTATTAAATCTTGTAATAGATAATTGTCAGAGAGTTAGGAGGATTTATTTTGCGTAAACCTAGATTAGAAAAGTTCAGAAATATACTATTGATAATAGCTATATTTTCGTCGTTTTTAAGCTCCTTGTACTTTTTTCTTAGGATAAAAAATTATCCGATAGCAATTGGTTTTCTTATGGCGTCTGTTCTTTTGATGATGTTAAGTATTTCACAACGTAAAAAATAAAATAACCCGATATGTATTAAAAGATAAAAATTATCATTTTAAATGGTCAAAACACTTGACCATTTTTTAAATCTACGATATACTCAAGGTGAAGATAATAAAAGACGCAAAAATACAAAAGCTAATGAAACTGCAATTTATATAGGAGGTAATATAGTTGGAATTTTCAGATGGAGAACTAATGGTAATGGAAGAATTGTGGAAAGGCGATGTTTTAGATGAAAATGGAGAAATCCAAGCTCTATCTTTATCAAAAATATTGATGGAAAGGCACAATATAAGCAAAACATCTTGCTACACATTTTTTGGAAGACTAGTAGAAAAAGGAGCCATAGCTAGGAGGTATCCTAAATATACAATTAGGGTCCTTGTATCAAGAGAAGATGCCCTATTAAACAAGCAAAAAGAAGCCTTTCACAAACTTTTTAAAGGATCACTTTTAAATATGTGTAAAACGTTTTTACAAAATGAAGAAGTCACAAAAGAAGAAATAGAAGAAATGAAAAAATTAATAGCAAGCTTTGACGAAGAGGAGAAAGAAGACCAAGAGGAAGAAAAGAATGACACTAAGTCTAACTAGTGCTCTTATACTCGAAAAATCTATCAAAAGTCTTTTCTTATTAGCTATAATTTTTTTAGTTAGACCAATCTTAAATAAAAAAGCCTTTAGGTCAGCAAGCATTGTTTTGTGGATTCTCTTATTAATCTATTTAATAAGTCCTTATGAACTTGAAATCGGAATAGAAAGTATAAAGGGTAATAGCATCTTACTTGCTATAACAAACTTTTTTAATTCTTCCTTAGGCTGGTTAGTAAATAAAATAGGCTATATATTTTTTAAACTAAACCGACTAATAGGTTCAGTTTTGATTTTTACTTACTTAGGAATAAAAATTTATAAATTCCAAAAAGTAATGAAAGGCTCTACCCCTATCCACAATACTTTGTGCAAGGAAAAAATAAGTGAATTTGGACTAAAAAGAAAAGTAGAGATTTATATCAATAACAATTTAAAAACACCCCTTACCTTTGGCATTTTAAGACCCAAGATAATCCTACAAGATCATATCCTAGCTGATAAAAAATTACTAGACCATGTTTTAATCCATGAATTAATGCACATAAAGAAATTTCATATTCTACTTAACCACATGATAAACATTGTTGCCTGCCTATATTGGTTCAATCCACTCTTGTGGTTAAGCTTAAAATACCTAGACCAGGACATTGAAATCAACTGCGATAAGCTAGTGGTTGAAAACTTAGGCGACACTATAAAAAATAGAAAAGAATATTGCATATCAATGCTAAAATTTTTAGAAATAGGAAGTAATACAAATAATATTGCTTTAAAATTAAACCCAAATAAAGAAAGGATACTAATTATGAAACAATGGAAAAAGACACTTACAGGACTGGTAGTATTTATATCGACATTTATATTTTGTTTACCAGCCTTTGCTAATGTGGCTGATCTAAACCAAGATAGGATTGATACAAAAGGTGAAATAGTCACTAATATTAATTCAGAATTTGGAGATAGGGTTCAAATAATAAGTGAAGATGAGTACGAAAAATTGGAATTAGGAGAAGTATCGAGAACAGGCCTTAGAGCAGCAAATGTTGATGAGAATATAAGATTAAAAAGATTTGCTAATATAGATTATAAATTTAACATGGATACTTGGACAGGTCCAGTTCATGATGGTTTTACAGTTAGATTAAAAGATATGTCTTGTTCCGGAGGAATTAAATATCAGGTAATTATTGAAGAAGATGGAAAAATTATATATAATCAATTTTTTGCATCAGACTCAATATTAAAAGTTAAGGCTAATAGGAGAAGCAATTATATAGTTACAGTAGTTAATCAAACTAATAAAACATTATCAGGAAAGGTGAAGATAAACTCATATGTAAGGTAGACAGGAGGTGAATTGATAATGAACTTAAATCCTATGAGGTATAAGAACGGTGATTAGTTTAAATGCTATATTCTATAATATAGCATGAAATAACGGATAGAAAAATAGATTATATTAGATTTTAATATCAAATATATTGAAGTTAAACAAAATTATATGATGAGGTAAGAAATAA